>JALFTM010000210.1 GCA_022788345.1 Bacteroidales bacterium
CGCCCAGTGAAACGGGCCTTGCAACGCTTGTTGCTCAACGCTTTGAGCCGTTCGTTGCTCGCTGGAAGCATCGATCGCACACAGCCCATCCTTGTGACTGCGAAAGGTGAGGACTTGACTTTCTCCAATGCGTGACAAAGCAACTTGAAAAGTATTGACTATTGAAATTCCCCTGCATCAGCAAAACTGGTGCAGGGGAATTTGCGTAACTTTGTCCCATCACTACAAAAAGATAAAGCTATGGATGTTCTCGCTATTATACATAAGTATTATCCCACCGATAACCCACTACGGCGCTTGTTGTTGCATCACTCGAAGCAAGTGGCCGAAAAAGCGCTTGCCGTAGCGGAGCAACATCCAGAGCTAAAGCTCAACCGAGAACTTTTATACGATGGAGCGATGCTTCATGACGTTGGTATTTTTCTCACCCATGCGCCCAGCATCCATTGCGAGGGCACTGCGCCTTACATTTGTCATGGGCGGTTAGGTGCGGAACTGATGCGAAAGGAAGGGCTCGATGCTTTGGCGCGCATCTGTGAGCGACACACGGGGACAGGGCTTACTGCTGAGGCCATCCGTCAACGCCAACTGCCACTTCCCGAACAGGACTTTTGTCCCGAAACCTTGGAGGAACAAGTAATTTGTTATGCTGACAAATTTTTCTCCAAAAGTCGCCCTGCCTCCGAAAAGCCTTTAGAAGATGTCTTACGCTCTTTACTAAAACACGGCGAGCAAGGCGTGCAACAGTTTCTCCTTTGGCACGAGCGGTTCGGATGAGCGTCCAAAGCGCTAATAGTTGGAGGGATATTTTCTAAAACTCTTAAGGTCCGACCTTAGGTACGATAATGTTTTCATAAAGAGCAACGCAGCGCGGTAAAACAACCGTCCAAATCCTGAGGTCCTAAGCTCCGCCCAAAAACGATCATAAGGTGTTTCCTGAAAATGTTCCCCTTTAAGAAAGCGTATATAGTCGCCATGAATTCGTGGATCTATAAGCTTTTGCAATGTTTGCTGTCTCTCTTTCTCGTCCAGCTCTTTATTGGTTGAACTAATACCCGTCATATCGAAATTCGATATAACAAAGGGTATGACTTCTGTCGTACAATGCTCAAAAACGCAGGCTTGTAGGAAGAATTTCCAGTCGGAAACAATCCGCAGGCTCTCGTCGTATCCTCCGCAGCGTTCTAAAAGACTTTTCCGGATGAATGTGCCGGGATGCAAAACGCTACCTACGTAAAAAAGCCGTAGGCTGATGGGAGCAGGATTTACGATATTCTCTCCCATTCTTATGCTTCCCATCAATAAATCGGCCGAGGCGTCAGTTTTTCCAACCATCTCCATCACTTGGTTGTCGTTCAAGACATCGCCAGAGTTGAGGAAAAGGAGATATTCTCCGTGCGCCGCGGCTGTGCCCTTATTCATAGCATGATAAATCCCCTTATCTGGCTCGCTTATCCAATAGTCGAGCTTTTCAGCATGGCCTTTAATAATATCAAGGCTCTTGTCGGTGGATCCACCATCAATAACGATGTACTCAAAGTTGCGAGCACTTTGATTCAAAACGCTCTGCATGGTCTTTTCCAAGCCTGCGCCATTATTGTAGTTAATGGTGATGATTGAAAATTTCATAGGGAGTGGTGTTTGAAATTATTGTGCGACTACAGAAATACCGACCTCTGCCCGAAAGTGTTTCGGAGATAGCCCAGTGTGGCGTTTGAAGTAGCGTGAGAAATAATACTCATCGTCGAAGTTCATTTCTGTGGCTATTTCTTTGATGCTTCGCCTTGTGAGGTGGAGCTGTCGCTTGGCGGTGAGTATCACTTGGTCTTGTACCAGTTGAGTGGCGGTCTTGCCAATAATTGCTTTGACGCGCCGGCTAAGGGCTTCGGGTGTGCATCCAAGAAGGTCTGCATAAAACGCTACGCTTCGCTCTCGCTGGTGGTGTTGTGTGAGAAGATGCTGGAATGAGGCCAAGAGAGCGTCTTCTGTTTGCGCTTCTACAGCTATCTGTTCACTTTTGGCCTTGGAACAAAGTGCCAATATGAGTTGGAGATACGATTTTCTGACTGCCTCGGTGAAGCGATTGTTTATTCCCGCTGTGTCGAGGATGTCGTCTGTGAGTTGTCCCACCTTTCTAAAAACGCTGTCCTGCATAGCAACGTGTGGCGAGAGGTAAGCATTATTGAAAAGCAAACCATTGCAAGCCACTTCTTCTTTATGTTGCTCGATGCAGTAGTAGTCGCCGTGAAATTTCAAGAGGCGCACTACACCCTCATAAAGCTTTTCCGCACAAAATTCCAATCGTTGATAGGGCGAGAGGAAAAGGGCAACGGCCGTCGTTGTGTTGTAGTCGGTCCCGTCCACGATGTAGCGCGTGGATTCGGGAAGCAGGAAGATGCTGTAAAAGGCCTCGTGATAGGGAGATGACAAGGTTTTCAAGCGGATGTCGGACACGGAAATGAGTTGCGACATGAGCAAGGGGAAAAGCGTGAAACACAAGAAAAGTTGCAGTGAACCGATAAGCCGGGTTTTGTGAGTTTCCGAGGAAACCCGTCTGTCATCAATCTGGGTGTGGTGTTGCCACAACACTCTATCGTTCTACCCTCCAACGAAGTCCGAAGACATTGGGCGAGCTACCCTCAATCGCTGGTATACGCGAACTTTCAGCTCCCGATGTGCACAGCCGATGTGTCGCCACACCGCTGGTGAGCTCTTACCTCACCTTCTCACCCTTACTCCTGCGTGAGGAGCGGTTCTTTTCTTCTACACGACTTAGCCCTCGCGGACTACTTCCCATTAAGAAGCGGGATGCTCTGCGCTGCCCGGACTTTCCTCATGCGCCACAAGCGGACGCAGGCGACAGACTGGCTCACTGCAACTCTATCGCAAAAGTACATATTTCTACCCGATTTTTAGGCCTAATCTCTTGGAAAACCCTACTTTTGCAATCAAACAAAGTCTTGCCTCCATATCAAAACGGGGCGAGAGTTATTTTCTACACCATAATAATAGATACGATGATACGCTTTTTCCAAAGGTTTTTTTGTCTTGCGTGCTTTCTCCTTTGCACTGCCACATTGCCCCTTTCTTTATGGGCAGATGGCGTTTGGGGAACAACCAATGTGCGCTATGCTTTTCAGTCTAAACAGCCCGTTGTTGGTGAGAAGTCGCTGACGCTTACAGCATGGGCGGGCGAAACGGTCAATGCCCAACTTGTTTTGCACAATGTCACTTCGCAGGAAGTGCTCTATCGTACGGTGCTTCAGAGGCTCAAGGGTAAAGGCAAGGAGCAGATAACCCCCAAAGATATTGCTCTTGGATATGTCGATGAGGTGATAGCCGATACGTTTTCCAACTGTGGCAAGCACGAGGTTGAGCGTTATGGTCGTTTCATGCAGGCCGATCGCATCACAGCGCAAAACGCTTTCGTTGTGCCCCAAGGTCAGCAACGTGGGGTGTGGTTGAGTATTGCCGTGCCACGCACGCAACGTCCGGGGCGTTACAAAGGTCAGGTCATTATTCTTCGCAATGAAAAAATCGTGGAGCGCCTTTCCTTGACGCTGCACGTCCAGCCCCGTCTCTTGCCCGAAGCCTCTAAATGGCAGTTTCATCTGGACTTTTGGCAAAATCCCTATGCCATTGCCCGTTGGCATCAGCTTCAACCTTGGACGTATGCCCATTTCGAAGCCATGCGTCCTTATATGAAGATGTTGGCCAATGGTGGGCAGAAGGTGGTGACAGCCACACTGATCAATCGGCCTTGGGATGGTCAAACCTACGATGCTTTTGGGTCGATGGTGCAATGGGTGAAGCGTGCAGACGGCACATGGCACTACGATTTTTCCATCTTCGACCGCTGGGTGCAATTTATGGACGAGTGTGGCATTCGGGACGAAATCACTTGCTTTTCCATGATACCTTGGCGTCTCTCGTTCCAATACTATGACGAAGCCTCTCAGTCGTTTCAAGAATGGAAAGGCGCACCCGGCGATAGCATCTACACCGAGCGCTGGGGACATTTCCTCTCTGCCTTTGCTGCCCACCTTAAAGAAAAGGGTTGGTTCAGTAAAACGACTATCGCTATGGACGAACGGCCGATGCCAGCCATGCGCCACGCCATCGCTATCATTCATCAAGCTGCACCGGGGCTGAAAATTTCGATGGCGGGTTACTATCATCCGGAAATAGAAGCCGATCTCTTCGATTACTGTATCGACGAACAAAGCCCCGAACAGCCTACCCCTGCGGTGCTCGAACGGCGCAAACGGGAGGGAAAGACGACGACCTATTACACTTGTTGCTCTTCTCGTCTTCCCAACACCTTTACTTTCTCACCTCCAGCAGAGGCCACGGCCATTCCTTGGTATGCGTTGCAAAAAGGCATGGATGGCTATTTGCGTTGGGCCTACAACTCATGGCCTGCTGACCCTGAACGCGACTCTCGTTTCACCGCTTGGTCGTCGGGCGACACTTATATCGTTTATCCCAAGGCCAATCCCTCCGTCCGTTGGGCCAAGTTGATCGAGGGTATCCAGCAGGTCGAAAAGTTCCGCCTCTTGCTCGCGGAAGCCAAACAGATGGGCAATGTCGAACGCATCGCCACCCTTGAAAATCTCCTCAAGCGCATCGATGTGACGCAACCCGAAACCACGACCATGGTGCAAGTTGAACTGAATGCCCTCTCGGCGAAGTAGAGCAGGAAGTGGCCACTTTAGCAAACTACACCGCGATGGCCGTTTCTCCTCGAAACGAGGAGAGCATTTAGCCCTGTCGATGACCGCCAATACAGGAAGCGCAGGAAGAAATTACGGGAGGCGTATGGAGAAAATTCTTCCTGCGCTTCCCGTAATTTCTTCTTGCGCTTGGCGTTTAGAGGCATGGCAAGAGGAGAGAAATACATACCCAGTGCGATGCACATTTGGGGCAGAGACATCATGAGGGAGAAGTGTGGGTAACATTTGTTACCGCCTCTTTCGCTCAAAAATAAGTATCTTTGTGGCATAAACATATGATTAAAAGAACACAGATGATGTCAGAGATGAAAAGTTTTCTTCCCGGCGTGGATGCAGCGAAGGTTGCTCGGATGCACGAGATACGTTCTCGCTACGAGAATGGTACATTAACGCTGGAGGCTGCCCGTGCCGAAATGGCCGAAAAAGTAGGGCGTGTTTCGGCACAAGAGTATGCCCTTATGGAACAGACCTATGTGCCTGTGGACGATGCAGAACAATGTCGCATCGAGTCGCTTAAAGACATGACGCTCCTCTTTGGAGAGAGCCTCGTTGCGTCCCGTCCCGATTTGCCGGAAGGGCATCCTGTGGACACGTATTATAAGGAATGTCTCGCAGTGCGCAATGTAGTTGCACGCATGATGGGTTTGCTCGAAAAAGATTTTATCAAGAACCCTTGGCTCGAAGCCATGGACGACTTGGCGCAGGTGAAAGTTCACTATTCCCGCAAGCAAAATCAGCTCTATTCCGTTTTGGAGCAAAAAGGTTTCATGCACCCCTCCAAAACGATGTGGACGTATGACGATTACAATCGCGATGCCATCAACCATGCACGGGCGTTGCTGGACGACGATCGCATCGACCAGTTTCTTGCCTATGTCCCCACGATGCTCCATGGCATTGTGGATTTGATGGACAAGGAAGAGGCCATCCTTTTGCCAACAAGCCTTTCCATGATTTCGGAAGAGGAGTTCAAAGCCATGCGCGAGGGAGACGATGAGATTGGCTACTGCCTCATTCCTGCTCCTAAGGGCTTCCGCACCGTTGTTGCGACCTCTCCGTTGTCCGAAAACACTGCCACCAGCTCCTTAGCCGACGACTTGCAAGCCCTCCTTGCCAAGCATGGTTTGAATGCTCCTGCTGCTGATGGCATCTTGGATGTGGCAACGGGCAAATTGACTCTTGAGCAAATCAATCTCATCTTCCGCCACATGCCTGTGGATTTGAGCTATGTGGATGAGCATGAGATTGTAAAATTCTATACCGACACGGAACATCGTGTCTTCCCGCGTTCGGCGGGTGTCATTGGTCGGCAAGTGAAAAATTGCCATCCGCCTAAGAGCGTGCATGTCGTGGAGGAAATCATTGAGAAGTTCCGCTCTGGCGAGCAAAGTCGCGCAGAGTTTTGGATCAATAAGCCCGACCTCTTCATTTATATTGTCTATGTGGCCGTGCGCGATAAGGAAGGAAATTTCCGTGGCGTGCTCGAAATGATGCAAAATTGCACCCACATCCGTGCGCTCCAAGGGTCGCAAACTCTTCTGAATTGGGCCAACGAAGCAGGCATCCCTGCCGAAACGCCACAACCCGAAGCACCCATACCGCCAGCTGTGGCACAACCCGTAAATGAGAGCGTGGAAGCGGACATGGCGGACGGAGAAGTCAATGAGCAGTCGAAGATATTTGAATTGCTTGCCCGTTACCCGCAACTCAAACAGCAGTTGCGCAACTTCAACGAGCAGTTTAGCATGCTCTCTCATCCGATCCTCTCTCGCATTGCTAAGGCCGCCAATCCCACGGTGAAGACTGCGGCGGAGCGTGTCGGCGTATCGGTCGAGGAGTTGGTGGCGAAAATTAGAGAATTGATAAAGAAGTAGAAACAGCGTTCCCTCTGAATGTGATATTTTCTTTCGTGATGCGCCAATGGTTGTTCTGTTTGTTCTGTCTTCCTCTCATGGCTTTGGCCGATGGGATAGAGGGAACGTGGGGCTATGTGTCGGTGAGTCGAGATGCACATTCCGACACAGAGGAAACGCAACGCACCCTGCGCACCTTTCAAGCTGACGGCACGCTCAGCGAAACCATCTGTTACGATGAGCGGGCTTTGTCGGCATCGGGCGAGGTCTATGTGTTGCGATTCCGTGCCACACTGAAAGGCACTTGGCAACTCAAGAATACAACTCTTTATCTCAAGTATTTCCCGCGCACTTTGCAGGTCGTCTACGACGGCATCGCCTTTCCAGAGCGAGACGTTGCCGTGCAGAAAATCCTTGAAAAGGAGATGGAGGAAGAGTTGGGCGATGCCATCGCTCTCCAAGCCTCTGTGATGCAGATAGCGTTGCGTCGCTATTATGCAACCACGCCCAAAAGACGGCTCAATGACGTGAGCGTGGAGGGCGATCTTCTCTTTGTGCGCACGGAAGAGGGGCGAAGGTCTTTCCAACGGGTAGAAATGTAACTTTTTCAAGATATAAATATGATGAAAGAACAAGACAATATGCAGATAGAAGCCCTCGGTGTCAGCGAGGAGCAGGTGAATGCGCAGTTGCAACGCTTTGCCGAAGGCTTCCCATTTCTGCCCATCAAGGCAACGGCAACGATAGGAAAAGGTATCTCTGCCTTGAGCGATGCCGAATGTGAGGCTTACATAAAGATGTGGGATATCTATTGCGAGGGGGCGCATAAGGTCACGAAATTTGTGCCTGCATCTGGCGCCGCAAGTCGTATGTTTAAGGATCTTTTCGCCTTTGTAGATGCAGATTATGAGCAACCGACAACGCCCTTTGAGCAACGCTTTGTAGAAAACCTTCCGCAGGCCCCTTTTCGAGACGACTTGGATGTGGTGTGCGACAAGCTCTTCGGTAAAAATGTGGCAGTCCTCTTGGCAGAGGGGCGCAGTAAGGATGCTGTGCGTGCCTTGCTCTATCCAGAAGGACTCAACTATGGTTTGTTGCCAAAAGGCTTGCTAAAGTTCCATCGCTATGCCAATGGTGTGCGTACGCCCATAGAGGAGCATCTTGTGGAAGGAGCACTCTATGCACAGGGGGCGGACAAAGTTGTGCGCCTCCACTTTACCATTTCGCCAGAACACCGCACGCTTTTTGAAAGTGTTATGACAGCAGTTGTACCTCTCTATGAGAAGCGTTTCGGTGTGAGTTACGAAATCGAACTATCAGAGCAGAAGAGTGCAACGAACACAATTGCTGTGACACCCGATAATGCCCCCTTTCGCAACGATGATGGCACTTTGTTGTTCCGCCCAGCAGGCCATGGCGCTCTTTTGCACAACCTTGACGGCATAGACAGCGACATCGTGTTCATCAAGACGATTGACAATGTCTCTCCTGAACATCGCAGTGGAGATACGTTGCGCTACAAAAAAACTTTGGCAGGCGTGCTCGTTGCAGCGCAAGCACAGCTATTCAACGACCTTTCCCTCTTGGAAGAAGATCTCACGATGGAACAATTGCGAGAGATGCTCGCACGCTTCCAAACGCTCTTTTGCTCGTTCGACGAAAGCACCAATACGATGGACAAGGAGGCTCTTGCATCTTATTTGCGCAGGAAACTCGATCGTCCGATCCGTGTTTGCGGTATGGTGCGTAACGTGGGCGAACCCGGTGGAGGGCCTTTCCTCGCAGTCAATCCCGATGGCAGTGTGTCGCCACAGATATTGGAGAGTTCACAAATCGACATGGCGGACGCAGAGAAACGCCGGATGTTTGAAGAGGGGACGCACTTCAATCCCGTGGATCTTGTGTGCGGTTTGAAAAATAGGAAGGGCGAGAAATTCGACTTGACGCAATTTGTGGACGCAAACACAGGCTTTATTTCTGAGAAGAGCAAGGGTGGCCGTCCGCTGAAAGCCCTTGAATTGCCCGGTCTTTGGAATGGCTCGATGAGCGATTGGAATACGATTTTTGTGGAAGTGCCCCTTTCGACCTTCAACCCTGTGAAGACGGTCAATGACCTCTTCCGCGAGCAACATCAATAGCAGATTGTTTCTGCGAGAGAGAGTTTGTAGAAAACGCTCCAGCTTTGACAAAATATCAGCCCCGACTTTCATGTGGAGAGTCGGGGCTGATGGTGTTTGGGGAAATGGTCGATGACCTCAGCGTTTCTTTTGGAAAAAGGTTTTCATCAATGCTGCACACTCGGCCTCAAGGACACCATGTGTCACTTCGGTGCGTGGATGCAAGGCCTTAGGGGCGTAGCGACTATAGCCACGCTTCTCGTCACTCGCGCCATAGACGAGGCGACCGAGCTGTGCCCACCCCAACGCTCCAGCACACATTGTGCAAGGTTCGAGGGTTACATATAGCGTGCATTCGTTGAGGTATTTGCCTCCGAGCCAGTTGGCAGTGGCTGTGACGGCCTGCATTTCTGCATGAGCTGTGACATCGTTGAGCAATTCTGTGAGGTTGTGTGCGCGCGCCACGATGCGTCCAGCACAAACAACCACTGCGCCCACGGGGATTTCGTCACGCTCGAATGCTTGCTGTGCCTCCGCCAAGGCTTGGCGCATATAGGCTTCGTCGGTCATGCCCATGGCTTATTGTTCTGGCGCAAAGAGTGGGTCCCAAGCTGGAAGCTGTACAGGTTTCGTGTCCAAAAGGCGCAAGGTTTCTGTAGGAACGTATTTCTTGCGGACAACAAGGCGGAACATATAATTGTCGAACCATTCATCGGTCATGACGATGTGCCCTTGGAAACCGGAATTGGCTCCCCAGCTGTTTTCGACCATCCACTTCTTGGGCTTTCCATTGGCATCCAAATCGACAGCCATTAAGGTCATCGCGTGTGTTGAGCCTGAAGCAAAAGTGCGGATGCGGTCAGCTTTGTCCATGCCAAAGGTTGTGCCGAGAATGCTTTCGTAATCGAAATTTTTGAGGCTTGATACGCCTGTTTTGCTGTCATACAATTTGCCGACATCGCAAGAGAAGTACATCATCGTGCTATCCTTGATGGAAGCAATAGCTGCGGCTTTGATGTCTTCGATGGGCAGGTTGAGGAATGTCCAGTTGTGTCCGTCATACATGTGGCGGTCCATGTCGATGGTGTAGGCTTTATGATAAGGACGGGTGGGGTCATTCATCAAAAGCACATAGTCCGTCACGAGGTTCTCACCCACGAAACGATCGTAGAACGAGCGAGGTGTGTAGGTTTCCGTAGAAATGGCTTTCCCACTTCTATCCTTTAGCGTCCAAGTGAACTCTGTGGGAGGTTCGCCGAGACAGAGGGCGAGGATGTGATAGACTGTGCCCAGCATCTCGGTCTTGTGGGCTTCGAGTTGCTTCTTGCTCTTGCCTTGAGCAACGTCTTTACGGAGGGCGAGACCAAATTCACGGAGCTTGAGCTGCAACATTTCGCTCATGCGACTTGTGTTGTTGGCATTGTAGCTCTCTGGCATCACCTCTGCGGGAACAAGGCCATATTTCGTGATGATGTCCTGCGCTCCAGCGAATGTGCCACCATCGGAGAGCACGTTTTTGAACAGCCATTCGTTTTGGCGGTCGTCCATGGGTTTCTTGGCGTTGTCTATGACGGCTTGGAGGAAGAGGTTCGATTTCTCCAGCTGATCGTAGAAGAAAGAATAGGCAGGAGAGAACTGAAAACCGCCCATGTTATACTGCTGGATAATGCGGGCGCGCATCACGTTCAAACTGGAGAAGAGCCAACAACGCCCAGAACTCTCTTGGTTGGTAATTCCCACACTGTGGACGCGGTGGGAAAACTCCGTGTCGCGGGCATCGGCATTGTCGGCCGTACGGGCAAGGTCGCGCATCGCAGTGGCGTTGAGCGCATTGCGCATCGCCTTGTCGGCTGGTGTTTTGAGTGCGCCAGTGGTTTTAATTTGTTGGAGCATCTGCGTGGAGATGCCACCTTCTTGAGCCGCTACGCTGAGCGCAGCAAAAAGAGAAAGGGAGAGGAGGATTTTCTTCATGCTGTGGGATATGGGGTAAATTATCATATAAGGAGACAATCGCCCTGTTTGTCAAGGCTGATTGTCTCTGGGGGAAAGGCAAGCAGATGGTATGCTTGTCGCCATTGTTATTACTTCTTGATTTGCGAAATGGTGATGGGTGTTGACACGCCACCAGCGGTCAAGGTGATGGTGCTCGTACGGGCATCGCCTTTGTTCTTGCCAATGGGTACGAGGATGGTGTGGTGGCCAGCTGCAAAGGTGGTGTCTACATACACCCAACTATCGGCAGCTTTGAGCGTACCGCCATCTTTGTAAGTGGTGAATACAAGGGGTGTAACGGTGCTATCGGCCGACATGAGTTGGATGTCGAACTTGTTGTCGCGGGTGAGGCTGGGCGAAGTGATGTTGTGCCAAGGCGACTGATACACCATGGTTGATAATTTATGACGAGGAAGATCGAAAGAAATTTGTCCGCTACGGATTTTGCCCGTGGAGTTGCCCGAAGTGGGGATGACCTTTACTTTCGTTGAGTAATAGCCCTTAGAAAATTCGGTGGGAGAGTAAGTGGCCCAATCAAGTTGTGCAGTAGACGTCCAAGGGTCACTGGCCACGACATAGAAAACGGCAGAGTCTTGGTCCGCATAAAGATCTACACTGGAGATGAGTGCGCCACTGGCGTTTTGTAAAGAGCCAAAATACTCTTCCGACTTGTTGTCGCAACTCATGAGACCTGTTACCGCCAAAGCGCAGAGGCCGAAAAATAATTGTTTCATAACTTGTTGTTTTGTATAAACGAAAAACAATGTCTTTCTTGTTGGTGTAGTGTTGCTTCCCTGCTGTCGCTGTTGTAAGTGAAGTTAGCGAGACAATACTTTGTGGCGCAAAAGGGAAACACTTCACTTGCAAATATAGAAATATCTTTCCGAATTTCTTTGTTTTTAGACACATAAAACCACCGTTCCCCCATTTAGGATGGCGACGAATGAACAATGAAGGATTTGCCCTCTCTGAAAACAAGCGGAACAGCTCCCAATTTCTTCTTCATCCATGGGGCGTGTGAAGAGGTTATTATTGTGGCTTAAACAAGTGGCGCAAGAAGAATTTTCTCCAAGCGCTTGGAGAAAATTCTTCTTGCGCCACTTGTTTAAGCCACAATAATAACCTCTTCACACGCCCCATGGATGAAGAAGAAATTGGGAGCTGTTCCGCTTGTTTTCAGAGAGGGCAAATCCTTCATTGTTCATTCGTCGCCATCCTAAATGGGGGAACGGTGGTTTTATGTGTCTAAAAACAAAGAAATTCGGAAAGATATTTCTATATTTGCAAGTGAAGTGTTTCCCTTTTGCGCCACAAAGTATTGTCTCGCTAACTTCACTTACAACAGCGACAGCAGGGAAGCAACACTACACCAACAAGAAAGACATTGTTTTTCGTTTATACAAAACAACAAGTTATGAAACAATTATTTTTCGGCCTCTGCGCTTTGGCGGTAACAGGTCTCATGAGTTGCGACAACAAGTCGGAAGAGTATTTTGGCTCTTTACAAAACGCCAGTGGCGCACTCATCTCCAGTGTAGATCTTTATGCGGACCAAGACTCTGCCGTTTTCTATGTCGTGGCCAGTGACCCTTGGACGTCTACTGCACAACTTGATTGGGCCACTTACTCTCCCACCGAATTTTCTAAGGGCTATTACTCAACGAAAGTAAAGGTCATCCCCACTTCGGGCAACTCCACGGGCAAAATCCGTAGCGGACAAATTTCTTTCGATCTTCCTCGTCATAAATTATCAACCATGGTGTATCAGTCGCCTTGGCACAACATCACTTCGCCCAGCCTCACCCGCGACAACAAGTTCGACATCCAACTCATGTCGGCCGATAGCACCGTTACACCCCTTGTATTCACCACTTACAAAGATGGCGGTACGCTCAAAGCTGCCGATAGTTGGGTGTATGTAGACACCACCTTTGCAGCTGGCCACCACACCATCCTCGTACCCATTGGCAAGAACAAAGGCGATGCCCGTACGAGCACCATCACCTTGACCGCTGGTGGCGTGTCAACACCCATCACCATTTCGCAAATCAAGAAGTAATAACAATGGCGACAAGCATACCATCTGCTTGCCTTTCCCCCAGAGACAATCAGCCTTGACAAACAGGGCGATTGTCTCCTTATATGATAATTTACCCCATATCCCACAGCATGAAGAAAATCCTCCTCTCCCTTTCTCTTTTTGCTGCGCTCAGCGTAGCGGCTCAAGAAGGTGGCATCTCCACGCAGATGCTCCAACAAATTAAAACCACTGGCGCACTCAAAACACCAGCCGACAAGGCGATGCGCAATGCGCTCAACGCCACTGCGATGCGCGACCTTGCCCGTACGGCCGACAATGCCGATGCCCGCGACACGGAGTTTTCCCACCGCGTCCACAGTGTGGGAATTACCAACCAAGAGAGTTCTGGGCGTTGTTGGCTCTTCTCCAGTTTGAACGTGATGCGCGCCCGCATTATCCAGCAGTATAACATGGGCGGTTTTCAGTTCTCTCCTGCCTATTCTTTCTTCTACGATCAGCTGGAGAAATCGAACCTCTTCCTCCAAGCCGTCATAGACAACGCCAAGAAACCCATGGACGACCGCCAAAACGAATGGCTGTTCAAAAACGTGCTCTCCGATGGTGGCACATTCGCTGGAGCGCAGGACATCATCACGAAATATGGCCTTGTTCCCGCAGAGGTGATGCCAGAGAGCTACAATGCCAACAACACAAGTCGCATGAGCGAAATGTTGCAGCTCAAGCTCCGTGAATTTGGTCTCGCCCTCCGTAAAGACGTTGCTCAAGGCAAGAGCAAGAAGCAACTCGAAGCCCACAAGACCGAGATGCTGGGCACAGTCTATCACATCCTCGCCCTCTGTCTCGGCGAACCTCCCACAGAGTTCACTTGGACGCTAAAGGATAGAAGTGGGAAAGCCATTTCTACGGAAACCTACACACCTCGCTCGTTCTACGATCGTTTCGTGGGTGAGAACCTCGTGACGGACTATGTGCTTTTGATGAATGACCCCACCCGTCCTTATCATAAAGCCTACACCATCGACATGGACCGCCACATGTATGACGGACACAACTGGACATTCCTCAACCTGCCCATCGAAGACATCAAAGCCGCAGCTATTGCTTCCATCAAGGATAGCACGATGATGTACTTCTCTTGCGATGTCGGCAAATTGTATGACAGCAAAACAGGCGTATCAAGCCTCAAAAATTTCGATTACGAAAGCATTCTCGGCACAACCTTTGGCATGGACAAAGCTGACCGCATCCGCACTTTTGCTTCAGGCTCAACACACGCGATGACCTTAATGGCTGTCGATTTGGATGCCAATGGAAAGCCCAAGAAGTGGATGGTCGAAAACAGCTGGGGAGCCAATTCCGGTTTCCAAGGGCACATCGTCATGACCGATGAATGGTTCGACAATTATATGTTCCGCCTTGTTGTCCGCAAGAAATACGTTCCTACAGAAACCTTGCGCCTTTTGGACACGAAACCTGTACAGCTTCCAGCTTGGGACCCACTCTTTGCGCCAGAACAATAAGCCATGGGCATGACCGACGAAGCCTATATGCGCCAAGCCTTGGCGGAGGCACAGCAAGCATTCGAGCGTGACGAAATCCCCGTGGGCGCAGTGGTTGTTTGTGCTGGACGCATCGTGGCGCGCGCACACAACCTCACAGAATTGCTCAACGATGTCACAGCTCATGCAGAAATGCAGGCCGTCACAGCCACTGCCAACTGGCTCGGAGGCAAATACCTCAACGAATGCACGCTATATGTAACCCTCGAACCTTGCACAATGTGTGCTGGAGCGTTGGGGTGGGCACAGCTCGGTCGCCTCGTCTATGGCGCGAGTGACGAGAAGCGTGGCTATAGTCGCTACGCCCCTAAGGCCTTGCATCCACGCACCGAAGTGACACATGGTGTCCTTGAGGCCGAGTGTGCAGCATTGATGAAAACCTTTTTCCAAAAGAAACGCTGAGGTCATCGACCATTTCCCCAAACACCATCAGCCCCGACTCTCCACATGAAAGTCGGGGCTGATATTTTGTCAAAGCTGGAGCGTTTTCTACAAACTCTCTCTCGCAGAAACAATCTGCTATTGATGTTGCTCGCGGAAGAGGTCATTGACCGTCTTCACAGGGTTGAAGGTCGAAAGGGGCACTTCCACAAAAATCGTATTCCAATCGCTCATCGAGCCATTCCAAAGACCGGGCAATTCAAGGGCTTTCAGCGGACGGCCACCCTTGCTCTTCTCAGAAATAAAGCCTGTGTTTGCGTCCACAAATTGCGTCAAGTCGAATTTCTCGCCCTTCCTATTTTTCAAACCGCACACAAGATCCACGGGATTGAAGTGCGTCCCCTCTTCAAACATCCGGCGTTTCTCTGCGTCCGCCATGTCGATTTGTGAACTCTCCAATATCTGTGGCGACACACTGCCATCGGGATTGACTGCGAGGAAAGGCCCTCCACCGGGTTCGCCCACGTTACGCACCATACCGCAAACACGGATCGGACGATCGAGTTTCCTGCGCAAATAAGATGCAAGAGCCTCCTTGTCCATCGTATTGGTGCTTTCGTCGAACGAGCAAAAGAGCGTTTGGAAGCGTGCGAGCATCTCTCGCAATTGTTCCATCGTGAGATCTTCTTCCAAGAGGGAAAGGTCGTTGAATAGCTGTGCTTGCGCTGCAACGAGCACGCCTGCCAAAGTTTTTTTGTAGCGCAACGTATCTCCACTGCGATGTTCAGGAGAGACATTGTCAATCGTCTTGATGAACACGATGTCGCTGTCTATGCCGTCAAGGTTGTGCAAAAGAGCGCCATGGCCTGCTGGGCGGAACAACAAAGTGCCATCATCGTTGCGAAAGGGGGCATTATCGGGTGTCACAGCAATTGTGTTCGTTGCACTCTTCTGCTCTGATAGTTCGATTTCGTAACTCACACCGAAACGCTTCTCATAGAGAGGTACAACTGCTGTCATAACACTTTCAAAAAGCGTGCGGTGTTCTGGCGAAATGGTAAAGTGGAGGCGCACAACTTTGTCCGCCCCCTGTGCATAGAGTGCTCCTTCCACAAGATGCTCCTCTATGGGCGTACGCACACCATTGGCATAGCGATGGAACTTTAGCAAGCCTTTTGGCAACAAACCATAGTTGAGTCCTTCTGGATAGAGCAAGGCACGCACAGCATCCTTACTGCGCCCCTCTGCCAAGAGGACTGCCACATTTTTACCGAAGAGCTTGTCGCACACCACATCCAAGTCGTCTCGAAAAGGGGCCTGCGGAAGGTTTTCTACAAAGCGTTGCTCAAAGGGCGTTGTCGGTTGCTCATAATCTGCATCTACAAAGGCGAAAAGATCCTTAAACATACGACTTGCGGCGCCAGATGCAGGCACAAATTTCGTGACCTTATGCGCCCCCTCGCAATAGATATCCCACATCTTTATGTAAGCCTCACATTCGGCATCGCTCAAGGCAGAGATACCTTTTCCTATCGTTGCCGTTGCCTTGATGGGCAGAAATGGGAAGCCTTCGGCAAAGCGTTGCAACTGCGCATTCACCTGCTCCTCGCTGACACCGAGGGCTTCTATCTGCATATTGTCTTGTTCTTTCATCATATTTATATCTTGAAAAAGTTACATTTCTACCCGTTGGAAAGACCTTCGCCCCTCTTCCGTGCGCACAAAGAGAAGATCGCCCTCCACGCTCACGTCATTGAGCCGTCTTTTGGGCGTGGTTGCATAATAGCGACGCAACGCTATCTGCATCACAGAGGCTTGGAGAGCGATGGCATCGCCCAACTCTTCCTCCATCTCCTTTTCAAGGATTTTCTGCACGGCAACGTCTCGCTCTGGAAAGGCGATGCCGTCGTAGACGACCTGCAAAGTGCGCGGGAAATACTTGAGATAAAGAGTTGTATTCTTGAGTTGCCAAGTGCCTTTCAGTGTGGCACGGAATCGCAACACATAGACCTCGCCCGATGCCGACAAAGCCCGCTCATCGTAACAGATGGTTTCGCTGAGCGTGCCGTCAGCTTGAAAGGTGCGCAGGGTGCGTTGCGTTTCCTCTGTGTCGGAATGTGCATCTCGACTCACCGACACATAGCCCCACGTTCCCTCTATCCCATCGGCCAAAGCCATGAGAGGAAGACAGAACAAACAGAACAACCATTGGCGCATCACGAAAGAAAATATCACATTCAGAGGGAACGCTGTTTCTACTTCTTTATCAATTCTCTAATTTTCGCCACCAACTCCTCGACCGATACGCCGACACGCTCCGCCGCAGTCTTCACCGTGGGATTGGCGGCCTTAGCAATGCGAGAGAGGATCGGATGAGAGAGCATGCTAAACTGCTCGTTGAAGTTGCGCAACTGCTGTTTGAGTTGCGGGTAACGGGCAAGCAATTCAAATATCTTCGACTGCTCATTGACTTCTCCGTCCGCCATGTCCGCTTCCACGCTCTCATTTACGGGTTGTGCCACAGCTGGCGGTATGGGTGCTTCGGGTTGTGGCGTTTCGGCAGGGATGCCTGCTTCGTTGGCCCAATTCAGAAGAGTTTGCGACCCTTGGAGCGCACGGATGTGGGTGCAATTTTGCATCATTTCGAGCACGCCACGGAAATTTCCTTCCTTATCGCGCACGGCCACATAGACAATATAAATGAAGAGGTCGGGCTTATTGATCCAAAACTCTGCGCGACTTTGCTCGCCAGAGCGGAACTTCTCAATGATTTCCTCCACGACATGCACGCTCTTAGGCGGATGGCAATTTTTCACTTGCCGACCAATGACACCCGCCGAACGCGGGAAGACACGATGTTCCGTGTCGGTATAGAATTTTACAATCTCATGCTCATCCACATAGCTCAAATCCACAGGCATGTGGCGGAAGATGAGATTGATTTGCTCAAGAGTCAATTTGCCCGTTGCCACATCCAAGATGCCATCAGCAGCAGGAGCATTCAAACCATGCTTGGCAAGGAGGGCTTGCAAGTCGTCGGCTAAGGAGCTGGTGGCAGTGTTTTCGGACAACGGAGAGGTCGCAACAACGGTGCGGAAGCCCTTAGGAGCAGGAATGAGGCAGTAGCCAATCTCATCGTCTCCCTCGCGCATGGCTTTGAACTCCTCTTCCGAAATCATGGAAAGGCTTGTTGGCAAAAGGATGGCCTCTTCCTTGTCCATCAAATCCACAATGCCATGGAGCATCGTGGGGACATAGGCAAGAAACTGGTCGATGCGATCGTCGTCCAGCAACGCCCGTGCATGGTTGATGGCATCGCGATTGTAATCGTCATACGTCCACATCGTTTTGGAGGGGTGCATGAAACCTTTTTGCTCCAAAACGGAATAGAGCTGATTTTGCTTGCGGGAATAGTGAACTTTCACCTGCGCCAAGTCGTCCATGGCTTCGAGCCAAGGGTTCTTGATAAAATCTTTTTCGAGCAAACCCATCATGCGTGCAACTACATTGCGCACTGCGAGACATTCCTTATAATACGTGTCCACAGGATGCCCTTCCGGCAAATCGGGACGGGACGCAACGAGGCTCTCTCCAAAGAGGAGCGTCATGTCTTTAAGCGACTCGATGCGACATTGTTCTGCATCGTCCACAGGCACATAGGTCTGTTCCATAAGGGCATACTCTTGTGCCGAAACACGCCCTACTTTTTCGGCCATTTCGGCACGGGCAGCCTCCAGCGTTAATGTACCATTCTCGTAGCGAGAACGTATCTCGTGCATCCGAGCAACCTTCGCTGCATCCACGCCGGGAAGAAAACTTTTCATCTCTGACATCATCTGTGTTCTTTTAATCATATGTTTATGCCACAAAGATACTTATTTTTGAGCGAAAGAGGCGGTAACAAATGTTACCCACACTTCTCCCTCATGATGTCTCTGCCCCAAATGTGCATCGCACTGGGTATGTATTTCTCTCCTCTTGCCATGCCTCTAAACGCCAAGCGCAAGAAGAAATTACGGGAAGCGCAGGAAGAATTTTCTCCATACGCCTCCCGTAATTTCTTCCTGCGCTTCCTGTATTGGCGGTCATCGACAGGGCTAAATGCTCTCCTCGTTTCGAGGAGAAACGGCCATCGCGGTGTAGTTTGCTAAAGTGGCCACTTCCTGCTCTACTTCGCCGAGAGGGCATTCAGTTCAACTTGCACCATGGTCGTGGTTTCGGGTTGCGTCACATCGATGCGCTTGAGGAGATTTTCAAGGGTGGCGATGCGTTCGACATTGCCCATCTGTTTGGCTTCCGCGAGCAAGAGGCGGAACTTTTCGACCTGCTGGATACCCTCGATCAACTTGGCCCAACGGACGGAGGGATTGGCCTTGGGATAAACGATATAAGTGTCGCCCGACGACCAAGCGGTGAAACGAGAGTCGCGTTCAGGGTCAGCAGGCCATGAGTTGTAGGCCCAACGCAAATAGCCATCCATGCCTTTTTGCAACGCATACCAAGGAATGGCCGTGGCCTCTGCTGGAGGTGAGAAAGTAAAGGTGTTGGGAAGACGAGAAGAGCAACAAGTGTAATAGGTCGTCGTCTTTCCCTCCCGTTTGCGCCGTTCGAGCACCGCAGGGGTAGGCTGTTCGGGGCTTTGTTCGTCGATACAGTAATCGAAGAGATCGGCTTCTATTTCCGGATGATAGTAACCCGCCATCGAAATTTTCAGCCCCGGTGCAGCTTGATGAATGATAGCGATGGCGTGGCGCATGGCTGGCATCGGCCGTTCGTCCATAGCGATAGTCGTTTTACTGAACCAACCCTTTTCTTTAAGGTGGGCAGCAAAGGCAGAGAGGAAATGTCCCCAGCGCTCGGTGTAGATGCTATCGCCGGGTGCGCCTTTCCATTCTTGAAACGACTGAGAGGCTTCGTCATAGTATTGGAACGAGAGACGCCAAGGTATCATGGAAAAGCAAGTGATTTCGTCCCGAATGCCACACTCGTCCATAAATTGCACCCAGCGGTCGAAGATGGAAAAATCGTAGTGCCATGTGCCGTCTGCACGCTTCACCCATTGCACCATCGACCCAAAAGCATCGTAGGTTTGACCATCCCAAGGCCGATTGATCAGTGTGGCTGTCACCACCTTCTGCCCACCATTGGCCAACATCTTCATATAAGGACGCATGGCTTCGAAATGGGCATACGTCCAAGGTTGAAGCTGATGCCAACGGGCAATGGCATAGGGATTTTGCCAAAAGTCCAGATGAAACTGCCATTTAGAGGCTTCGGGCAAGAGACGGGGCTGGACGTGCAGCGTCAAGGAAAGGCGCTCCACGATTTTTTCATTGCGAAGAATAATGACCTGACCTTTGTAACGCCCCGGACGTTGCGTGCGTGGCACGGCAATACTCAACCACACCCCACGTTGCTGACCTTGGGGCACAACGAAAGCGTTTTGCGCTGTGATGCGATCGGCCTGCATGAAACGACCATAACGCTCAACCTCGTGCTTGCCACAGTTGGAAAACGTATCGGCTATCACCTCATCGACATATCCAAGAGCAATATCTTTGGGGGTTATCTGCTCCTTGCCTTTACCCTTGAGCCTCTGAAGCACCGTACGATAGAGCACTTCCTGCGAAGTGACATTGTGCAAAACAAGTTGGGCATTGACCGTTTCGCCCGCCCATGCTGTAAGCGTCAGCGACTTCTCACCAACAACGGGCTGTTTAGACTGAAAAGCATAGCGCACATTGGTTGTTCCCCAAACGCCATCTGCCCATAAAGAAAGGGGCAATGTGGCAGTGCAAAGGAGAAAGCACGCAAGACAAAAAAACCTTTGGAAAAAGCGTATCATCGTATCTATTATTATGGTGTAGAAAATAACTCTCGCCCCGTTTTGATATGGAGGCAAGACTTTGTTTGATTGCAAAAGTAGGGTTTTCCAAGAGATTAGGCCTAAAAATCGGGTAGAAATATGTACTTTTGCGATAGAGTTGCAGTGAGCCAGTCTGTCGCCTGCGTCCGCTTGTGGCGCATGAGGAAAGTCCGGGCAGCGCAGAGCATCCCGCTTCTTAATGGGAAGTAGTCCGCGAGGGCTAAGTCGTGTAGAAGAAAAGAACCGCTCCTCACGCAGGAGTAAGGGTGAGAAGGTGAGGTAAGAGCTCACCAGCGGTGTGGCGACACATCGGCTGTGCACATCGGGAGCTGAAAGTTCGCGTATACCAGCGATTGAGGGTAGCTCGCCCAATGTCTTCGGACTTCGTTGGAGGGTAGAACGATAGAGTGTTGTGGCAACACCACACCCAGATTGATGACAGACGGGTTTCCTCGGAAACTCACAAAACCCGGCTTATCGGTTCACTGCAACTTTTCTTGTGTTTCACGCTTTTCCCCTTGCTCATGTCGCAACTCATTTCCGTGTCCGACATCCGCTTGAAAACCTTGTCATCTCCCTATCACGAGGCCTTTTACAGCATCTTCCTGCTTCCCGAATCCACGCGCTACATCGTGGACGGGACCGACTACAACACAACGACGGCCGTTGCCCTTTTCCTCTCGCCCTATCAACGATTGGAATTTTGTGCGGAAAAGCTTTATGAGGGTGTAGTGCGCCTCTTGAAATTTCACGGCGACTACTACTGCATCGAGCAACATAAAGAAGAAGTGGCTTGCAATGGTTTGCTTTTCAATAATGCTTACCTCTCGCCACACGTTGCTATGCAGGACAGCGTTTTTAGAAAGGTGGGACAACTCACAGACGACATCCTCGACACAGCGGGAATAAACAATCGCTTCACCGAGGCAGTCAGAAAATCGTATCTCCAACTCATATTGGCACTTTGTTCCAAGGCCAAAAGTGAACAGATAGCTGTAGAAGCGCAAACAGAAGACGCTCTCTTGGCCTCATTCCAGCATCTTCTCACACAACACCACCAGCGAGAGCGAAGCGTAGCGTTTTATGCAGACCTTCTTGGATGCACACCCGAAGCCCTTAGCCGGCGCGTCAAAGCAATTATTGGCAAGACCGCCACTCAACTGGTACAAGACCAAGTGATACTCACCGCCAAGCGACAGCTCCACCTCACAAGGCGAAGCATCAAAGAAATAGCCACAGAAATGAACTTCGACGATGAGTATTATTTCTCACGCTACTTCAAACGCCACACTGGGCTATCTCCGAAACACTTTCGGGCAGAGGTCGGTATTTCTGTAGTCGCACAATAATTTCAAACACCACTCCCTATGAAATTTTCAATCATCACCATTAACTACAATAATGGCGCAGGCTTGGAAAAGACCATGCAGAGCGTTTTGAATCAAAGTGCTCGCAACTTTGAGTACATCGTTATTGATGGTGGATCCACCGACAAGAGCCTTGATATTATTAAAGGCCATGCTGAAAAGCTCGACTATTGGATAAGCGAGCCAGATAAGGGGATTTATCATGCTATGAATAAGGGCACAGCCGCGGCGCACGGAGAATATCTCCTTTTCCTCAACTCTGGCGATGTCTTGAACGACAACCAAGTGATGGAGATGGTTGGAAAAACTGACGCCTCGGCCGATTTATTGATGGGAAGCATAAGAATGGGAGAGAATATCGTAAATCCTGCTCCCATCAGCCTACGGCTTTTTTACGTAGGTAGCGTTTTGCATCCCGGCACATTCATCCGGAAAAGTCTTTTAGAACGCTGCGGAGGATACGACGAGAGCCTGCGGATTGTTTCCGACTGGAAATTCTTCCTACAAGCCTGCGTTTTTGAGCATTGTACGACAGAAGTCATACCCTTTGTTATATCGAATTTCGATATGACGGGTATTAGTTCAACCAATAAAGAGCTGGACGAGAAAGAGAGACAGCAAACATTGCAAAAGCTTATAGATCCACGAATTCATGGCGACTATATACGCTTTCTTAAAGGGGAACATTTTCAGGAAACACCTTATGATCGTTTTTGGGCGGAGCTTAGGACCTCAGGATTTGGACGGTTGTTTTACCGCGCTGCGTTGCTCTTTATGAAAACATTATCGTACCTAAGGTCGGACCTTAAGAGTTTTAGAAAATATCCCTCCAACTATTAGCGCTTTGGACGCTCATCCGAACCGCTCGTGCCAAAGGAGAAACTGTTGCACGCCTTGCTCGCCGTGTTTTAGTAAAGAGCGTAAGACATCTTCTAAAGGCTTTTCGGAGGCAGGGCGACTTTTGGAGAAAAATTTGTCAGCATAACAAATTACTTGTTCCTCCAAGGTTTCGGGACAAAAGTCCTGTTCGGGAAGTGGCAGTTGGCGTTGACGGATGGCCTCAGCAGTAAGCCCTGTCCCCGTGTGTCGCTCACAGATGCGCGCCAAAGCATCGAGCCCTTCCTTTCGCATCAGTTCCGCACCTAACCGCCCATGACAAATGTAAGGCGCAGTGCCCTCGCAATGGATGCTGGGCGCATGGGTGAGAAAAATACCAACGTCATGAAGCATCGCTCCATCGTATAAAAGTTCTCGGTTGAGCTTTAGCTCTGGATGTTGCTCCGCTACGGCAAGCGCTTTTTCGGCCACTTGCTTCGAGTGATGCAACAACAAGCGCCGTAGTGGGTTATCGGTGGGATAATACTTATGTATAATAGCGAGAACATCCATAGCTTTATCTTTTTGTAGTGATGGGACAAAGTTACGCAAATTCCCCTGCACCAGTTTTGCTGATGCAGGGGAATTTCAATAGTCAATACTTTTCAAGTTGCTTTGTCACGCATTGGAGAAAGTCAAGTCCTCACCTTTCGCAGTCACAAGGATGGGCTGTGTGCGATCGATGCTTCCAGCGAGCAACGAACGGCTCAAAGCGTTGAGCAACAAGCGTTGCAAGGCCCGTTTCACTGGGCG
>JALFTM010000211.1 GCA_022788345.1 Bacteroidales bacterium
CGGCAATGGCATCAACCGCCTACAGATGGCTTATGACGACGCGCAGAAACAACTGACTTCGGGCAAGGGAAACATTCTTAGCCAGCTCAAAAACTGGGAAACGAAAGGCTTTAAGCCCACACGGGAATTGCCTTTGCAGGAGAAAGAGGCAGAGATGGGTGAAGACGAGGAAATGTAAAAGAGGAGCAGACAAAACTGGCACGGCTCAAAGTCATCAAATGCGAATGACTTTGAGCCGTGCCCTTGATATTTGTTTCGTCTCTTGAATAGAAACGATGATTTATATATGCTACCTGTGCTGTGGATGCGCCTTCATTTCTCAATTCAAAAGCCAAGCTAAGCCGAAACCAATGGTGTTGTACTTAGAGAGTTCGTTGAGGCTGAAGTCGCTAAAGATGTTCAATTGGACACGTGGCGACACCATGTACGCCCCGCCTATCTCTGCCATGCAGTCGAAGTGGCTCGTGCGTCCCGGTTTTGCCCAATCGTCCTGTCGCTGTGAGTTGTAGCGGTTGTAGCTTTCGACAAAGAAACTCAAGCGGTCGGTGGGTTGATAGTTAAGACACGCACCGAAGAAAACATCGGGATTGTTCGTGTCGCCACTCCACTCTACGCCAACGTCATAGCCAAGGCTGAAGAGGTCGCTCAGTGTGTTCTCAAAAAGCAGATGCGTTTGAATGCCAACGTGTTGTGGTAGATAATTGGAATTGTTGCCGCCGGGGAGGAGAAAATTGGCAAGGAAAGCCACTTTGGGCAAAGCTCTCGCGCCTTCGAAGACTTTAATTTTTGTGCCGACAGCCATAGTAGAAATGCCCGCATAGTTGCCCTCAGGCGTGTGCGTAGCACTCTCGTCTATTTGCAGGCGAAGTTCAGCGTTGTGGGTTACGCCCAAGCGAAAAGTCGAAGTGTTGATGGTCCATGTGCGCTCGTGCGCTCCGTTGCGGCGGTTCCATTCGTGAGAGAAGCCTGTTTCCCAGTCCAGCTTCCATTGGGGCATAACATCAGGACCAGTCGTTGCCCCGGGGCAGTCGGGCGAGAAATCCACATCGCTCTGCGCATAGCCTTTCGCAAGACCGAAAGAGAGGAGAAGAAAGACGATGGCGAGTAAGTGTTTGATACGTGTCATAAGATGGTCGTATTTTATGTGGGTGCAAAGATACTTAAGTTGCTCTTTATCAAAAAACGATTGGGCCAAAAAGTGTGGCGAAACCTCAATTAAGTAGTCTTTTTGTTTCTCTTGTTTTGCAAATAAGCCTGCACCTTTGGCATGGCACTTCACTTGTGATGAGAATTAAGGCCGTGGACGATGAAAACCGACTTGAGATACGCTCTTCGTCAGCAGAATTGCGTATCTTTGTAGGGACTAAAAATAGTAATCACTCAAAAACGAAATAGCTATGTCTAAGAAAGCAATGCTGGTCATCCTCGATGGATGGGGAATCGGCGATCATGGTAAGGGCGATATTATCTTCAACACGCCTACACCATTCATCGACCACTTAAATGCTACTTATCCCAACTCTCAACTCTTGGCTTCGGGCGAAAACGTAGGTTTGCCCGATGGACAAATGGGCAACTCGGAGGTGGGACACTTGAACCTCGGTGCAGGTCGCATCGTCTTCCAAGATTTGGTGAAAATCAACCGTGCCTGCAAGGATGGCTCTATTCTTGAAAATCCTTGTGTGAAGGAAGCTTATTCCTACGCAAAAGCCAACGGCAAGCGCCTCCACCTCATGGGTTTGACCTCCGATGGTGGCGTACACTCCTCTCTTGACCACCTCTTTAAGCTTGTGGAGATTTCGCAAGAGTATGGCATTGCTGCGCAAACCTTTGTACACTGCTTTATGGATGGTCGCGACACAGACCCCAAGAGCGGTAAAGGCTTCATCGAACAGCTCACAGGCGTTTGCGCCAAGACGGGAGCAAGCGTGGCCACTATCATCGGTCGTTTCTATGCGATGGATCGTGACAAACGCTGGGAACGTGTGCGTGTAGCTTACGACAACCTCGTTAAGGGCGAGGGCAAGCAAGTGACAGACATGGTGCAAGCC
>JALFTM010000212.1 GCA_022788345.1 Bacteroidales bacterium
GTAGAATTATTGCAAAATCAGGGGGATGCGTGGCATCCGCAGGTCTCCTCATAAATGAGGGGCTATTTCTGCCCTACAAAGGTAATACATTCCCTTAAAATAGATGCAAATCTTTGAGAAAGAAATATATATCGAAGCCGACAGGATGGGCGGTGGCAGAGGTTTAGGAGGAGGTGTTATTATATTTATTGTATAAGTGATTTTGAAGTGAACAGAGGAGATGGAATGGAGGTTGGTTTTGTCTTTTTTAGAAATGTTGATAATCTGTGGGTTATGGGAGGCCTTTTCGCCATGCGCTTCCCGTAATTTCTTCTTGCGCCTCCCGTATTTTCTTCTTGCGCATGGCGGAAAAGCTGTTGGCGCATGGCGGAGCAATGGAAAAGGGTGGAGCAATTGCAACTTGTGGCTACCACAATAATTGGAGTGGTGGTATCGTTTTGAGAATGAGAGGATAGTGGCAAAGGGGGTGATTGTGTCAATACAATTGCTGTCTGTGCTTTACGGATGCTCTGATGGCTCTTTTTCTGTTCTCATTATCAGTGTGATATATCTATTCAAGCCCTTTCAAAAATAAAGGTGTTGAAGCTGAATGGGTACAGAAAGGCAACGCTCTGTTTTTCTTTTCCAAATGTCGTTGGCTCTTTCCCGAAAAATAATTACCTTTGCTACGAAAAGTGGCGATGTCCTACTACGGGCCGAGCAGAAGTGTTGCGGCGGTGTGGACGTCCTACTCTATTTTGCAGTAACAAAGCATTTTATAAATAAATCATTCACAATGGAAATTTCAAAAGTTAAAGCACGCGAGATTATCGACTCACGCGGTAATCCTACAGTAGAAGTAGACGTAATTTTGGCAAACGGCGTTGTAGGCCGTGCAGCTGTGCCTTCAGGTGCCTCTACGGGTGAGAACGAAGCCCTCGAACTCCGTGACGGCGACAAGGGTCGCTACCTCGGTAAGGGTGTTCTCAAGGCTGTGGAGAATGTGAACAACATCATCGCTCCTGCTTTGGCTGGTCACTGCGTTTGCGACCAACGTGGCATTGACAAGCTCATGATCGAGCTTGATGGCACAAAGACGAAGAGCAAGCTCGGTGCAAACGCCATCCTTGGTGTTTCTCTCGCTGTGGCTCAAGCTGCTGCTAAGGCACTCGGTATGCCTCTCTATCGCTACATCGGCGGTACGAACACCTTCACACTTCCTGTGCCAATGATGAACATCATCAATGGTGGTGCTCACTCTGACGCTCCTATCGCTTTCCAAGAGTTCATGATTCGCCCCGTAGGTGCTCCTACTTTCCGTGAGGGTTTGCGCATGGGTGCTGAGGTGTTCCACGCTTTGAAGAAGGTGCTCCACGATCGTGGTCTTTCTACTGCTGTGGGTGACGAAGGTGGTTTCGCTCCTGCTCTCGATGGCATCGAGGACGCACTCGACTGCATCATGAAGTCAATCGAAATCGCTGGCTACAAGCCCGGTTCTGATGTGACTATCGCTATGGACTGCGCTTCTTCTGAATTCTTCTTCGAGGAGAACGGCACTTGCTACTACGACTACAACAAGCTCAAGGACGGCACAATCAAAGATCCTAACGGCAAGCGTCTCACTCAGGACGAGCAAGTGGACTTCCTCGAACAGCTCATCACGAAGTATCCTATCGACTCTATCGAGGACGGTATGTGCGAGAGCGACTGGGAGGGCTGGAAGAAGCTCACTGAACGTATCGGCGACCGCTGTCAGCTCGTTGGTGACGACTTGTTCGTAACAAACGTAGACTACCTCCAACGTGGTATCAACGAAGGTTGCGCCAACTCTATCCTCATCAAGGTGAACCAAATCGGTTCTTTGACTGAAACGCTCGATGCTATCGAGATGGCTCACCGCGCTGGTTACACTTCTGTAACTTCTCACCGCTCTGGTGAAACAGAAGATGCTACCATCGCTGACATCGCTGTGGCTACAAACTCTGGTCAGATCAAGACTGGTTCTATGAGCCGTACAGACCGCATGGCGAAGTACAACCAACTTCTCCGCATCGAGGAAGAACTTGGCGACCTCGCTGTTTATGGCCGCGAGCCTAAGAGCCGCCGCAAGTAATTTTGCGCTGAAAGCTAAAACACATTGCTTCCCCTTGTTGCCCATGTGGCGACAAGGGGAAGTTGCTTTGATGGCTGTTGGACAACGAAAGGCAGAGAAACCATTCGTTCGGCAGAGTTGGGAGCAGGTAGAATAGTTGTTGCATTCGCTCCCTCTAACCCCAATAATTCCTTATCTTTGCAGTATGAAAATTCAGATTATCAACCGCTCTCGTCATGCCCTTCCAGAGTATGCCACTCCTTTGAGTGCTGGGATGGACTTGCGCGCCAATATCGATGCGCCCATCACCCTTGCCCCCATGGCTCGTATCCTCGTGCCAACAGGTCTTTACTTGGCTTTGCCATCGGGCTTCGAGGCACAGGTGCGCCCACGTTCAGGGATGGCGTTGAAATATGGTATCACTTGCTTGAACACTCCGGGCACCATCGATGCCGACTATCGGGGAGAAGTGGGCGTTATCCTCGCCAACCTCTCGACCGAACCTTTCACCATCAACGATGGCGACCGCATTGCGCAGATGGTCATTGCTCGCCATGAGGTGGCCGAATGGGAGGCTGTAGAAACCCTCGACGACACCCTCCGCGGAGCAGGCGGTTTCGGACACACGGGACGATAAGCCCCTTTGGCCCTTGCTATTTTTGTCATGAACTTCTCGTTATTGCCACAACAAAAGCACGTGCATGCCCATCTCTTGGGCGTGCTTCTTGGCGTGCTTGCACTCTTGACGGCTTGTTCGCCCTCGCTCAACCGACAAGCGGAAATGGCACTTAAAAACGCTCCCAAGCATACGCTTACTGCCGAGAAACAACGACGCTTCAATGAGGTGTATCTCGAAGGCACACGCCAGCGTCTACGGGGCGACAATGCCTCGGCCTATCTCCTTTTTGAGGAAGCACTGCGACTCAATCCCTATGCTCCTGAGGCCTTGTATGAGATGAGTGTGCTGGTACGCGAGAGTGCTGTGTCGTGGGAAGACACCTTGCTCATAGAACGCGCGGACTCTCTCTTGGAGCGAGCCACTGTGTTCATGCCTCAAAACCGCACCTTTCTCTTGGCTTTGGCCGACCGCTACGCCGATAGAGAACATTATCGAGACGCCATCTACTATCGAGAAGAAGCACAAAAGCTACGTCCTGCCGACGAGGACAACCTGTATAGTCTCACCTCACTCTATATCCAAGCCAACGACTATCCCGGAGCCATCTCCACCCTCGACCGCTTGGAGCGTCTCTATGGCGCAACGGAGCAAATTGCGCTCAAGAAGTTTGAACTCTATGCAGAAATGGCCGATTCCGCACGCGCCTTTCAGGCTTTGGAAGACCTCTGCGCACAATATCCCAACGACCTCCGCTATCGGGTGCTTCTTGGCGATGCTTATGCCCGTGTGGGACGTGGCGAGATGGCACAATATATCTACAACGATGTCCTAACGACCGAGCCAAACAATGGCTTCGCCCAGCTCTCGCTCCTTAATCAAGCCCTCGTGGAAAAGAACGACACGCTCTACGAAACGATGGTGCACCGCCTTGTGCTCAACCCCGAAGCTGATGATGAAGCCCGCATCGAGGCCTTGAAGAATTATGCCGCCCGCCATCTGAAAGGCGATAGTACAGTCATGTTGCAACTCTTCGAACAGGTGCTTGCGCAACGCCCCACCAACCGTGGCTTTGGCGACCTTTGCTATGCCTATATGACCCAGCGCAATATGCCCAATGCGCCCAAATGCCGTGTGCTCGAACACCTCCTCGACCTTGCCCCAGAACACAAGCCCACCCGCTTCCAGCTCATTCGCCTCTTCATCGAAGACGAAAATCCCACCCGCTTGCGTAAAGTGTGCTTGGACGGCCTGCAATACGACCCAGCAGAGGCGACCTATTACTATTATCCTGCCTTGACTTACCTCCAAGACCACCATACGGCCGATGCCCTCGCCCTCCTCAATCGGGCCACAGAAGCCGTTGCACCAAAAGCCGACCTCTCACAGCTGGCAGAGCTTTATCTCCTAAAAGCCGACCTCTTGCACGAAACTGGCCGTCGCAAAGAAGCCTATGAAGCCTACGATAGCGTTATTCTTTACGATAGTGGCAATCTCTTGGCACGCAACAACTACGCCTACTTCTTGGCCGAAGACGGCGAACGCCTCGACTATGCCGAGAAACTCTCACGGCGCACCGTGGAGGCAGAACCTACGAACGCTACATTCCTTGATACTTATGCGTGGATATTGTTCCGAAAGAAAGATTATGAACAGGCGCGCACGTTCATCGACTCCACGCTCCAACACGACCCTGCACCCACGGCCACGCTCTACGAGCACGCTGGCGACATCTACAGCCGTTGCGGTCGCACGGCCGAAGCCATTCAGTTTTGGAAAAAAGCCCTTGCCCTTGCTTCTTCCAAAGCCACTCGCCAACGCCTCCAGCGCAAAGTTCGAAAACGGAGGTTGTGACCATTATATTTTACAGGCAGGCTGAGCCATGGCTCAGCCTGCCTGTAAAATATATTAACTCAAGGGAGAGCGCACCCATCAAGTGTCTCTCTTTAACACCCAGCCCTTGGGGGTCAGTTGGAGCTCGTGAGTCTCCGAGAGTTCACGGATGGCTGCTCCGAGAGCATCTTTAGGAAAGCCGAGGGCTTCGAGCTGTTGTCGGTCGTGGGGTTGCCCATCGGCAAAGACTGAAAGCAGGTGGTCGATGACTGCTTGTGTCTGTTGCTTGTGTTTGCGCTCTTCGATACACACATCGCAATGTCCGCAGGGTGGTGCGTCATCATCGCCAAAATAAGCGAGTAGTAGCTGTGACCGACACCCCGTGCTGTTTTCTACATAATTGACCATCCCCGAAATGCGCTCCTCATAAATGGCCATTCGGTCTTCGTAGATGTCTTTCCCGATGAAGAGATTTTTCGAGTCGATGCGCCGCGTGAGGTAAGTAATACGGGGGATATGTTTCTTGGGAATGTAGTGAAGAATGCGCTGCTGTGTGAGGGATTTGAGGCAGTCGTAGATTTCTTCGCCCGTAGCCTTGACATCTGTGGCTATGTCGGCTTCGTTGATGAACACATAGTCGGCAAAGAGTCCGCCATAACGGCGCAAGAGAGAATAGATGATGCGGTCGGACAGGCTGTCGAGGTGGTTCAGCCGATAAAGGTCGTCTCTTGAAGTGAGAAAGAGCACCCGTGAGGTGGCGTCATCCTCGTCCCGATAGGTGAAATAACCAGCTTGTTCGAGCAGATGGAGCGCACTGACCACTTTTGTGGGAAAGTGGCGGAAAATGACGCAGAAGCGTTCGAGGTTGAACTCGTAGGTGCGTTCGAAGCCATCCCCCTCTGGGACGGCCAAGAAATAGGCCACTTCATCATAGATACGGCGGATGAGGTCGCGCGTGGGGAACTCGTTTTGAACCCTACGCCGCAACTTAAAGCTATCGGAACTGTCGTGCAACAAAACGGCATAGGCATGCCGTCCGTCACGCCCTGCACGCCCTGCTTCTTGAAAGTAGGCCTCGATGGAGTCGGGCACATCGAGGTGAACGACAAGGCGCACATTGGGCTTGTCGATGCCCATACCAAAGGCATTTGTGGCCACCATGACCCGCACCTCGTCCTCTTGCCAAGCGCGCTGGCGCACATCTTTGACCACATCATTGAGTCCAGCGTGAAAGAAGGTGGCTGTGATGTCTTGCTCGTTCAGCCAATTGGCCACTTCTTCCGTGCCCTCGCGAGAGCGTGTGTAGACGATGGCGCAACCCGGAACGGAGCGCAGAATGTGCAACAACTCGTCGGTCTTCTCGCGCCCCTTTTCGTGTGTGGGCACTTTGCGCACCACATAGGCGAGGTTCTTGCGGGCGAACGACATCTCGAACTTGTGCGCAGTTAATGTGTCTTCTTTGCCATTGAGACGAAAGTGCAGGCTCTCCATGATGGCCGTGGCTGTGGTGGGCGTGGCCGTAGCCGTGAGGGCGAGCACAGGCATGTCGGGCTTGAGGAGACGTATATCGGCTATCCGCAAATAGGCTGGACGAAAGTCGTGTCCCCAATAAGTGATGCAGTGTGCTTCGTCAATGGTCAAGAAACAGACTTTCATGTAGCGAAACTTCGCTTGGAAAAGTGAAGTTCCAAGGCGTTCGGGACTGACATAAAGGAATTTGTAGCCTCCGTAAACGGCATTGTCCAAGTGCATGAGCATCTCGTTGTGCGACAGCCCCGAATGGATGGCCGCTGCCAAAATACCCCGTCGTCGCAGGTTATCCACTTGGTCTTTCATCAAGGCGATGAGCGGTGTGACCACGACGCATAGCCCCTCCATGGCCATGGCTGGCACTTGAAAGGTGATACTCTTGCCGCCTCCTGTGGGCATCAGACCAAGGGTGTCCTGCCTGCTCGCTATGCTACGGATAATCGGCAGCTGAATGCCTCGAAAGTCGTCGTAGCCCCAGTAGGTGCGGAGAATGTCGCGGAAATCGTCGTCTGTCATCGAAAGAGTTGTTGCTTGTTACAAAGTTACACATTCCTTGCCAAACTTACGACAACCCTTCCAAACTGCGCTCTCGCCCTACGAAACGCCCCTTGTGTCATAGCTTTTTTGTACCTTTGCCCCAACATATTGCAACATTTACCCTTTATGGCACAGAAACCCTCTATTCCCAAAGGCACGCGCGACTTTTCAGCGGCCGAAATGGCTAAACGCAACTATATCTTCGACACCATCCGCTCCGTCTATGCGCTCTATGGCTTTCGCCAGATCGAAACCCCAGCAATGGAAAACCTCTCGACCCTTATGGGAAAATATGGCGAGGAGGGCGATAAGTTGCTTTTCAAAATTCTCAACTCAGGCGACTTCCTCGCTGGCACAATGCCGAATGAGCTTCACGAGATGGGAGCTGCCCGTGCGGCCGCTAAGGTGTGTGAAAAGGGGTTGCGCTATGACTTGACCGTGCCGTTCGCACGCTATGTGGTGCAACACCGCGAGGAGTTGCAGATGCCTTTCAAACGCTATCAGATCCAACCCGTGTGGCGCGCCGATCGCCCACAGAAAGGCCGCTACCGTGAGTTCTACCAATGCGATGCCGATGTTGTCGGCTCCGACTCCTTGCTCAATGAAGTGGAACTGATGCAGATTGTCGATGAGGTGTTCACCCGCTTCGGCATCCGTGTGTGCATCAAAATCAACAACCGCAAAATCCTCGCAGGCATTGCAGAAACCATCGGTGCACCCGACCGCATCGTAGACATCACCGTTGCCATTGACAAACTCGACAAGATAGGATTGGAGAAAGTCAATGAGGAACTTCTTGCCGTAGGACTCACCCCCGAAAGTGTCGAGAAGCTTCAACCCATTCTTGCCCTCACTGGCACGAACGAGGAAAAACTTGATCAAATAGCCGCCACACTCTCCGAGAGCGAAACAGGGCTAAAAGGCGTAGAAGAAGTGCGCTTCGTATTGGAAACACTCAAGGCCTCTGCCCTGCGACAAACCATTGAACTCGACCTCACCCTTGCCCGCGGTCTCAACTACTACACTGGGTGTATTTTTGAAGTGAAAGCCCTCGATGTGCAAATAGGGTCCATCACTGGTGGCGGTCGCTACGACAACCTCACAGGTATCTTCGGTATGCCCGGTTTGAGCGGTGTGGGCATCTCTTTCGGTGCCGACCGCATCTACGATGTCCTCAACCAACTCGACCTCTACCCAGCCGAAGCCACCACAAGCACCACCTTGCTATTCATCAACTTTGGCACAGCCGAAGCCGCTGCCTGCCTGCAAATGGCGCAAGTGGCACGCCGTTCTGGCATCTCCACGGAGGTGTATCCCGATGCTGTGAAGATGAAAAAGCAAATGAGCTACGCCAACGCACAGGGTGTCCCCTTCGTGGCCCTCGTAGGCGAAACCGAGCTTGCGGCAGGCAAACTCATGCTCAAGAACATGCTCACAGGCGAACAACAGCTCCTCACCATCGAAGAAGCCGTTGCGCTCATTGCCGGCTAACGCAACTTTAAGCAGAAAGC
>JALFTM010000213.1 GCA_022788345.1 Bacteroidales bacterium
ATTCAATTTGCACGCTTCACTTCTGCCACAATATCGTGGAGCAGCTCCAATCAATTGGGCTATCATCAATGGTGACACAGAAACTGGTGTCACTACCTTTTTCCTCCAACACGACATCGATACAGGTAATATCATAGAGCAGGCGCATCTTCCTATCGCAGACACCGATAATGTGGGAATTGTCTATGACAATTTGATGCACCTCGGTGGGAAAGTCGTCTGTTCCACCGTCGATCGCATTCTCGCAGGCAATCTTGATGCTGTTCCACAAGCACAGATGGCAACTAACGAACCACTTCGTCCTGCACCAAAGATATTCAAAGAAACTGGTCGTATCGATTGGTCTAAAGGTGTAAAGCGTTGCTACGATTTTATCCGTGGACTTTCGCCCTACCCTGCCGCTTGGACAAAGCTCTTTATTGACGACAAAGCACAAGTGCTCAAAATCTACGACGCAATAAAAGAGATGGCCACTCCATCCTCTCCCCTCGGCACTGTGATTATAGATGGGAAATCGCTCAAGATTGCCCTTTCAGATGGTTATCTTCACCTCACAGAAATTCAACTTGCAGGCAAAAAACGAATGCCTACAAAACAGTTCCTCAATGGTTTCAAAGCAGGTAAGAATATGAAGGTCTGTTAGGAAACTGGGATAATAATAGTGGATTGAAGAAATAATAAAGGGATATGGCATCTTGGAAGGAAACAGACACCATTATTGGCGGAGAGCTTGTGAAAGCACAGGCTCCCATCATTATATCAGTGAGCAGGAGTACCGATATTCCAGCATTTTACGCGGATTGGTTTTTCGACAAACTTAAGCAAGGTTATTCAGTATGGATAAACCCTTTTAATGGGTTAAAATCCTATATTTCCTACAAGAGCACTCGATTTATTGTATTTTGGTCAAAAAATCCTCGCCCTCTTATTCCATATCTTAGCATATTGAAGGAGAAGGGAATTAAATGCTACATCCAGTACACACTCAATGACTATGAAAAAGAGCGCTTGGAAAAAGTTCCATCGCTGGCCAATCGTATCGATGCTTTCAAAATGTTAGTGCAAGAATTGGGAGTTGGAAGCGTTGTTTGGAGGTTCGACCCTATGATATTAACAGACGACATTACTATCAACGACTTGATCGAGAAGGTTAGATACATTGGTGATGCCTTAAAGGGCTATACGGAAAAACTGGTATTCTCATACGCAGACATAGCCGCTTACAAAAAGGTGGAGTATAACCTTAAGAGAAGTGGAATTCCATACAAAGAATGGACTGAGCCGCAAATGGAGGAGTTTGCCCAAAGACTGTCTTTGATGAATCAAGAGCGTGAGTGGAACTATCAACTTGCGACATGTAGCGAAAAGATTGATATTGAGAAATACGGAATTCTTCATAATCGTTGCATAGACGCCGACCTTATCGCCCGCTTAGCTTGGGACGACAAGTCTCTTATGGAGTTTATGAAGATTAAGGTGCAGCCAATACCTACGCCATCACTATTTGATGACGGAGAGCCTGAGTTTCCCAATGGGGCAATTCGACTTCCCCATAACCAGTACTTTGTAAGTTCTCACAAGAAAGATCCTGGGCAGCGAGCGTTATGTGGATGCATGGCAGCGAAAGATATAGGTGAGTACAACACTTGCCCTCACTTGTGTGAGTATTGCTATGCCAATACTACTAAGCAGTTGGCGTTGGATAATTGGAAGCGACATCAGCAAAATAGAAATTCAGATACGATTACAGGTAAATAGGCATGAATAAATTTATCAAACTGTTTTGCCAGAATAAAGACTTATCTTTCTTAGGAATGAGGAATACAGCCCAGGAGCTTCTTCCCAAGAGTAAGGTTGAGCGTGACCGGCTATATTCTGACCTCAACAGAGGTAAAGACATCTTGGATGATGATGACCACTTGAATATGTATCTACACAGCTTTGGCAAGATGCACAAGGCTAAGCTTGACACAGCTTTTTCCAAAATACCTCATATACAAGACTTATTCAAGGAAGAAATAGAGGTTTATGACTGGGGCTGTGGACAAGGTACAGCAACGATATGTCTGCTGGATTTTCTTGCTGAGCATAAAATTCCTCATAACATATCAAGCCTCAACCTTATTGAGCCTTCGGAAGCCGCTGTGAGACGAGCCTCTGCTATTATTGAAAGCATAAACCCCAAGCAGGTTGTCAGAACTGTAATCAAAGATTTTGACCAACTGAGCGCTACTGACTTTGAAAAGTCGAATGCTCGGAAGATACATCTATTTAGCAACATCCTTGACGTTGAAGCTTTTGCATTAGATCGTTTCATCCATCTCTTTCAAAACTCCTTCAATGCAGAAAATACGTTTGTTTGCGTTGGCCCTTATTATACTAATTCTCGTAGAATAGGTGAATTTATTGCTGCCACAGACCCTGACATCATGTTTGCAACAATGGACAAGGATAAAGGGCAGTGGCAGAACGAATGGACTATATCTTTGCGCCTCTTTAACAAGACATTTAAGCGTGTTGAAAGCCTTGAAGATATTAGAAAGCGCATCGAAGAATCGCACAAACAAGAGCAATTCTTTGCAGGCTACATCTTGGATGCAGTCGCAGAAGAGTATCAAGGTTCCGAGCTCTCCGAAGAAACAGAAGCTTTGTACCACTTACTATCTGCTTTTAATGTTAAGTCTAACATCCAGCTTGGCATTAACGACGATTGTGATCCTAAATTTTCGGTGCTCGCAAACATTATTTCTCGTGGCTTACCAACCAAGGCTCCCGTCTATTTAGAAGAGACATTCTCAAAAGCTTTTGGTGTGTCTAAGCTACCTACGGGAAGTGGCGTCCTCAATTATCAGTCAGCCCACCACATCTCCGATTCTCTGATATATGAAGCTCTACACGTTATTGACCCACGCTTTAATTCGGATTACTATAATGGAGATGTTTTGGAGAGCTCCTTTGAGAAAGGTTTTATTGAGCGTTCACTTAAAAGTGATAGCCATGGATTCCTAGTGCAAGTTCTTGAGCCACAGCGCCCATTATCTTCAATAGTAGATATACCTGATGCCAATTTCCATTACGAGCAACGTATTGATTTTGCATTAGATATCCCTTATGGGCAACCTCAGACAGGTTTTATTGTAGAAATAGATGGCAAGCCCTATCACAGCAATCTATTTCAACGTCTTCATGATGAAATCCGCGACAAAGCAGCAGTAAAAAGCAATCGAGAGACCTATCATATTGAGGAACTGAAAGATGTAGAATCCTTTTACGGATGGGCTGAAGAAAGTAATGCAAAAAGATACTTAGAGACTCTCCAAAACAATTATAAGAAATCGCTGACAGGCGAATGGAATGACATGCTTCAAATCGTGCTTAGCCCTTTGGCTATTGCAAGGCTTGAGCGTATCTTAGTGGAGGCTCTGATGGCTAAGATCCTTGATTTGAATGCAAAAGAATGGGACATCGTTATCGTTGAGCGCGATGTGCCTTGTGCTGCTATTGCACTCAAAGATCTGCAAGATAAGATTGAGCATCTTTGGGCTTTAACGGGCACAAACCTCCAACTCCCAACCGTCAATTTATGCATTGTTTCAACAGAGGAGTTCAAAGAGTCGCCATTGCACCTTGGGCAAAAGGTCTATACAGAAATACCCCAGAATCACTTTGACCTCTGTCTAGACATCTCTCTGCTTTTGCGTGACAATATCGATGCCCTCCCCCTTAGCACAAACGCAGATGCTGTTTATATCCTGCGTTCGGCACATTATAAAAAACGGGAGAGAACGATGTGCACGGCAGAGTGTATTCAGTATCCACCTTTGGTTACAAAGAACTCTGTTGGCAAATACGAGAGTATCGCAGAACGAGAAGCCTATCTCACCTACTTCTTACAAGAAGTTTTTCGCAAAGCATCCTTACGCCCTGGCCAGTTGCCCATTATCAGCCATGCTTTAGAGGATAAAACAACGATAGGCCTCCTACCTACGGGAGGCGGTAAGTCTTTGACCTATCAACTCTCGTGCATCCTACAGCCAGGTATAGCTGTAGTTGTCGATCCATTGGTCTCGCTAATGGTTGACCAAGTGCGAGGGTTACGCAATCTTCGTATAGATTGTTGCGACTGCGTCAATAGTGGAATGACAAGCTCCGAGAAAGCTCAAAAACTGAACTTACTTCAGAGGGGATCAGTGCTTTTTATGTTCTTGTCGCCTGAGCGATTTATGATGCCAAACTTCCGAGAGAGTTTGGTTGCTATGACAGAGAAAAATCATATCTACTTTTCCTATGGTATTGTAGATGAGGTGCATTGTGTTTCTGAATGGGGACATGACTTCCGTACTTCATATCTCCATTTAGGTAGAAATATGATTAACTTCATGCACACGAAATCTCGCCGTCCTTTGTCGCTTGTTGGATTGACTGCAACGGCTTCTTTTGACGTCTTGGCCGACGTTGAAAGAGAGTTGACTTTGGGTGGCAATTTGGCTATTGACAGCGAAGCAATTATTCGGCCTGAAAGTGATACACGGCCTGAACTCACTTATCGTATTATTAAGGTTATTGCGAATTTTGATGAATTAAGAGATCCAAACGCTCCTTATTTATTAAATTCAAAGAACAATGATAGGGACTTAAATGACTGGGACTTAAAGAATATTGTTGCTGACGCAAAGATGAAGGAGATATCTCTGCTCTTAGATGAGATTCCAACTGATATTGCAGAGAAAAACTTATCTAATTCAGATAATGCGATAAGCAACTATTCTGAGCAAACTTTTTATACACCTGACAATACTGGGAAATACCCCCATGCAGGAATTATTTTCTGTCCTCACAGGAATGGAACTTGGGGAGTGAGTGATGGCAAGTATTCTGGCATTTCAACAATGCTTCTTAGTCAAAAAGAAAATTTGCTATTGGGCACCTTCGTCGGGGGAGACAAACCCTCTGGTGATATGGATTCGTTCAACAATAATGATATGAATCTGATGGTTGCCACAAAGGCATTTGGCATGGGTATCGACAAGCCTAACATTCGCTACACCATCAATTTCAATCATCCTTCATCTATTGAAAGTTATGTTCAGGAGGCAGGACGCGGAGGGCGTGATAAACAGAATGCTATCTCCTACATTTTGTATGAGCCAACAGAGTATATTCATCTTACGGTTGATAAGATAAACGATATACGCTATATGATAGGGAAAGATGAAGATCCCATTTGGCTTGAACGTTACGCTAATCGATATGTTCTATTTAATGATTTCCCTCAATTTTGTGAAAGCAATGGTGCGTCAGAAGAGCAAACTCAAAAGATAATAGGCATTATCCATAAGAATGGCTATTTAGAGAATGTAGACAAAGGCATTAACTTGTGGTTTCACAACAACTCATTTAAAGGCTTGCTAAAGGAGAAAGCAATTCTTCATGAAATGACGGATCGCCTTCTAAATATCAAGCCAACACATGTCGTAGAAATCGAAGGGAAGTTGCGGGACATGACTGGCAATGACGATATTTGCTTAAGGGCCGATCTGAAGAATAATGCGCTAAAGGTGTTCTCAAAAGAAGATAGTGAGCTACAATATGGTTACCTGTTCTTAGGAGGTCTACACCCCTCGTATAACTTTATCAATTTCGACAGAGGTGTTTGCACTGACATTATCAACGCACTGATAAGCATTCTAAAATCGTATAAAGACCATTCGGCAAAAGCGCTATTGAAGCCACTCGAGGGAGGAGATTATCTGGAACAAGGCATCTACCATGCTATGGCGCAAGCAGATAAGGACGGCTGTGTCTATGTGACTGTTTCTTGGGAGAATCAAAAGCAACAATATCCCGAAGAATTTGAAGATTCCATCAAAGCAGAGATTGACAAGATTGCGCAGACTCAAGGTTGGAATCCGATTAACGAAGATCGGAATGGGAAGTTGAAGCTGAACAAAGTTGGAGACTTTAACGACTTGCTCACACAAATAGCTAAATGTTCTCACGATGCACGCTGGCTGCGACATCATGCAGATGGTATATATCACAATCTGCAACTCCTCTTTTGCCGCAAGCGAGATAAGGATGATACTGACAAGGCTATCTATCGCCTCTGCTGTATTGGGTTGGTAGAGGACGTGACGATTGACTATCTATCGCAAACCTACGAACTGAAAATCCGCAATCGCTCTGATGAGGACTTCAAAAAATGTATGTTTGACTTCTTCCGTAAGTACTTCTCTAAGGAACAAGCAGAAAAGCGGGTGGCAGAAATAGAAGAACAAAAAGGTCGCAACTTCTTGGATAAATGCTTGGGGTATTTGACACGATTTGTCTACTCCAACTTAGAGAAGAAGCGCTATCGTGCCATCGACGATATGCGTATTGCCTGCGAAAATAGTATCTCCGAGAGAGAGAGGACTGGCAATGACGACTGGTTGAAAGAGTTTATCCATCTGTATTTCAACTCCAAATATGCACGCAAGGGATACATGGTTGATGGAAAGGATTTTTCTCTCACAGAGGACACCGATGAACAAGGCCTCGATGGCTTCGATATCGTATCCAAGTACCTTCGTGCGATGACAGAGGACAGTTCGGGTAGCGAAGTAGACAATGTCAAGCACCTCTATGGTGCCACATTACTCTGTCTCAGAGCACATCCCGAAAATGCGGCGCTACAACTCTTGCTCACCTATTGCATCACATTCCTCGGTGCTGGCACCAATGAGACACTGAAGACCAACGCTTATAACAACTATATCGGAGGTTTCCTCTCGTTGTACAGTAGCATGGGGAGCGATATGTGGTTTTGCCTCGACCGCTTCAATGAACACCTGCGAGCAAAGGTTCACGACGATTACATTCGGGAGGAAATCCTTAACAAGGGTAAGGAAACTATTATGCTTCTCGTTCATGAAGAAAAGTTACATCAAATCACAAAGAAATATACAAGCAAATAACTATGGCATACGATATTAATGTCGCATTAGAGCGACTTGAGAAGAATCTTCAAAACCTCCAGTCGGCAAAAGAGCAGGTAGAGAGCACCGTTAGTGCTAATGCTGAACTTCAAAAGATTGTCAGTGGCTATGTCGCTTCTGTTAAGTCTATACTTGAGGACACTCTCCTACTCAAGCAGGAAGTAGCCACGATGAAATCTCAGAAAATCGTTGAGGTGAAGGAGGCTGTAGACCTTGTTGAGAAGTTGTGCAGTGACATCATCGGGTCTTTCAGAAACGACACAAAAGAAAGCCTCCGAGCTTTCAATACAGAGAATGGCAAACTGTCTCAAGCCATTACCGAGTTGCAGCGTTTCCAAATCAAGTTAGAAAAGTCGATAGAAGTCTCTTCTTCTGTCGATACCAAGCTGGACAAGACATCACAAGAAGTACTCGGACTTCAGAGCACGCAGAATGAGAATTTTGCCAGTGCTGCGAAGCAACTGGAGAGCGAAATGGAAGAATTGGCTCAAAGCATTTCAAATGAGTCGCAATCGCTCTCCGAGCAATTATCTGCAATAAAGGAGCAGATCGAGAAAATCGACGCTTTGGGTCGAGATACGCAAGCTCTATGTAACCAGATAGATAGTAATGTGTCGCAGATACAAGCATCTATCGAGGGCTTGCAGACTTTAATGGCAGAGCAACACGAAGAGACTCTCAAAAATATCAACATCAATCGCTGGATATTGATTGCAGGGATTGTGGTTTTGGCAACACTACATTTTTTAGTAAAGTAATTGTATGGAAGCAACAAATAGAATCAAAGCCGTGTTGGCAGAAAAACAGCTGACCAGCAAGTGACTTGCAGATAGAATAAACAAATCTGAGAACACCATTTCCGCTGGTGTTCCAATAAGGTGCAACCTTCGCTGGAGAATCTCTATGAGATTGCAAGATCTTGGACATAGAAGTGCGTATCCTCATTGCGCCTACCAAAGAAAAGTCCCTATAATACACTATGGTAAAGAAAAAGAAAACCGAAGGGGCGGGCATGCCCATCCTTGAGATGAAACTCTTCAACTGTCGAGAACACATCAGTAACAATGCTTAGATCAGCGACAAGCACGACTTGCCAATCACCCCAGTTTTCCACACTTCATTGGCAAAACGTTTGAAGACGGACAATCCTATCTGCGACAACAATGCAACCGACAAAGCCTAGATTCAAGCCTTCCTCGCCCAGCTACAATAAAGGCTTGTGAAAAGGCGATCGCGCTCATCATCATTTTCTCGCTTAATCACAGCCAAGAATTCCGAAATTTGTTCACGTGTAAGTTCCATTGTTCTGTCCGTTTTTGATTTTCACCTCTAAGATACGAATTTTGGAGCTTACACATTTTAGGGGACACTACGTATAAATTATAGAAATAAAGAGGCGCAAGCCAGAAAAACGGGAAGCGCATGAAAATTTTCTTTCATGCGCTTCCCGTTTTTCCGGCCATCGCTTAGTTATTACAAGACCCTACATCATTTTACGCTCGCTGATAAAATAAATAATGCTTAGTATCTTTGATGCTCGTTGCGGTATTGTCTGTAGAAATAATTTGTGAGAGAGTTGCAAAATCTTTTATCTCACCATCGTTGCAAAGCACCTTGATGCCTTCGGCCGTAACAGAATACATTTCTTTAGAAACACTACGAGAAGAAACAAAATAAGAGACTTGATCTATAGTCAAACCCATTAGCTTTGCCAATTCTTCTTTCTTGCATTGAAGTTGTTCAGAAGAAATTGGCGCATCGAACACTTCTGCCTTAAAGAGATTGCGATTGAGAAAGTTATTGGCCAAAGTATTGAGTACGATGTCCTCGTGGCTTCTCCATGCTTTGAGTGCACTTAAAATGTCCGCATCATCAAGCTGTATGTAATAGTCTAAGCATTTTGATGAGTTTTCAAATGTTTCTTTGGCTATATCATTGTACAAAAAGTAGTGTAACGCTGGCGTACAGAACAATTGTTTTCCCTCTTTGGCCAAACGCTTGGCACGCAATAAAGCATTGCGTAGCACTTCTTCTGCTGCAATAGTTGTCTTATGCAGATACACTTGCCAATACATCAGTCGTCGTGCCATCAGATAGTTTTCGACAGAGTACATCCCTTTTTGATGGATGACCAAATGTTCATCACGTACATCAAGCATTTTTATCAGTCGCTCTGCCCCGACACTCCCCTCACGAACGCCTGTATAGAAACTATCGCGCATCAAATAGTCGAGTCTATCCATATCTAATTGGCTCGAAATGAGTTCATGAAGAAAATGTTTGGGATGCTGCCCCTTAAAGATTTGTAAAGCAAGTGTCAATTCACCATTGAACTCTTTATTGAGGCGGTTCATCATCATGTGTGTTATCTCTTCATGTGCAATGCCTTTGGCGAAGACAAACTCAAGCACATGAGAATATGGGCCATGTCCCAAATCGTGCATCAGTAAGGCAGCTTGCGTTGCTTCAATTTCCGAGTCAAAGATAAATTGTCCTTTCGAGATGAGACTGCGCAGGGCTTCACTGACCAAATGATATGCTCCAAGACTATGCTGCTTGCGAGTGTGCTGAGCACTGGGATAGACAAAGCCCGACGTCCCCAGCTGACGAATACGATCTAAGCGTTGAAAATAGGGATGGTTTATAAGCCGTCTAATCAAACCGCGAGGAAAGTCGATAAAACCATATAAAGGGTCAATAATGACTGACATAACTATTTAAATTTTAGACACTCATTGTGGATTCTCTGCCTGTACTTTGGTGTAAATATCTTGCAGAATAAGTCCTGAAAGTTGCATACCAAAAATGGCTGTTATATGTGCGAAAGTGCCATTGATTTGTGCCTTTGAAGAGCACCACTCGTGGTTGAGCAAGGCAGCATCGCCGGGCCCACTTACTGCTTTTGGACACAGGCAAGCTCCAGTGCCACAGTTCTTATTTTCGCCTAAATTGGGCAACACTTCTGTACTATAAACGCACTTGAATTTCTTAGCTAGCTTAATTTTCGCTTTACGAAACTTTTTACGAATAGCTGCTCCAAGTGGATCACCATTTACTTTCCAAAATTCTGAAACGGCCACTTTCGTTGGATCTACTTTAAGCGCAGCTCCCATAGAACTAAAAAGTGTCGACTTAGAAGCTGCTGCCGTCAAAATCAAATGGGCTTTATCCTTCAAACTATCAATAGCATCAACCGTATAGTCGTAGCTGTCAAGGTCAAAATCCGCGGAAGTTTCAGAAGAATAGATTTGCTGTAACGCCACGACCTGCACGTTGGGGTTGATCTCCTCCAAACGCGTTTTAAGTGCTTCTACTTTTACCTGTCCTACGGTTTTCATCGTGGCCATGAGCTGACGGTTAACATTGGTAATACATACCCTATCGGAATCTACTATCGTTAAATGTTGAACGCCTGATCGTACCAAAGCCTCTGCACACCAACTGCCAACGCCTCCAACACCAAAGATAATAACTTTAGTGTTCGCAATTCTATCCATGATATCTTGTCCTACAAGGAGTTCCGTACGGCGGAATATGCCTTTTTCAATTCCCATAAGTTTTTGTGTTATTCTCTATCGTTATCTATTCTTGTATCAATAATTTTTGGAGATCGAACATTGAACCATTGTAAACATTCAAATCAACCTTCTCATCTATCCCCTCCAGTCGCCCCTTCTCTGTATGTTGCCAAAACTTCCATGTTCCATCATAAGATGGAACACTTTGATTAACAAAAGTATAATGGGCAATCCAAACAGGATAACCTTCAAACTCCTTCGTATTGAAATACTTTTCCTTAAAGTTGAGGTAGGTGTACAAAATTGGCTTTACGCCATATTCCTTTTCTATAATTTTCAACCAACTCAAAGCTCCTTTTTGAATTTCCTCTTTGGAAAGTCCTTTGGTGGACTCGTAGTCGAGCACAGGAGGAAGATCGCCGGGTTCTAAGCGTACTTTTGCGATAAAATGCTTGGCCTGTTTTTCTGCTGATACATTAGGATAAAAAAAGTGATATGCTCCACGGATGATACCTTTCTGTTTTGCTTCATCGAAATTCTCTTGGAAGTTTTTGTCCACTTTCTTATCCCCCATCGTTGCACGAATAAAGGCAAACTGCACTGTCTTCCCTGCAATTTTAGCTTTACTCACAGCTCGCCAGTCTATTTCATTCTGATAATGACTTACATCGATGCCATGAATTTCATACCCTTCGGGCACTACTACTTCATCGTAAGCAATGCGCCAACGAGGGGCAATATAACTCACTGCAAAGTAAGCCAACAACACAAAAGTAGTGAACAGAAAAAGGACCGTTGATAGGATGACCCACGGCCGCGACTTCTTCGACATAAGTTGAATGAGTAAATCGGGAAGAATGATTTAAGAAAAAAGAAAGATGGCGCAGAGAACGCATGTGTACCCTGCATACCATCTTTCTCTTTAATATAGAAGTGGATTATTTACCTTGCTCCAAGCGCAAAGTGACTGTGCACTGGTCGCAAACTTCGGTTGGGCCAAAGTATTGAATAGGACCTGGGTAAACATACGCTGTTTGCTCTGCCCAAGTTTCACGATTGGCTGCAAACTCTTTGAATGGGGCACCATCCAAACGTACGAGCGCTTTCTTGATAACGGGCTTCATTTCGCCATGACGACGCTCCATGTTCAACATCATCGTGATGGGTACACCACCAGCAACCCACTCAGCTGCAGGAGCAGTTGTGTTCTTAACAATAGCCATGTAACCAGTCTTGCCATTGGCAATAAGCTGACCTGCTGAAGCGCCAAGTGCATAACAATAATCGGCGTCGTAGTTAGAAGGAGCTGCACAACGGCCTTCATATCCGAAGAAGTGGTGCAATGGAGCAAACTTACCTACATACTTGCCTTCTTTTTTCCACGTAGCAAGTTTTTCGCCTACCATCTCAGAGAGCAACTTTTCTGTTTCGATAAGAGACACCTGTACGTTACCATGTGGGTCACGATCGAGTGCAAGCTGATTGCCAACAGCTTCTGGCAGGCTCAAGAACGTCGCTGCATTGTCTGCCGCCAAGTTTTTACTCAACCAAGTGCGAAGTTCCGCAATGCTGAGACCTTCCACTTCGTTCTTCTTCACAGCAAGCAAGTCGTTCAATTCTGCAATGAGCTTCTTAATTGCAGGTACAAACTCAATTAAGCCCTCAGGGATAAGGATTGTACCGAAGTTGTTGCCAGCAGCTGCACGCTTAGCCACGATGCCAGCAATATATTCTACGATGTCGTCAAGGCTCATGTTCTTCTCCTCAACTTCTTCGCTAATGATAGTTACATTAGGCTGCGTTTGCAAAGCGCACTCAAGAGCGATGTGCGATGCACTGCGTCCCATGAGTTTGATGAAGTGCCAATACTTGCGAGCGGAGTTAGCATCACGCTGGATGTTGCCAATCACTTCTGCATAAGTTTTACAAGCCGTGTCAAAACCAAAGCTGGTTTCAATTTGCTCATTCTTCAAGTCGCCATCAATCGTTTTAGGGCAACCAATTACTTGTACACCTGCATTCTGTGCAGCATAATACTCTGCAAGCACGCAAGCATTCGTGTTGCTATCATCACCACCAATGATAATAAGTGCCTTAATATCAAGTTCACGGATAATCTTCAAACCGCTTTCGTACTGCTCTGTCTTCTCCAATTTAGTACGGCCAGAGCCAATCATGTCAAAGCCACCTGTATTGCGGTACTCATCAATGATATCGGCTGTCAGTTCTTTGTAGTCGTGGTCAACCAAACCACCGGGTCCCATCAAGAAACCATAGAGTTTGTTGGCAGGGTTTTGTTTCTTCAATTCATCGAAAATACCGCAGATAACGTTATGACCACCAGGAGCTTGTCCGCCAGAGAGAATGATGCCGACATTGATAGCAGGATATTCTTTCTTCTCTTCAGAAGGCACAAATTCTACGAGAGGCAATCCGTAAGTGTTAGGGAAAAGCTTCTTAATTTCCTCTTGGTCAGCTACACTCTCTGTAGGCGCACCTTCTTTAACACTTACATTACCACGCAATCCCAAAGGGAGTTTGGGCTGATAGGCCGCACGTGCGATGTGCAAAGCACTCTTTTTCATATATCTATAACTAAATAATGTGTGAATATATTTTAGTACAAAGTTACAATATCTATTGCGAATAACTATGCTTTCGTCTTATTTTTCTTCGTGAAAAACGCGATTGAAAACTTTAGGAACAGGGGCTTCAAAATGAAGAGACTCCGAAGTCATTGGATGATAAAAGTCCAAACGATAAGCATGTAAGCACAAGCGATCGCAAGGATTATCGCCATTGCCGTATTTGATGTCTCCGCATACAGGATGACCAAGATCTTGAAGATGAACGCGAATTTGGTTCTTTCGCCCAGTTTCCAACTTCAAATCTACTAAACTATAGCGATCGCTGGTTCTTATTACTTTATAGTGTGTCAAGGCATATTTACCACCGTTATCTGTGGGAGAAGAGTAAGTAATATAGGCTTTGTTGTCCTTTAACCAACTCTCTATACTACCTTGTTGCTGTTCCATGCAACCAGATACTAAAGCAATGTAACGACGATCAGTAACTATTTCACGCCAATTATGCTCTAATATCTGCTCTGCTTCTATGGTTTTGGCATAGACCATCAAACCACTTGTCTCGCGATCAAGGCGATGCACAACATGAGCAGTACACCTTTGATGGCTTTGACGAAAATAGCGATCAAGTTCCGTCTTCACACAGAAGTCTGAAGGACGAGCTGCCATTGAGAGAATGCCAGCATTCTTCTCGACAACTATAATATGATGGTCTTCATAAACGAGTTTCAAAAATTTGCTTTGAAACTCTGCCTTAGGCTTTCGCTTAGAGATCTCTACCACCATGTTTGGCACAAGCTCATAGTCGTGTTGTGAAACATGGCGATGGTTAACACGTACGCCACCGCCACTAAGAATAGCCTTGGCTTTGTTGCGACTAATGCCGTGGAGTGCTTGTTCTATAAATGCTAAGAGCGTCGTAGCTTCTTTAACTTTGAAAACAGTGTATTTAGGTTTTTGACTTGGATGCATGTAATGGCTATTTTGAGAACAACGATGGGTTGCCTTTAATTTTTAGAAATCGATTGTAAGACGAGCATTTAATTGTCGTCCTGTCAAATAATTAGGAACTGCATATTGCGTATTGGTTATGTCTGTAATCCAATAGTAGGAGTTGACATTGGCAATACCGAGAAGATTAAAGACATCAACCCCAAGCCATACATTCTTAATGAAGCGTCCAAAACCTGTTTTCACATGTCTATCGCTGTTATTGAAAAGACGATAGCTCGCTCCCAAGTCCACACGTTTATAAGCTGGGGCACGGTATATTTGCTCTGTGCGCTGAGAGTGAGGAGGGCCAAAAGGAAGTCCTCCTGCCAGTGCCGCTTTTAGCGTCATGCGCCAGCGTGTGCTTCCGGGGAAATAATCGGTGAAGAAGAGAGATAGATTGTAGCGCTGGTCTGTTGGACGAGGTACACTGATGCCATCGATTGTTTCTTTAGAAGACATCAAAGAGAATGTTATCCAAGAGTCATTGCCCGGCACAAACTCTCCAAATAATTTGAAATCTATGCCTGCCACATGTCCTTTCGCCACATTTCGCCCATAATAGACAATGCGCACATTATTAACACTATAAGGATTGAGATTAGACAATGCCTTGTAGTATAACTCTGTGGTAAACTTGAAAGGACGATTCATCATTTGGAAAGTATAGTCGCCTCCCAACACAAAATGTATGGACCGCTGAGAGCGGATTTCTTTATTTAATGCTACTGTAGCAACACCATTGCGGAGAGTCGTGTCGCGCAACTCTTTATAGAAAGGAGATTGATAATAAAAACCTGTTGCAAATCGCAGTGTCAAGTGTTCATTACTTGCTGGCAAGAAGCCTACGGACAATCGTGGCGAAATAAGATTCTCCTTATTCCAATCCCAGCGACTAAAACGAAGGCCATAAGTCAAGTTCCAAAGTCCCATTCCCGATTTGATACGCCAAGTATCTTGCAAGAAAGCCGAAAGGCGATTGGACGTGATTTCTGTCTGTGCAGCCAAACTATAAATCAGACGCAAATTCTGTGGTTCGTATGGCAACGAATACCCCATTGAATCGCGCATTTCCCATTCACGAGCATTCTCTTTAATGTTTTCTCGTTGCCAATTGATACCCGCTTGTAGAGTATGACCTGTTAGCTTTGTACGGAAGCGAAGTCCGAGATTCACCACATTGGCACGCAGGCGATTACGCGCGTGTTCCAAATATGTGCCCACACCAAGCTGTTCTTGCGTCGTTGCCTCTTGAAGCCAGTATTGCCCTTGAATATCATAAGTTTCTCGTTCTTTCGTAGAGTATGTTGAGGCTTGGACTGCCAAGAAGGTTTCTGGATTAAAGTGGCGGGTAATAGTCGCAGCCCCAAATAGCGTTTGGAAGCGATCTTTCTCTTGGCCGTCAAAATAAACTTTGAAGCTTTTGGCATCGAACATGGTTCCAAAGCGCGTTTCGCGATCTTCAGGAGTAAATTGGTAATGATTGTCAGAGATATTGCCAAAGATATCAATTGTCCAGCGACGATTAGGACGCCACGAAAGGTAGGCTTGATAGTCGAAAAACTTGGGGTTATACTCTCCTTTTGTGTCAGTTGTCCCCAAAAGATGTGCCGTTGTCTTATATCGTGCTGAGGTCATGAAACTAAGGTGCTTATTGCCTAATCCTACATAAGCACCTGCGCCGAGCAAACTAGCATAAACCGACCCCTCAAACGTCTCTGGACGTTTGTAAGTTATATCCAACACAGAGGACATTTTATCTCCATAGCGCGCCTCAAAGCCACCTGTTGAGAAAGCGACTCCCTCCACCATATTGCCATTGATGATACTCAATCCCTCTTGTTCTCCACTGCGTACAAGCATGGGGCGATAGACTTCAAGGCCATTTAAGTAAACCACATTTTCATCATACGAACCACCTCGTACATTATACTGTGAAGAGAGTTCATTATGAGTTGAAACACCCGCTTGTGTTGCAATCATCTCCTCTACGGTATTACCTGTAGAAGAAGGAGCTAAAGCAGCATCGCTAAAGTCCAACTTCTGTGTTGTACCTGTTTGGATACGCTGTCCAACAACCGTAGCTGTATTGAATGAACGCATGAGTGAAGGTAACACAACATCCAAGCGTATAGAATCTGCAAAAGGAGCAATCAGCTTGCGCTTGCGTGTTTCGTAACCAATCATGGAATACACAACCGTCACCGTGTCCTGCTGACCAAAATGAAGAGAATAGTTTCCTTTAAGATTTGAAACCGTCATCTGAGCGGTGCCAAGGATACGCACTGAGGCAAACTCAATGGGGGCTCCCGTGTCGTCTTTCAAAGTGCCAAACACACGAAACGACTGCGCCACCACCAAGGAAGTTGCGCTAACACAAAGGAGAAGAAGTGAGATTAAGCGTTTTGACATACTTATAATAACGGCAGTACACCATATATTATTATATTCCTTTCACCCTTTGCGCCCCTCTTTGCTTCGCAGGCAAAGGGAGGCGCAGTAAGTAAAGGTCTTTAGAATGAAAGATCAAGGCCGAAAGAGAAGTTTTCGTAAAATTGGAAGTACGAGCGTCCGTCCTTTCTCCTTGCATTATCATCGAAACGAGGATAGAGGAACACCTTAGTTGAAAGATACTTATTCAGTTTCATCTGGAAAGTATTCTCCCACTCTATCTGCGTACGAGTATAGTCTGTATAGAAATAGGCCCGAGAT
>JALFTM010000214.1 GCA_022788345.1 Bacteroidales bacterium
AAGAGCCATGCCAGCGGTTTCTTGACAAATGCCATCAAGTGGAACTTCACAAAATTTCTCATCGCACCAGACGGGCAAACCATCAAGCGCTACGCCCCCATCACCAAGCCCCACAAGCTAAAGGCAGACATCGAAAAGATGCTGAAATAAGCCCGAAATTCTCCTCCGATAGCACTTCTTTCGTGCGTACGTAAGAACAGAGAACCGAGAGGGAGTTGCAGGATTTTCAAATGGCACGCCATTCTCAAACGTTCTGTTAAAAACGCTGTCCGTCTTTTAGACTTCGCAACATTTGCCCTTGCATTTCGGGCAAGAATAAGTTATCTTTGTAGTACAACCAAAGGGACAATGGCGTCAAAGCCTATTGTCCCTTTATTTTTATGCAGGAGGAGGCGCAAGGAGTGGCGCAAAAAAACAAAACAGGGTGCGCCTCCTTGATTTTCTCCAAGCCTTCCCGCATTTTCTTCAAGCTCTCCCGTGCGTACTGCAAGCCTCCAAAGTTTTTCTTTCCCTCTCCCCAATGTTAATCTTATTGTAAAATTCAAAAATCGGGAGGTTGGAATTGTTGAGGATTATTGCTACTATAGCACAATTATCGCTATCTTTGTAAGAATAAGAAGAGCGTCTATTCCCTCTTCTCCCAACGAAGTTCACAACGACATGATAGACCAAGTTTAATGAAACCAAGTAATTCTTTCTCGCTATTTGATTTCTGCAAAAAATCACCCCTAAAAGTACAAATATACGGGTCAGAAACACTTGATGATGAGGGAAATATCATCCCTTTCATAGACCAAGCAGCACTGATCACACATTATCTACAAATAAGTAAGCATGGATTACAACTTCCTTACGCCCAACAAGCAGGCGAAATCCTCAACTTGTGGTGCGATTTTATCAGAGGAAACAAGCAAAATGAGGATAAACATTTTCCTACCGTAGAGGACTCGTCAGTAGCATTGCAAAGTTATTTATTCCCCGATCTCTTCCAAGCTCCTTTCCAAGCTCCACTGCACACAAAATTCACCTTTATCGACCTCTTTGCAGGCATTGGAGGCTTCCGTATGGCTTTTCAAAATCTCGGAGGAAGGTGTGTTTTCTCTTCAGAATGGGATGAACAAGCCAAAAAAACTTATTATGCCAACTATGGCGATGTTCCTTTTGGCGACATTACAAAGGAGAGCACGAAGAATAAGATACCTAAGAATTTCGACATCCTTTGTGCTGGCTTTCCGTGCCAAGCCTTTTCCTTAGCAGGCAAGCGCTTAGGCTTTGAAGAAACAAGGGGAACTCTATTCTTTGATGTAGCAGAAATCCTCCGCAGACACCAACCCAAGGCTTTCTTTCTTGAGAACGTAAAAGGCTTGGCCAGCCACGATAAGGGAAAAACTCTTAGGATTATTCTTAACACCTTGGACGAAGTAGGCTACGTTGTCCCTAATCCAGAGATTATCAATGCTATGTTCTTTGGTGTACCACAGCATCGTGAACGAATTTACATTGTTGGCTTTAGAAAAGACCTTGGTATTGCAAAAGACGACTTCTCTTATCCCAAAGGCGATGGTATAACAAAAAAATGGCTCGATGTAAGGGAGGAAAATCCTGTACCAGCCAAATACTATCTCTCCACGACCTATATTAACACGCTGATCCGCCATAAGGCACGCCACGAGGCAAAAGGACACGGATTTGGATATGACATTATCCCCGATGATGGCGTTGCACATGCCATTGTTGTAGGTGGAATGGGTAGAGAGAGTAACCTCGTAATTGATTTTAGACAAACGGATTTAACACCCACGACAAGGATAAAAGGAGAAGTCAATAAAGATGGCTGGCGCAAGATGACTCCTCGAGAATGGGCACGTCTGCAAGGCTATCCCGACAACTTCAAAATTGTAGTAGCAGACGCATCTGCCTACAAACAGTTTGGTAACAGCGTTGCTGTTCCAGCCATTCAAGCCACAGGCAAAGAACTTTTGAAAACATTGGAAAAGTATGGCTATATTGGGGAATAAAGGGGAATGGAGCGAAATATACGCTCTTCTTAAACTTTTGAGCGAGGGACAGGTTCACGCAGGCGATGTAGATATGAATAAATTGGATTTATTCTATCCCATCCTCTCTATCATTCGCAACGAGAGCTATAAATATGAGTATTTCCCCCACAAAGAGAATAGCATCGTCCTAATAAACGAAGATGGCAGAAAGTATGCCAGCATATCTATGTCACGTTTCGCAGAGGCTTCTGAAGTGCTTTTAACAAGTATCAAAGAGCAGAAGAAAAGTTCCTTCGAGCTACCAGATACTGAAGTGTTTATGAAAGAGATTGGTTGTACTAAACTCAAAGCTCCTTCGACCGACAAAGCCGATATACATATCGTTATCCACGATTTAAGGACGGGCATGACACCCGATCTTGGCTTTAGCATTAAATCACAGCTCGGTAGTGCATCAACTCTATTAAACGCTGGCACCACCACGAATATCACCTACAGAATTACTGGGACACAACTGACAGATAAAGAGATCGAGGATTTGAATACTATCCCAAGCCATCTGCCTCGTATGCAGGCTCTTTTTAGCAAAGGTTGCACCTTGGAATACTTTGATATAGACCACCCTACATTCAAAAACAACTTATTGTTTTTGGACACTTGTATGCCCGATTTTATTGCTACTTGCCTACTTGTGGACAGCCAATCCAATTCAACATCATCAATTATCGACTGCGTTGAAGCTGTGGCAAAACTAAATCCTTTTAAATTCAAGGGAAATAATATCGGGGCTTTCTATGCGCACAAAATGAAAGTGCTACTTCTTGACGTAGCACTTGGTATGACACCAGCCAAAGAGTGGTTAGGAAGATATGATGCCAATGGAGGCTATCTCGTTGTTAGGCGAGATGGAGAAATTGTATGCTATCATTTCTACAATAGAAACGATGTCGAGGATTATTTATACAACAATACACGTTTTGAGCGTGCCAGCAGAAAACGCTACAACTTCGGAAAGATTTATCGAGGAGAAGATAGACTATTGTATATTAAGCTTAATCTGCAAATTAGGTTCAAGAAGTAGCTTGTTTTCAAACCATTTTCATAAAACAAAAATCACCATCTCTCATTCTACCCTCTCCAATCCTTTCCAATTCTTGCAAAATTGGAAAGGATTTAAGGATTATATTCACCCTCTCCTCAACACTTCGCCCTCTTGACGGACTTGGTGGTCGGTCGAGAGGGCGAAGTAGTGAGGAAATTATGGGAGGAGATTATTTCTCGCGCTCAATGGCGTAGTCGAGATAGGCTTGGAGGGCTTTTTTCACGCTTTCATCGGAAAAATTGGAGAGTTGAGATAAAGCCTCGGAACGGAGTTCATACATACGCGTTTCAGTGTATTCGATGCCACCTTGTGCTTCCACAAAGGAAAGAAGGGCTGGGAGATCTTCCGGCGTGGCTGTTCCTTGGCGCAGACGGCGCACACGCGCCATTTCCTGTGTTGTACCTGCCTTTGAAAGGGCATGAATGATGGGCAAAGTGAGTTTGCCCTCTGCCAAATCGTGGGCCGTGGGTTTACCCATCACCGTGGCGTTGGAACGGTAGTCCAAGATGTCGTCACGAAGTTGGAAGCAAAGTCCCACAATCTCGCCGAAACGGCGGGCAGATTGGCAAAACGTGGCATCGCGCCCTGTGGCGATGGCTCCAAGTTCGGCACAAGTAGCGAAAAGTTCAGCTGTTTTGTGATGAATGACCTTAAAATACGCCTGTTCATCGACAATTTCTTGGCGCAGGTTTTGGAGTTGATAAATCTCGCCCTCCGATAGTGTGCCACCGAGGCGAGAGATTTGTTCGACGATGCGGAGGTCGTTTGTCTGCGCTGCGAGGAGCAGGAGACGAGAGAGCATATAGTCGCCCAAGAGAACGGCCACTTTATTGCCATAGGCCGTATTGACGGAGGCCTGTCCTCTGCGCACATCGGCCTCATCTACCACATCGTCGTGAACGAGCGAGGCTGTGTGGAGCATCTCCAAGGCTACGGCCGCTTGATGGGCCACAGAGGAAACTTTTCCGCTATCCTTGGCCACCAACAACACCATCATGGGACGCATCATCTTTCCTGCTTGGGCACGCACATGTGCCAACGCCTCTTCAATGAAAGGGTCGGTGTGCGAGAGCGTATGCTCAAAGAGCTGGCGAAAATCGGCAAGTTCTGCGCCAATGGGTTGGCGGATGGCATCAAGGTGGTGCATGTGGAAAAATCGTTGTCCTGTGGTCAAAGCTGTGGCAGGCACAAGGGAAGGCCTTACCGCCAACTTTGGGGTTCCGTCTACAAAAGTACAAATTTATCGCCGATGACTGCGGATTATTTTTTAATTTTACCTACGTTAATACGTTTATACGATGTCTACACTCTACCTCTTAGACGCTTACGCTTTGATATATAGAGCGTATTACGCGCTCATCCGTTCGCCCCGTGTCAATAGTAAGGGCTTGAACACCTCGGCCATTTTCGGCTTTGTGAACACCTTGGAGGATATTCTCCGCACAGAAAATCCCGATTTCATCGCTGTGGCTTTTGACCCCAAGGGGGGCACTTTTCGCGATGAGATGTATGCCGAATACAAAGCGCAACGCGAGGCCACGCCAGAGGACATACGCCTTGCTGTGCCCATCATCAAGGATTTGTTGCAAGCCTATCGCATCCCTATTCTTGAAGTCACGGGCTTCGAGGCCGATGATGTCATTGGCACAGCGGCACGCCTTGGGGCAGCGCAGGGCATGCAGGTCACTATGGTGACTCCCGATAAGGATTATGGCCAGCTTGTTGCCCCTAACATATCCATGTTGCGCCCTCGCCATGGCGGTGGTATGGAGCGCTGGGAAGAGAAGGAGGTGTGCGAAAAATACGGCTTGCAACGCACAGCGCAGATGATCGACTACCTCGCCCTCGTTGGCGACACGGCCGACAAAATTCCCGCCTGTCCGGGCATTGGGGATAAGACAGCCCAAAAGCTCTTGGCAGAGTTCGACAACATCGACAACCTTATCGCCAATGCTCATAGCATCAAAGGCGCCAACTCTCGCAAACTCATCGACAACGAGGCCATCATTCGCCTCTCTCACCAACTGGTTGTCATTCGTACCGACGTGCCTCTCCCCTGCCCCATCGACGACTTACGCCGCACAGAACCCGACACCAATCGCTTGGCCGAACTCTTTGAACAACTCGAATTCCGTTCTCACCTCTCCAAACTCCGCCCCTCGGCGACACCTCCGTCCACTTCGCCACAAGCTCACATGGGCGACCTCTTTGCAACGGCCGATTTGGTCGCCGAGCCTGCGATAATTGAAGCCCCTCGTTCGGAAGCCGAAAAATCGTCCACTCTCAAAACGTTATCTGAAACACAGCATGAATATATTCTTGTTGATAATGAAGAAAAACTGAATGCTCTTTTATCTGAATTATTGACATTAGAAAAGTTTGCTTTTGACACAGAAACAACGAGCGTCGACGCCATTTGCGCAGAATTGGTCGGAATGAGCATCGCCACAGCCCCTCATCGTGCCTACTACATCCCTGTTCCCGAAAATCGTGAAGCGGCACAACGGGTGGTGGAACATTTCCGAGAAGTGTTAGAAAGCGATCGGATTTTGAAGATTGGGCAAAATCTCAAATACGATCTCACGGTGATGGCCTCTTACGGCATCGATCTCCGTGCTCCGATGTTCGACACCATGCTCGCCCACTATGTGGTGCAGCCCGAACTCCGCCACAACCTCGATTATTTGGCAGAGATCTACCTCAACTACCGCACCATCCACATCGATGCCCTCATAGGAAGCAAGGGCAAGGGGCAGCGTTCCATGCGCGATTTGATACCCGAAGAGATTTGCGACTATGCTTGTGAAGATGCCGATGTGGCTTTGCAACTCTATGCCCCCCTTGTGGAAGAAATGGCCCGGATGAATGTGCGCCAAGTGTTCGACACCATAGAGATGCCTCTGATGCCTGTTTTGGCACGCATGGAGCGCATGGGCGTGCGCTTGGACACCGAGGCTTTGGCCGAAACCAGCCGTTTGTTTCAAGACCGCCTTGCCGCGCTTGAAGCCGACATTTACGCCATGGCCGGCCACGAGTTCCTCCTCACTTCGCCACGCCAAGTGGGTGAAGTGCTCTTTGAAGAACTACAACTCAACCCCAAGGCCAAGAAGACAAAGACGGGGCAATACTCCACCTCCGAAGAGGTGCTCGAAGCCTTGCGCCCCAAGCACGAAATTGTTGGCAAAATCCTCGACCACAGAGGTCTCAAGAAGCTCATTTCCACCTACGTAGAAGCACTTCCCAAGAGCGTCAATCCCGCCACAGGACACATCCACACGTCTTTCAATCAAGCCGTGACTGCTACGGGTCGCCTCTCTTCCAGTAATCCCAATCTCCAAAACATCCCCACCCGCAACGATGACGGGCGAGAAATCCGCAAGGCCATCGTGCCCGAAGCGAACGAAGTGTTCTTCTCGGCCGACTATTCGCAAATCGAACTTCGCATCATGGCCCATCTCAGTGGCGATGAAAACATGATTGAAGCCTTCCGCTCTGGACATGACATCCACGCCGCCACGGCTGCCAAGATATTCGGTTGTCCCATCGAAGCCGTCACGAAAGATCAGCGACGCAAGGCCAAGACGGCCAACTTTGGCATCATTTACGGCATCTCTGCCTTTGGACTCGCCCAGCGTATGGACGTCAGTCGTTCAGAAGCCAAATCGCTCATCGACAACTACTTCACGACCTTTCCAAAGGTGCGTATCTATATGGACAAGGCCGTTGAAAAGGCCCGCCAAGAGGGAGCTATCACCACGGAGTTTGGCCGTCGCCGTTTCTTGGCCGACATCAATTCGGGCAACGCTGTTGTGCGTGGCTACGCCGAGCGCAACGCCATCAACGCCCCCATTCAAGGCACTGCGGCCGACATCATCAAGTTGGCCATGATTGCTATCGACCGCCGTTTACGCACCGAGAATTTCCGGGCGCAGATGATCCTCCAAGTGCACGACGAACTCAACTTTTCTGTGCCCTCCGATGAGCTGCCCCGCCTTCAGGAAATGGTCATCACGGAGATGGAGCGTGCGTTCACCATGGCAGTTCCCTTGGTGGCCGATTGTGGCCATGGGGCAAATTGGTTGGAAGCACATTGATGCCTCTCACCACTTCGCCACACATACCATTGCAAGGCGTAAAAACGCCATGCGCTTAAAAGAAAAACGGGATGCGCAAGAAAGAAAATTTTCTTGCGCATCCCGTTAATGATACTGCCGTGCAACGCTGTTCAGGAGAGCAGAATGGCCACCAGTTTTCAGCGCAGGACACTCGCCCATGCCCCTACAAAGGCTATCATTTATCCTTTATTGCACCAATTATCAATCAGAGGAAGCAGGACGATCGGTTCATCCGCACACCATGGGCATGCTTATGCCACAGATATTCAGCACTATTTTGTATCTTTGCAGACAGAACATATATCGATTAACACCCAACAACATGTCAAAATCAAGCGGTTTCGTTACCGATGGCAAAGGGCACAACTACCTCGTGCCTTTTATTCTCATCACCACGCTCTTCTTTCTTTGGGGCTTTGCACATAGCTTTTTAGATGTGCTCAACAAGCATTTTCAGAACACCCTCAACGCCTCAAAAACAGAGTCGGCCTTGGTGCAATTCATGGTCTATGGTGGCTATTTCCTCATGGCTTTGCCTGCTGGCTACATCATCCGTCGGGCTGGCTATCGGGCAGGAGTTTT
>JALFTM010000215.1 GCA_022788345.1 Bacteroidales bacterium
CTACGCTCTGCAACAGGTTTGTCGAGGAAGGCGGCACAATTGACCCCAGCCACATAGATGTTGTCGGGCAATTCAATGTCAAAATACTTCCCTTGGTCCTCTCTGAAGATAACATCCACGTCTGAATAGACGATTTTGTCATATTCGGGGATGATTTCAGGAATCATTAAGCGATAGTAAGTAGCAATGGTAATACCTCTTACTTCGTAACAATCCTTAAACAATCCCGGTGGCACAGCTCTAAATTCGATTTTGCAATTGCCATGATGCGCTTCTAATCTTTTGAAATCGGTGGCATCTAATGTCACATCGCTCCCATGGAGTATATAGATATGATAAAACGTCTCTTTCGCTGCTGAAAGAAGAAGCGAAGAGATGCAAATCGTGGCGGGGAACACGAGATTGTTATCGAAGGCAAATACAATAGGGACAGTTCTCATAAAGGGAGGAGATAATGATAGAGAGTGTGGCATTTGCCTTTGTATATGGCAGCAGTCACGAATGTTCCATCGAAGAATGAGGCGTAGTGTGTTGTTAAGAAAGAGGCTTTATGCCATCTCTCCGCGCAATGTTTCAGCATAGGTGACGATGGCCTTTTCTGCGGTCAGGAGAGCTTCAGAGAGAGGGAAAGGCAGTTGTCCTCCAGCGGCATCGTCGTGACCGCCTCCGTTGAAGTATTTTTCAGCCATCTCACGGCAATGGAAACCATTGGTAGAGCGCAACGACACACGAATGATGTCCCGCTCTGTGTCCTCACGCAAAGAAATGCTAAGTTTCATGCCACGCACCTTCAATGGCTCATTGACCAGTCCTTCGGCATCGCCTCGGATATATTTGTGCGCTTTCATTTCTTCACGACTGAGGGTGAAAATTGCGGCGCGGTGATCTTCGTAGAATCGGAGATTTTTATCCAACACGTAGTTCCATAGGCGCAGACGATGTTCCGACCATGAATTGAAGACCTTGCGGTAGATCCAGTCGCGTTCTATGCCTTTTTGCACCAAGAGTGCCACGACAGCAAAAATCTCTGGACGATTGGAAGCGTAGGCAAAATTGCCCGTGTCGGTCATAAGACCTGTGTATAGTGCCGTAGCACCGCTCCGAGTGAAGTCTTCGTATCCCCCCAATTCATAGATGAGGCGGAAAACGATTTCGCAAGTGCTACTTAGTGTTGGATGTGAGATGGCAAAATCGAAAGCTGTTGGTTCCAAGCCTTCATGATGGTCGAACACCACCTTTTTAGCCTTTGTTTGAAACACGGCAGATGCCATGTCCTGCAAGCGTTGAGGCTGACTAAAGTCCAAGCAAAAGATCAAATCTGCTTCGTTAAGTAGCGACTGCGCTTGTTTTGCTTGTTCGCTAAAGAAGGTGATGTATTGGCTACCCGGCAGCCAACGCAAAAAGTCGGGGAAAGCATTTGGAAGAACGATATGTGCGCGCTTCCCCAATTTGTAGAGATAAGATTGCCAACCTAAACAAGCCCCAACGGCATCGCCATCAGGGGCATAGTGGCCACAAATGACAATGTGTCGACTCTCTTTAATAAGCCCCAAGAGTGTGAACATATCTTGTGGGGAGAGCAAATTGGGGAGTGTTAAGCTTACTTCCATGTAAAGTCGTTTAGTGTTTCAGAACCACGCCTTAGCGTGAAAGTCCTTTCAAGAAGTCTATTTCTGCGTGAGGGTTAGGGGCATTGAATATCGCACTACCCGCCACGAGTATGTCTGCGCCTGCTTCTGCCAGACGCTGTCCTGTCTCACGATTGACACCGCCATCAATCTCGATTAAGGCCCGACTGCCACTTTCATTGATGAGACGGCGTAGCTTGCGGGTCTTTTCCAAAACTTGAGGAATGAACTTTTGTCCGCCGAAGCCGGGATTGACCGACATGAGCATCACGAGATCCAAGTCCGTGATAATGTCTTCGAGCAGATGAACAGGAGTGTGGGGGTTGAGGGTTACGCCTGCCATCATTCCTTCGTTTTTAATGGCCTGAACTACACGGTGCAAATGTGTGCAGGCTTCGTAGTGGACATTCATGACCTTTGCACCCAAGGCCTTTACTTCTGGGATGAACTTTTGCGGTTCAACAATCATCAGATGCACATCCAATGGCTTTTGTGCTGTACGTGCCATTGCCTCCATCACAGGAAAGCCAAACGAAATGTTGGGGACGAAAACGCCGTCCATCACATCGAGATGAAACCAATCGCAGTGGCTTTGGTTCAGCATGTCGATGTCGCGTTCTAAGTTGGCGAAGTTTGCTGCAAGAAGGGAAGGGGATACAAGCATAGAAGTGTCTGTCTCTTAAAATGATAAGCTCATGTTA
>JALFTM010000216.1 GCA_022788345.1 Bacteroidales bacterium
TTGTGAACATTGTCAGACAAAGAGCGAGTAAAACTTTTCGCGTTTTCATTGCTTAAACATTTAGAAGTGAAATATGAGTGTTCTTAGTGTCTCTCCTAAAAGAAGACAATGCAAAAATAGGGAAAGGCTGGCAAAGATGACATTTTACTGTGTTACAAGTTGTTCCACATTGTTTCAAGAGCGTGTGCAACAAAAAGTAACAAGAGTTATATGGCTATTTCAGCATAAAGGCCGTGAAAAGACGCCCGCTATGAATGCCAAGTTGCCGGGCTGAAAAATAACGTTCTGAGGCAGAGTAAGTGCATTCACCTGAGCGATAGATCCCTTGAGATACAACGCCATGCGATTGTAATTGCCAAGCCACAGCTTCTACTAAATCGATGTGCCAACGATTGGCGATACGAGAGGAAATCTGAGACATCGGAAATCCTTTCTCTTCAAAAATTCTATAAACCTCATCCCCCACCTCAAAAGCTAATAAACTAATACAGGGCGCAATAACTACCCGTAGCATCGTTGTAGTAGTATCGTAACACGTCTGCATCTGTAAGATTGTTTTCCCTACAATATCTGCTATAACACCACGCCAACCTGCATGAATGGCAGCACCCACATGATTCGCTTCATCATAAAGCAAAACTGGCACACAATCTGCCGTGCTCACTCCAACACAAAGTCCTTTTTCAGAGCAAACAATTGCATCAACATTATCTAAAAGAGCTTTTCGGTTTCTCTGCGATTGCTGAAGAAAATCTCCATCAATAACAATTACATTGTTGCTATGCGTTTGATGAGGCAAAATTATCTGGCACTCATCTATATCAAGAGTTTTTGCAAGAAGTTGTCGGTTGATTGCAACACTTCCTAAATCATCTCCACAATAAGGATTGATATTAAAAGAAGCATAGTCGCCTTTACTTACGCCCCCTTCTCTGAGCGTAGTAAAAGCGACTATATGTTGTCCTAACTGATAATGCAACAAAGGTACAGCAACAGATTTATCACTCATCCCAGTCTTCTATTTCAAAATCATCAAGTTCTTCAATATCATCAACGTCTTCGACCGATATATCGTCCACCCACTCTGCAAAATCTGCATTAAGTGTCTGAACTTCACGATCACGATGCACTATACTTCCTCCCTCTGTGATGGCCTGTAATTTGTTACTCTCACTGTTGAGTTCCACCCATAAAGCATCTTTTAGAGTATCTAAACCTTGACCAGTTACCGCGCTAATAAAAAGCACTGGCAAATCCGTAGGAAGAGTCTCTTGAAGCATTTCAATGAGTTCTTCATCCAAAAGGTCGCTCTTTGTCACAGCAAGAAGACGATGTTTATTCAAGAGATCTGCATTGAATTTCCGCAATTCATCCAGCAGAATTTCATATTCTTTCTTGATATCATCTGCATCACCCGGAACCATGAAAAGCAACAAGGAATTGCGTTCTATATGACGCAAGAAACGGAGTCCAAGTCCTCTACCTTCGGCAGCTCCCTCAATAATACCCGGAATGTCTGCTATGACAAAGCTACGACCATCACGATAAGGAACGATACCGAGGGAGGGTTCAAGCGTTGTAAAAGGATAGTTGGCAATTTTAGGTCGCGCACTTGAAAGGGCAGAAACTAACGTTGACTTGCCTGCATTAGGAAAGCCTACAAGTCCCACATCAGCCAAGAGTTTTAGCTCAAGGATAACCATCATTTCTTGCATTGGCTCACCTGGTTGTGCGTAACGTGGTGTCTGATTAGTGGCACTACGGAATTGCCAGTTGCCTAAACCTCCACGCCCTCCTTTAAGGAGTAAAACTTCCTGTCCATCTTCTGTGACATCACATATATACTTACCCGTTTCTGCATCATAAGCCACCGTGCCGCAAGGAACGTCAATATACTTGTCTTCACCATCTTTACCATGTGACAATCGCTTGCTACCATTCCCGCCATGACCTGCAAAAACGTGACGCTCATAACGCAAGTGTAAAAGTGTCCAATAGTTATGATTACCACGCAGATAGATATTTCCACCACGTCCCCCATCGCCACCATCAGGGCCTCCATTGGGTTGATATTTCTCTCGGCGTAAGTGCATTGATCCACGTCCTCCTTTACCAGAGCGACAATAGATTTTCACATAGTCTACAAAA
>JALFTM010000217.1 GCA_022788345.1 Bacteroidales bacterium
AAAGCATTGCCAATACCGATAATTTTTTTCATCCGAGAATGACTATTTTTCGTAGAACCTAAAAAAAACTCTGCAAAGATATTGTTTAATTCGGAAATAAGTACTACTTTTGCATCGCTAAATAGATGAAACAAGGGCAAATTGCTCTTCGTTCATTCTGCTTCAGTAGCTCAGTTGGTTAGAGCACCTGACTGTTAATCAGGGGGTCGTTGGTTCAAGCCCATCCTGAAGCGCAAACATCTATTTTAGCACTGCTTCAGTAGCTCAGTTGGTTAGAGCACCTGACTGTTAATCAGGGGGTCGTTGGTTCAAGCCCATCCTGAAGCGCAACAAATAAGTTTTGAAGAGAATCTTGGTCAGTATCTCTATGAGGTACGTTCTCTTTGAAACAAAAACAACCGTAGACTTGGTTTTATAGGCAGTTTATAAGTCCTTATACATCCAAGTCTACGGCTTTTTTGTAGACATAAGACAGCAGAGTACACAAGCAATACTGTTTACTTATTCTCTCTGAAATGCGAATAGAGGATGACATATAATAATCCTCCTGCTCTCCACAGGGAAGATATGAACATCTAATAGCACAATTAACGGCACTGCTTGAGGGAAAAATAGAAATGATGCTAAAAAGATGGGGAGAACTTCCAAATAATTGTGTAACCTCTTGTGTATATTATATATATGATATATATTTGCGGTGTCAGAACAAATGTACTAAGGTTATGGAAACAACGACACTCCCAAAGAGAAAGGTTATCGACATTAACGGAGATACCTTTCGCACCCTTTCTGTAATGGCTGCACAACAGGGGACAAACCTCAAGAACTATATCGAGGCAATTCTCGACAAAATTGCAGAGGAATGTGACGATAATCAAACCTATGCTTGGCTGTCAAAGAACTACCCTGACGGACATGTATTCCTTTCTCCTGAAGAGCAGGCTGAAACAGAAAAGTGGCTTGGTTTATGAAATTCGTCTTTTCAAAAGAATTTGACCGCACACTGAAGAAGCAATCAGGGAAGCATCTTGAAAGTTTGAAGAAAGTATTTCTTGAGGTTAGAAATGCAAATAATATCTCTGAAATATCCAACTGCAAGAAACTAACTGATTATACTTCAATCTACCGTATACGAATTGGTAGTCAAAGAGCTTTCTTTCATTTTCATATCAAGGTAGAAGATGATACTGTTCACTTTCTCTATCTTGTTTCCAGAGGGCAAGCTTATGCAAAAGAGATGTTGAATAAGTTGCGGAAAAAAGATGGCTTGAAAATGTAATGTTTCTTTATTAACTAAGAGCAGCTTCCTTTTCTATAGGGAGCTGCTCTTATTCTATGGTAGTGGGAGTTCAAATGTTTTGAGAACTTGGTTGGCGTCTTTGTCTATGAAGAACCACCTTTCTACCTTTATATAGAGTGCCGTTCATTTCATTGGGCAGGTGAGGCAGAACATCAGCAATTCAAATGATAAGAGTGCAAGTTTCATGAAATTACACTTGATGATGGTGTTAGCCTATCAACGCTATATCGCAAATTATTTGTAAATTTACATCGCAAAAGCCATCTTTTCGACGCAAGGGCTGAAAAGATGGCTGATAATAAATAGACGATGAGTTACCAACTTCGACATACAGCGCCCACACCAGAGCAGGTGGCCTTGGCATCCCATTTGGCGGGAAAGCTGGGCATACACCCCATGCTCGGTAAGCTCTTGGTAGACCGAGGTATCACATCTGAAGAGGAAGCCCGCCATTTTTTTCGCCCGCAACTCTCACAGCTTCACGATCCTTTCTTGATGAACGATATGGCTGTGGCAGTTAATCGTCTCAACGAGGCGATGGGGCACAAAGAACGCATTTTGGTCTATGGCGACTATGATGTGGATGGTGTCACCTCTGTGGCATTGGTCTATAAGTTTTTGTTGCAGTTTTACTCTAACATCGACTATTACATTCCTGACCGCTACGAAGAAGGTTATGGAGTGTCGTACAAAGGCATAGATACCGCCGCTGCGCAAGGCGTAGGGCTGATTATTGTTTTGGATTGTGGCATCAAGGCCGTCGATGAGATAGCTTATGCCAAATCGAAAGGTATCGACTTTATCATCTGCGACCACCATGTGCCCGATGAGGTGTTGCCAGAAGCCGTGGCTATCCTTAATCCTAAACGTCCCGATAACCGCTATCCATATACGGAACTCAGCGGTTGCGGTGTTGGCTTTAAGTTCATGCAAGCCTTTGCCATTAACAACGGTATCGACTTCAGTAAGGTCAGTGCTTTGCTCGACCTTTGCACGGTGAGCATCGCTGCGGACATCGTGCCTGTAACAGGCGAAAATCGCATTTTGGCCTATCATGGTTTGCGCTGTTTGAACACCAATCCGTCTGTTGGCCTACGTGCCATCGCCACAATCTGTGGCATTGCGGAGCGAGAGGTGACCATGAGCGACATTATTTTCAAGATAGGTCCACGTATCAACGCCTCTGGACGTATGCAGAATGGACGGGAAGCAGTGACGCTCCTTGTAGAGAAAGAGTATTCTACCGCCCTTGAGCAGGCTAATCAAATCAACACTTACAACGAACAGCGTCGCGACCTCGACCGCCAAATGACGGAAGAAGCCTCGGCTTGCGTGCGTAGTTTGAGCCATTTGGAGGACCGCCGTTCTGTGGTCATCTATAATGCAGAATGGCACAAAGGTGTCATCGGCATCGTGGCATCTCGCTTGGCTGAACAATACTACCGCCCAGCCGTTGTCTTGACCCAAAGCGATGGCTTTGCGACAGGTTCAGCGCGATCGGTCACAGGCTTTGATGTCTATCGTGCTGTACAAAGTTGTGCCGACTTGCTTGAAAACTTTGGTGGGCACACCTACGCAGCAGGTATGACCATGCGGGTGGAAAATGTGCCAGCCTTCAGAGAACGCTTTGAAACATTCGTGGAAGAACACATCTTGGAGGAGCAAACCCTACCTACACTCGACATCGATAGCTATTTAGACTTCCGCGACCTCACTTTCAAGTTCTATCAAGAGTTGCGTCGCTTTGCACCTTTCGGGCCCGGCAACGAAAAGCCCATCTTCTGTACTCGCAAAGTTTACGACTATGGCACAAGTAAAGTGGTAGGGCGTGGACAAGGGCACATCCGCTTAGAACTCGTCGATGGCAAAAGCAACAAGGTGATGAACGGCATCGCTTTTGGACAAGGCGGAAAGTCGCCTTACATCAAGACGCGTCGCGCTTTCGGCATCTGCTATACGGTGGAAGAAAACACGCACAAGCGTGGCGAAGTGCAGCTACATATTGTCGATATTCGTCCTTTAGAATAACATAAAATTCCCCATAGACAAACCATTACTTTATCCATTATGAAGAAGATTTTTCTCTCCCTCATTTTCGCACTTGTGGCCTGCGTAAGCGTACAAGCTCAAAGTTTCAAGTTCGGTGTAGAAGCTGGCTTGAACGTTAGCAAACTCAACACGAGCGATGCTCTTGCCAACTTCTCTTCGAGCAATCGTGCTGGTTGGTATCTTGGCCCAAAGGTGAAGTTCAGCACCATCTTCGGTCTCGGTTTCGACGCTGCTTTTCTCTACTCGCAAAAGCGTTTGGAAATCAGCGATGTTGATAGCAAAACATTCCGCAGCGTTGAAATCCCCTTGAACCTTCGCTACAACATTGGTCTCGGCGCATTGGCTTCAGCTTATTTGGCTACGGGTCCACAATTCGGCTTCAACGTTGGCAATAAAACATGGAACCTTCAAAACATCGCCAGCATCGGTCAGAATTTTGAGAAGGAAAACATGAACACGAGCTGGAACATTGGTGCAGGCATCACGGTGGCAAAGCACTTGGAAATCGGCTTGCTCTACAACAT
>JALFTM010000218.1 GCA_022788345.1 Bacteroidales bacterium
GAAGTTCAGATCAACATCTTCGAGATCAAGCGTCCTCAACTCGATGCCAATATCGTAGGTAAGAGCATCGCTCGCCAAGTAGAAGGCAAAGTGGCTTATCGCCGTGCCATCAAAAAAGCTATCCAAGAAGCTATGGCTGCTTGGCGCCAGCTTTTTTTCGGATGGGAAGCTTGAACTGTGCTTCGGCAACGTTGATGATTTCGTCCAGCAAGTCGGCGCGCAAACGGGCGTCCAACAGCTCGGCACGCAACCGAGCGTTCTCGGCTTGGAGGTTAGCAACGGAGGCTTCTGTAGAAGAGGCAGGACTCGGAGTGGGTGGGTTGACCTTTTTCATACGTCTTTGAGAGGATTGATACGTGGCAAAGATAGCCAACCATTCCCGAACGGTGGAGGAACTAATGCCAATAATCCTTGAAATACGGCCTAGAGAACAGCCTTGTTGATGAAGCCGAACAACTTCTTCGAAGTGTGCTTTCTGCTTTTTCGTGTGTAAATGGTACATAACTTATCACTGAAGAGAGAGTCAACTTTTTTCAGGATAAGACAAGTGCAGAAAACGAAATGGTTATCATGGGGCGTGTTTTATCACTAAATTCTGTAAAGAAGACAGGCGTCTTTTACGAAAAGTTTCTATCTTTGTGTTTGTAAAAATCGCTAACTCTACATAGCAATCGTTCGTTTAACAACAGACGTTTTCTCGCCACGGCAAATCTTGAGCAAGCTCATCTTTGCTCGTCTGGCTGAACGAAAACGTTCAAATAAAGTCCTATATCAATGATTCAACACGTATTTCATAACGCTATTTTGCGCACTTGTGTTGTAACGGCTGTTGCTACGACGGCACTGAATGCCATGGCACAGACGCCACAGTCGGGTAAAATCTATGAGCTTCGTAGCTCTACTGGTTTGACGCTCACAGCTGGCAACGCCAATGCCGCCCCTATTTCGTTGGCCAAACAGGGCAATAACCAATGGCTGTTTACGCAAGCTAAGGGAGGCGTATGGCACATCACTACGGCGGACAAAACGTCTGCCTTTGATGCTTCCGATGGCACAGCCTTGATGGTTGGTGCGAATGCGAGTAGTCAATCACAATTGTGGAAGGCTGTGTCTGTTGCCACGAAAAAGGGTGTTTTTCGCCTTGCGTCAGCGAGCGATGGCACAAAGTTTTTGGCAAAGAGCAGTGACTTTATCGTGTTGATGACTGAAAAGGAAGGTGCGCCTTTGGAGTTTACTTTGCATGAAGTAAAGGCCGTAACCGCCTCTCCTTATGCCCCTGTCGATCGTGGTTTCTACACCATCACCTCTGTGGCACATGGTCTCCGTTTGGACAACAATGGGTCGATGAGTAACAACTCGCTTGTGGTTGGCTTGAAGTCTGACAAAAAGAGCGAAACGCAGGTGTGGCAGACCCTCAAGGTGGGTGATGCTTATGCTTTCTTCCACAAAACATCGGGCAAGGCCATTGATGCTGCTTTGCAAACACAGACGCGCCAACCTCTGCAATGGAATCTCAACACGAACAATGCCAATCAACAGTTTTTCCTCGATGCTGTCGATGGCAATAAGTTCCGTTTGCGGACAAGGGATGCGGACGGCAAGGCGTTTTACTTGGCGATGGCCGCAGATGGAAGTACGCAGATGACCGATGTGGCCGATGCCAACACGGTTTTTGAAGTGAAGAAATCGGAGTTTGTACCACAAGCTCTTATGGGCGAAGAATGGGAAAATGAGACCATCTTTGGCATCAATAAAGAAAAGGCACACGCCACCTTTATGCCTTATGCTTCCACGGCGGCTCTGAAGTCCGATGCACGCTACAATCAGCCTTGGCTCACTCCCGAAAAGGCAATGTTCTTGAGCTTGAACGGAACTTGGGACTTCCAGTATGCTCCCGATGCGAAGCAACGGACAGCGGACTTCGCTCGTGACGACTTCGACAGCCATGCTTGGGACAAGATTGAAGTGCCTTCATGTTGGGAAATGAAAGGCTATGATCTTCCCGTCTATGTAAATGTTGATCATATTTTCTACGACAATCCTCCTTATGTCCGCTTGCGCGATGAGTTCTTAAAGAAGAATGCCAAGCCCACGGCGTCGGGTGCAGGTTCAGAACAAGTGGGTGTAGACCCTAATCCTGTTGGGTCTTATCGCCGCACATTTGTGCTCCCCGAAGGTTGGGACAAAGAGCGCGTTGTCCTCCATTTCGATGGCATCAAGTCGGCCGCCTATGTGTGGGTGAATGGCCAAAAGGTGGGCTACACCGAAGGCTCTACCACAGACTCCGAGTTTGACATCTCGAAGTATGTACGCACGGGCGAGAATAACGTTGCCGTACAGGTTATTCGTTGGAGCGACGCATCGTACCTCGAAGGGCAAGATATGTTCCACATGAGTGGTATTTATCGAGACGTGTACCTCTATGCCACGCCACGCACCTTTGTGAGCGACCATTATATTACCGCCAAGCTCGACCCTGCAACGAACTATACCAGCGGTGAGATGCAGGTGCAACTGACTTTTGACAACCGCGACGGCATCGCTACGAAGAAGAATGTGACTGTTCGCCTCTTGGATCCTCAAGGGGAGGAGGTAGCGACCTGTCTTGCCGAAGTTTCTTTTGCCAAAAAGGCTAAAACAGCGCAAGTTGCGGTGAATTTCAGCGGTTTGAAAGACTTGCTTCCTTGGACGGCAGAAACGCCCCATCTCTACACCGTAGAAGTGGTGCAGTCTGATGGCAACAAGGAAGAGATGGCCTTTGCCACAAAATACGGCTTCCGTCATATTGAAATCAAGAACCAACTTGTCTATATCAACGGCCAACGCATCTTTTTCAAGGGGGTGAACACCCAAGATACACACCCAGTAACAGGGCGCACCATGGATGTCGAGACGATGATTAAGGACATCACCCTTATGAAGCGGGCCAACGTGAACACGGTGCGCACTTCGCACTATCCACGTCAGGCCAAAATGTATTCACTCTTCGACTATTATGGCATCTACACCATGGACGAAGCCGACATCGAGTGTCATAAGAACTGGCAGGACTATGGCGAGACTTCGCCCCAAGCCATCACGAACACTCCGTCGTGGTTGCCTGCGTTCTTGGATCGTGCCGAGCGTATGACGTTGCGCGACCGCAATTTCCCTTCCGTCATCTTCTGGTCGTTGGGCAATGAAAGCGGTGGTGGCGACAACTTCGCCAAAACCTACCAGCATGTGCGTGCCCTTGACTCTCGCCCAATCCACTACGAAGGCGCAACTCGCGGTCGTCGCCCAGAAAGCACGGATCTCTATTCAACGATGTATCCCTCCGTCGAGAGTGTTGAAAAGGAAGCCAATGGCAACCGCGACAACCAGCCCTATTTCATGTGTGAGTATGCTCATGCTATGGGCAACTCCGTGGGCAACTTGCGCGAATACTGGAATGCTCTTGAGAATAGCAAATACGGCGTCGGTGGTTGCATTTGGGACTGGGTAGACCAAACGATTTACAACCCCGCTCTTCTCAAGCAAGGCAAGCAACAGCTAACCACAGGCTACGACTATCCCGGCCCTCATCAAGGCAACTTTGTGAGCAAC
>JALFTM010000219.1 GCA_022788345.1 Bacteroidales bacterium
GGAATGTTGCTATTTTTGTAAATGTAAAGCGAGAAGATGCTCGCTGAATGATTTAGCACTTGTATGACTTATTCATCGACACGCTGTATGAACAAGCTATTCGCCTTTCTCTTGCCCTTGGGACTTTCCCTGTCGATGGCCCACAACGCTGTGGCGCAACGCCCACAACGCACTGCCAAAACAGCGGTGAAAAAGGCCATTGTGGCAAAAGAGAAAACCCTCATCACTCCTAAAAAAGAAAAGAACATGACACAGATTCAAATGCCCGTGCTCCCTTATGCAACCAACGCCTTGGAGCCAGTTATCAGTCAGAAAACCATAGAATTTCATTACGGCAAGCACCTCCAAGCCTATGTGAACACAACCAACCAATTGGTTGCGGGCACAGACCTTGAAGGCAAGAGTATTGAAGAAATTGTGAAGGCTGCTCCCGAAGGTCCACTCTTCAACAACGCCGGACAGACGTTGAACCATCAGATTTATTTCCTCCAATTCCAAGCTCCCAAGGCTGGCAACGTGCCAACAGGGCGCATCGCTGAAGCCATCAATGCACAATTTGGCAGTTTCGAGGCGTTCAAGCAAGAGTTTTCACAAGCGGCCGCTACCCTCTTCGGCGCTGGCTGGGCATGGCTTTCGCAAGACGCAGAGGGCAAGCTCGTGATCACGAAGGAACAAAATGCGGGCAACCCTGTTCGTTCAGGTTTGAACCCCATCTTCGGCATTGACGTGTGGGAGCATGCCTACTATCTCGACTATCAGAACCGCCGTGTAGACCACCTCGCTGCCATTTGGGACATCGTCAATTGGCAGGCCGTGGAGGGCTTGATGAAATAAGGTTGCGACCTCGAAAGAGGCCAACGTATCAATCCACGAGCAGGGACGCTTCACACGGGGCGTTCCTGCTCCTTTGCTTTCATGGAACAGACAGACTTCTCACACCTTGTGCATATTTTTTATAAATCACTTATAGATAGCGTTTTATCAGCTGAATTTCCATTGATTTTAACCGCATGAGACGACAAAAACAGCAAGCGTGCTTTTGGCGTGTTGTAACTTTGCACCATCGACTTCCAAGTCCTCGAGGGGAGGCCGATGAACAACAATCTCCACATTATTTATTACTCACCTAAAAAACAATACCATTATGTTGAAGTACAACCTCGTCGCTCGCAAAAATCCTCAAACGAAAGAGCCTATTTTCTATGCACAGATTGCGCCCGTAACGCCACTTCTTTTGACCGCCCTTTCTGAGGCCATCTCTCGACAGTGTACCGTCACTGTCCATGATGTCAAAGCCGTGCTCTCTGCCCTTGATGAACACATCACAGCCGCCTTGCTCAACGGACAAAGCGTGCGACTGGGCGATTTGGGTTCTTTCCGTGCCACCATCAAGAGTGCTTCCGTGAAGGATGCCAACGATTTCAAGCCCACGCACATCAAAGGCATCAACGTCTGCTTCACCAAAGGCTCGACGATGCGCTATAAGTTCAGCACGAAGAACCCCGATTTGGCCATCGTGATGAACACCAAGCCCAAGGAAAGCGAATAGGTCCCGATTGCTTAAACCCTCTAACCACTAACCCTTAAAAGAAAATACCGAATGGTCAATCTCGATGCCATCAATCAGAGTGAAAAGCGGAGTCGTCTATGGGGCTTCATCATCCAAGCCATTATTGCCGCTTTGACCGCCTTGAGCGGTGTGTTCACGGGCTGTTCTTTGGCCCAAGTGTAAAATCCCATGCGTTGCAAGTCCAAACGTTGATAAATAGGCGTGGCTGACGCATGAAAAAACGAAATAGGGACGCTTGTCATGAAGCGTCCCTATTCATTTGCTGCATCGCCAGCCACATCTGCCATGAAGAGCAGATGAGTGAAGCGTTCGTTTAACAACAGACCTTTTCTCGCCACGGCAAAGTTTGAGCAAGCTCATCTTTGCTCGTCTGGCTGAACGAAAAGGTTGCTATTTCTTACCTAAAACATCGGTAGGATTGATTTTGGCGATGGCATCACGCATGGCCGTGTCGCCTTTGAGGTTCTCCAACTTGTAGTAGTCCATAAAGCCCATGTGGCCTTGTCGGAGGGCTTCAGCCAAGGCGAGAGGCACTTCTTTCTCGGCCAAGATAACCTGCGCTTTGGCCTCTTGGGCACGGGCTTTCATCTCCTGCTCTGTGGCCACAGCCATGGCACGGCGTTCTTCGGCCTTGGCTTGGGCAATGTTCTTGTCGGCGTTGGCTTGGTCCATTTGGAGAGTGGCACCGATGTTCTTACCCACATCAATGTCGGCGATGTCGATGGAGAGAATTTCGTAGGCTGTGCCTTGGTCGAGACCTTTGCGCAAGACGAGTTTAGAGATGGAATCGGGATTTTCCAACACGCTTTCGTGCGTTTCGGCCGAACCGATAGAGCTGACGATGCCTTCGCCCACACGGGCAAGGATGGTGTCCTCGCCAGCACCGCCCACGAGTTGTTGGATGTTGGCACGCACTGTCACACGGGCTTTGGCAATGAGCTGGATGCCGTTCTTGGCCACAGCGGCCACAGGAGGCGTGTCGAGCACCTTAGGGTTCACGCTCGTTTGCACAGCTTCAAACACATCGCGACCTGCCAAGTCAATGGCCGTAGCTTTCTCAAAACTCAAATCTATGCCCGCTTTGGAGGCCGACACAAGGGCATGCACCACGCGCTGAACGTGTCCGCCCGTCATGTAGTGGGCTTCGAGGTTGTCGCGGCTCACATTGGTCAGTCCTGCCTTGTGCGCTTCGATGAGCGAGGGCACGATGATGGAAGGCGGCACGTTACGGATGCGCATGAGAAAGAGCTGGATGAGCGAGATGCGAACACCCGACACTTGCGCACTGAGCCAAAGGAAGAAAGGCACATAGTAGAAAAAGATGCTCAAGACGATGAAACCGGCAAAACCGATAATCATATAGGATAATGTAGCGTCTCCCATAAGGATTTTAAGAATTAGAGGGTGAGTAATAAGGAATGTCTATGGCAAATATAGGGAAAATTTCTTACTTTTGCCTTTAGAATATCCTAATTATTGAAGTTTGAAAATGAAGAAATTTTTTCGCCTCACCAAAAGTGTTCTCCTTGGTGTTTGTTTCCTTGTAGGCACAACGGCTTCGGCCCAAGTGAATACGGCAACGACGGCAAGCACAACAGCCGTTGGCACAGTGGCTAAGTACGGTTATTTGCACGTTGATACATTGTTGCAAAACCTGCCCGAATACAAGGAGCAGACCACGAAGTTGGGCGAGCTGCGCAAGCAGTATGAAGCAGAGACGGAGCGCAACGAAGCGGAGTTCAAACGCCAGTTTGCCGAATATCTCAGCGGACAATCGACCTTTCCTGCCACCATCTTGATGAAGCGTCAGCGCGATCTGCAAGAGGCGATGGAGAAGAATTTGGCTTTCCGTCGCGAGAGCGA
>JALFTM010000220.1 GCA_022788345.1 Bacteroidales bacterium
CCGATGTGTGTATCCAATTGGGAAGGGATATAGTCGTCGCCCATCCAATAGATGAAGCTGTCGCCCGCCTGTTGGTTGCGGGTGATACGCATCTTGGAATGAACGTAGCGTTGCATCTCGAAGTTGTAGCGATCGAGATGGTCGGGCGTGATGTTGAGCAACACAGCCACCTCGGCGCGGAAGTCGAACATGTCGTCGAGTTGGAACGAAGAGAGTTCGATGACATACCAGTCCTTATCGCCCTCGGCCACTTGCAAGGCCATACTACGGCCGATATTGCCTGCCAAACCGACATTGAACCCCGCGCGCTCAAGGATGTGATAGATGAGCGATGTAGTGGTGGTTTTGCCATTCGACCCAGTGATACAGATTTTGCGAGCCGTGGTGTAACGTCCTGCAAATTCGATTTCGCTGATGACTTCAATGCCTTTTTCTCGCACTTGGCGCACCATTGGTGCATCGTCGGGGATGCCCGGACTTTTGATGACCAAATCGGCCGCAAGGATGCGTTCAGCCGTATGTCGCCCCTCCTCCCACGCCAAAGCGTGGGCATCGAGTTGGGCCTTGTAACGCTCCTTGATAGTGCCCATATCGGATACGAAAACAGAGTAGCCTTTTTGCTGTGCCAAAATGGCGGCACCTACGCCGCTCTCTGCGGCACCTAAGATAACGAGTTGTTGCATGATGCGTTGAATATAAAGTATCTTTGCCCTCTCTTCTTACCCCAAACCACGGAAGCGCAGGCAGAATTTTCTCCAAGCGCATGCCGTAAAAACGGGAAGCGCATGCCGTAAAAACGGGAGGCGCAAGAAAATGACTGCCTCTCTAACAGACAGAAAAACAAGCACTTTTGAAGTCTCCAAAAGTTGCAAATTTAGACGCCCCTTTGGTGGCGTCTAAATACGTTGCTTGCTTTTAACAGCACTTTCCCCGGCATGGGCGAAAAACGTTGCGTGTTCGGTTTTGCCAAGAGGAATGGCTATCGAATTTTGAGAGTGATAATCGTAGCGGCGGCCAAAAGAATGGTGGTGATCCAAAAGCGCACCGTGATTTTCGACTCGTGCCATGCGCCCTTTGGCCAATGGCCAAAGACGTAGCGACAATCAGGGTCCATCTGCGAAGGGAGCGTGCGGAAAGTGTCGTGGATGGGCGCACGCTTAAAAATGCGTTGGCGCACGCCACGGCGTTTGCCGAGTTTGAAGTATTGGGTTTGTAGGATGACACTCACACTCTCTACAAAGAAGATGAAACACAACACAGGCAAGAGCAATTCCTTGTGGATGATAATGGCCAACACCCCGATAATGCCACCGATGGCCAGCGATCCAGTATCGCCCATAAAAATTTGTGCAGGATAGGCATTGTACCACAAAAAACCGATGAGAGCCCCCACCATAGCGGAGATGAACACCACGAGTTCCTCCGTACCCGGAATATACATAATGTTCAAATAGGCCGCAAACTCCAGATGGCTCGACACATAGGCCAAGACGGCTAAAGCACCAGCAATGATGGCCGAATTTCCTGCCGTCATACCATCCATGCCATCGTTGAGGTTTGCCCCATTGGACACGGCTGTAATGACAAACGTAGTCAAGAGCACGAAGAAAATCCAACCTGCTGCAGAGGAGTATTGCCCAAGAAAAGAGAACAATTCCGTGTAATCCAAATTGTTCGATTTCACAAAGGGGATCGTGGTTTTTGTGGACTTCACCGCCTCACTTTCATGCACCACGATGGATTCCACAAACTCTGTTTTATCGCCTACCCTTTGGCGTTCGACATTTTCCCGAATGACGGCATCAGGACTAAAATAGAGTGTCAGTCCCACAGCCAAGCCAAGGGCCATTTGTCCAAGGAGCTTAAACTTGCCTGAAAGCCCATCCTTGTTTTTCTTGAAGATTTTGATATAATCGTCCAAAAAGCCCAAGAGACCGAGCCACACTGTTGTGCCTATCATGAGTATGAGATAGATGTTGCGCAAGCGGCCGAGCAGAAGCACGGGGACGAGGATGGCCAGCAAAATGATGATACCGCCCATGGAAGGGACGTTAATTTTATTGACACCAAAGGGGTCGATGGTGACATCGCGCTGGGTTTCACTGATGTTGCGACGCTTCATCCACTGGATGAAACGCTCACCAAACCAAAGAGAGATGATGAGTGCCAACATGAAAGCCAAGAGCGAGCGGAAAGAGATGTAGCCCCAAAGGCGCGAACCTGATATTCCAAATTCTTCAAGGAAGCGGAAGAGGTAATAAAGCATAACTATTAAAATGTAGGGCGTGGTTTAATTGTCCAATCCAAAGGCGGCACGAATTTCTTCGTGGTCATCGAAGTGGTGCTTCACGCCTTGAATTTCTTGATAAGGCTCATGCCCTTTACCTGCCACAAGGATGATGTCGCCTTTTTCGGCCAACATCGTGGCGGTACGGATGGCTTCACGACGATCGGCAATGGCCAATGTCTTTTTCATTTGCGTGGCATCAAGCCCTGCCAGCATATCGTTGATGATGGCCTGAGGGTCTTCAAAACGTGGGTTGTCGCTCGTGATAATCACGCGATCGCTCTGACGCGCAGCCTCTTGCGCCATCAGTGGACGCTTGCCCTTATCGCGATTGCCACCAGCTCCACAAACCGTGATGACACGACCATCTCTCACGATGTCGCGAATAGACGACAAAACATTTTCCAAAGCATCGGGGGTGTGTGCGTAGTCTACAATAGCAGCAAAACCTTCAGGAGAATGAATAGCTTCAAAGCGACCATTGACAGGCTTGAGGGTGGACAAGACACGCAAAATATCTATCTTATCGATACCCAAGCCGAGAGCAACCCCATAGACAGCCAAAAGATTTGACACATTGAAACGACCAACGAAGCGAACGCTCACCTCCACATCGTCAATATCAAGGAGCATGCCTTCAATGCTCTCTTCTACGATAGAGCCTTTATAATCGGCAACAGCACGGGTGCTGTAAGTCTTGATGGTGGCCTTGCA
>JALFTM010000221.1 GCA_022788345.1 Bacteroidales bacterium
AAACACTGCTGTGGCAGAATGTGTTACCTTTATTTGAAGAAAGGTCGACTTCTGTGCGCTAAATTACGATTTTCGGGAGAAATTACCAACTTTTTGCGCTAAAATTGTAAGGTCCATCTGTCGTTTGTCGTGTATTTTGGCCTGTTGGTGTCGGCACAATGATAGGAAATGTGTCAGCTACAAACCCCTCGGCAACTTGTGGGCGTAGGTAGAAAACACGAGGGGCGCAGGAAGACATTTCTTCCTGCGCCCCTCGAAAAAGCTATTTGTGCTTGGTGGCGAAAGTCTACCACTTGGCCGTGCCTAAGCTACGATCGACCAAGAGAGTGTCAATGGCCTTGGGCGTGAAGCGACCATTGCGCTTGGCACGGAAACGGAGTACAAAGAGGTCGGCATCGCCCTCAAGGAGGAACTCGTTGCCACGATTGACGAACGTGGGATAGAGGGCTTTTTGACCATTGGTGTGCAAGCGGTCGTAGGTGAGATTGACCATGTTCTTCATTCCCTGTAATTCGAGGCCGAGGAACTCTAAGTCGGTCTGTTCGTAAGGCAGGGCGAAGCTCAAGGCATTGACGATGTGCAGGCCACGGCCTTTGACGGCAATGCGAACTTCGTCGCCAGCCGCAAAGGTGGTGCGGTTGGGTGTGAGAGTGAGCGCACCAGCAACCTTATCGGTTGTCTCACGCACACCGCCATCGAGCTGTGTGGCTACGGTAGAGATGTCGTAAGCGTCGATGAGACCATTGCGGTTGATGTCGCCAATGGACACATAGTCGAAATCGGCATCGCCACGGCGAAGACCTGTATAGTTCATGTAGGACGTGAGGTCGTTCTCGTCGATGCGCTTGTCGCGGTTGATGTCGCCTTGGAGCTGCACTTCAGAGCCCGGCACACGGAACACATAGAGTTCGCGCCCCGATCCGTAGCCACCCACTGCGGCTGTGACGTTGAAACGGAGGTAGCGTGCGGCTGTGCCTGTGAGGTCGAGGGTTTTCTCCTTGCCGTCACGTGCCCAGAGGAAAGGCTTGGCTTCGCTCCATGTGAGTTTGTCGGTGCTGGTGGCATAAGTGCCAGCGAGCAATGTGCCGTTGCCAGCATCTTCACGAGGCAAATAGACGAGGCGGTCGAGTTGGTTCACTCCCTTGAGGTCGAGGGTGAGGGTGAAGGGCACCGCATCGGTTTTTCCCCACTCGGTGTGCCAAACGCTCTTCTCATCGCGATCCACAAGTTTGCCTACGCCTTGTCCGCCTTGGTTGGGGCAGGATGTGACGGCTGTTGCGCCTTTCACAGCGTGTTCCAAAGGATCAGCCACAGTAGACACCGTGATATCGGCCCAAGGCGAATAGCCGTCGGCATTCACAGAGCGCACTTTGAAAGCGTAGCTGTGTTCGGGCGAGAGGTTGTCGAAGGTGAAGGGTGTGTGACGGATGGTGGAATAGAGTATGCCATCAAACTCCACTTCGTAGAAGTCGGCCTGCGCTTGCTTGTCCCATGCAAGGGCAAGGCTTGTGGCCTGTGCGTCTGCAAGGCGGGGTTTGGGGGCGGAGAGAAATCCCTTTTTGGTGCGCAGGTGGAGTGATGATGGCGGTTGGAAGCCACGCACTTCAACGGCAATATCTTCCGTTGCGGTGTTGGTCTTGTCCAATTTGACAAAGAGTTGTGGCGCACCTTTGACTGGCGCACTGCCGGGAACGCCCGTGGCTACGGCCGTGATGGCAGGCTGTGCATCATAGAAGAAAGCATTGGTGAGGCGGTCGTATGCCGCACGGGTCTTGGCTTCGGTGAGCTGGATGCGCTTGCTACCCACTGTGGCCTTAACCTTTTTGGGAGCTTTGGCCGTATGAACGAACAGCTCGGTCGCTTTCTGTGGCTCGAAACCAGAGAAAGTGCCTTTTGTGGGAGCGATGCGGATGGTCAGGCGTTCCTTGTCCACTGTCGTGGCGATGTCTGTGGTGACACCTTGCTGGCGGAGGTAAGCTTGTGTGCGACCATCATCGTCGTATTCGGTAAAGGCAGTGCCACGATAGGCATATATATCATAGGCGCGATAGTCCTTACGCATGAATGCAGGCGAGTTGTTGTCCGTGGTCATGGGAAGGATGGC
>JALFTM010000222.1 GCA_022788345.1 Bacteroidales bacterium
AATCCTTGAAATACGGCCTAGAGAACAGCCTTGTTGATGAAGCCGAACAACTTCTTCGAAGTGTGCTTTCTGCTTTTTCGTGTGTAAATGGTACATAACTTATCATTGAAGAGAGAGTCAACTTTTTTCAGGATAAGACAGGCGCAAGAAGAAATTCCTCCTTGCGCCTCAAGATCATGTCTCTTCTGTAGGAACAAACACACGGGGGTGCAAAACGCTTTATGTTCCCTTGCGTTGTGGTGAAACAAAGGTCGTGCCTCTGCGAACGATTGCCGGCATAGACTTCACCAAACACCAAGCCATTTGCCCTTCCTCCCCGATTCGCTTCTTACCCTGCGGTCAAAAAACAGACCGTTGCCCCATCATTTTGCGGAGATTGATGAGGGCGTAGCGCATACGTCCGAGAGCTGTGTTGATGCTCACGCCTGTCACCTCTGCAATTTCCTTGAAACTCATGTCCTGATAGAAGCGCATGAAAACAACCTCCCGCAAGTTCGCTGGCAAATTGTTCATCAAAAAGCGCACTTCCTCCAAGGTTTGTTCCGACACCATCGTTTCCTCCAAACTCTGCTCATACACCACGGCTTGAGAATAAAGGTCCACCTCACTTTCATCGTTGGAGATGGTGCGGTCGTTGCGCTCTGCCCGAAACTGGTCAAAGACAACGTTGTGAGCAATGCGGGTGAGCCATGAATAAAACTTGCCGCTATATGTGTAGCGACCTTGTTGCATGGCTAAGATGGCCTTGACGAACGTTTCTTGGAAAAGGTCGTCGGCCAAGTCGGCATTGCGAACGATACAAAAAATATAGGAATAAAGCCTATTCTTATAGCGTGCAAGAAGTGTGTCGAACGCTTCGTTCGACCCTTTTTGGTAACGCACCACTAACGCATCGTCGTGGAGCTGGCACAACTTGTCCATTACTTTTAATGTTTGAGAGTTAGAAGTAATGTTGTTTCGATAGGCTTCGGTGATTAAAATTGATATTCTGATGTTGCAAATATAGGTATTCTTTACGAATTGACCAAACGACACCGCAAATCTGCCACGATGGCAAGAGCCACATGATGCGGTGCACCGGGTTGGCCAAGGCGTTGTCGCATCTCGGCATAGCCCTCCAACATGGCCTTTCGCTCGGAGCTTTCAACGAGTAAAGGGGCAAGGCAACTTTGGATGCGCGCCACGGTCATGCCATCGGCAATGAGTTCTGGCACGACTTCACGGTCGCAAACGAGATTGACCAGCGACACATAAGGCACTTTGAGCAACCAACGGCGCAGGAAACTCACAAGGCGGCCGAAAGCAACGTAGTAGCAAACGACCTGAGGGACACCAAACAAAGCTGTTTCCAACGCAGCCGTCCCAGAGGTCACCAAGGCCGCATGGGCATGGGACAGAAGCGAATAAGTGGCGTTGTCAACCATCACGGGGCGTTGCTCCGCGGGCAAGGCATCGAGCACAGACTGATAAAACACAAGCGTGATACTGGGCGCACAAGCCAGTGCAAGCTGATAGCCTTCTTTCAAAAAAGGAGCACAGGCTTGACACATGCGGTGGAGATTGTCGCGAATTTCTTGTTGTCGGCTTCCCGCCAAGAGGGCAATGATGGGGCGCTTCGCATCCAAGCCATGACGGGCGTAAAAGTCGGCATCGGGCGCAACGTACTGCTTTTGAAAAGCGTCTATTTCATCGACCGTAGGATTGCCCACATAGGTAATCGAATAGCCGTGTTTGCGTTCAAAAAAATCGACCTCAAAGGGAAGGATGGAAAAAAGGCGATCGACATTGCGACGAATGGCATGGATGCGGTGTTCCTTCCATGCCCAAATTTTTGGAGAAATATAGTAGTAGACAGGGCAGATGCCTTCGCGATGCACAAACTCTGCTATCTTCAAATTAAATCCGGGGTAGTCCACAAGAATGACACAATGGGGTTGCCACGACTGGATGGCTTCCTTGCAACGTTTCAGTCCTCGTAGAATGGTTGGCAGATGCAACAACACGGGAATAAACCCCATAAAAGCCAAGTCGCGATAGTGGGTCAGACACGTTGCCCCCTCGGCCTGCATCAAATCGCCCCCGAAACAGCGAAATTCGGCTTCGGGGTCTTGTTCACGCAAAGCACGAATCAGATGTGCCGCATGCAAATCGCCACTGGCTTCACCAGCGATGAGAAAATAGCGCATAGGGAAAACTTGTTGCTACTCAAAGCATGCGCACGGCTTCTTGCACCTGCTCCACCGCTTGAAGTTGCTGACAGATGTTGCGCAAATCGGCAGTATCGTAAACGCTCAGCGAGATAGTACCCTCAAAGATGCCATCATTCGACGAGAGTTGTATGGCATGCACGGGTGCATTGTGCATTTTGTGTAACACCGTGGCGATGGAAAACAGCACATCCGAGCCATCGACACCGCGCAAACGAATGGTGGTGCGATAGAGGTGTTGCTTGTGTGTGTCCCAAGCCGTAGCCAAGATGTCATTGCCCTGCTGGGATTTCAAACGAGATGCGGTCGAGCAGTTGCGGCGATGAATTTCCAATCCGCCCTGAGGCGTGATATAACCGATGGAGTCGTCGCCCGGAAGCGGATTGCAACAGGTGGCCATCGAGCAACGAGGGAGGACTTCGTCTGTCAGCACAAATGTTTGTTTACGATTGACCTTTTGGAAGTTCATGCCCTCGGCCATCACCGCAGGTTGCTCCTGCTCCTCTCTGCTGAAGAAAGGCAGGCGTCGCCACCAAGCTCCTTTCTTCTTATTGACACGCTTGCCACTGGCCACAGCAACCTCCGTTTCCGAAAGGGTGAGCTTGCCCTCGCCAACAAGCTGGAAAAGCATTTCACGGGCACTCAAGCCATGATAGCGCACGAGGCGGTCAATGTCGGCTGTGGTGATCGGAACATTTTTCGTTTCGAAGAATTGGCGCAACTGCTCTTCGCCCTTGCGTTGTTGCTCACGGGCTTCGCGACGAAGCACCGCTTGTATCTTCGTGCGCGCCTTTGCCGTGGTGGCAAGTTGCAACCAATCGGGCTTGATTTGCTTGGTGGCAGAAGTGAGAATTTCTATTTGGTCACCACTCTTCAAGCGGTAGCTCAGAGGAACGAGCTTATGGTTCACCTTTGCGCCAAAGCAATGCAAGCCCAGCGAGGAGTGGATGGAGAAAGCAAAGTCGAGCACCGTGCTATTGAGGGGCATGGTGCGAATTTCGCCCTTAGGCGTAAAGACAAGGATGTCCTTAGCATAAAGGTTGAGCTTGATGGTATCGAGGAGATCGAGGGTGTCGGGTTGTGGATCGTCGAGGATTTCCTTGATGGAATTGAGCCACTTATCGAGTTCATTCTCATCGTAGGGAGCATTTTTATCCTTATACTTCCAATGGGCGGCAAAGCCTTGCTCAGCGATGTCGTCCATGCGATCCGAACGAATTTGCACCTCAATCCATTTTCCCTCACGGCTCATAAAGGTATTGTGGAGGGCTTGGTAACCATTGGCCTTGGGGTTAGAGAGCCAATCGCGAAAGCGAGTGGGGTGTGGCTTGTATATCTTCGTCAGTGCCGAATAGATGCGGAAGCTTTCGCTGACCTCCTCGGCACGATTTTGAGGCGTGAAAACGATGCGGATGGCCAAGATGTCGAAAATCTCCTCAAAGGGTACATTCTTGTTCTGCATCTTCTGCCAAATCGAGTAGGGGCTTTTGATGCGCGATTGTATGGTGTAGCGCACGCCCATAGCATCCAAAGCTTCCGTGATGGCAGGAGTGAATTTCTCAAATGCTTGGTCACGCTCTGGTTGCGACGAGGCGAGTTTTTCCATGATGGAATGATACTCCTCTGGATGCTCGTAACTAAAAGACAGATTTTCCAGTTCTGTCTTGATTTTGTTCAGTCCCAAGCGGTCGGCTAAGGGAGCATAGATGTACATCGTCTCGCCCGCAATTTTATACTGCTTGGAGGGCAACATGCTGGCAAGGGTGCGCGAGTTGTGAACACGGTCGGCAATTTTCACGAGAATAACCCGAATGTCGTCACTCATCGTGAGCAGGAGTTTCTTGAAGGTTTCTGCCTGTGCCGAAGCATTATTACCGAAAACACCGCTATTGATTTTCGTAACGCCTTCTACTATATTCGCAACTTTCGGCCCGAAGAGGTTGCTAATATCCTCATAGGTATAATCCGTGTCTTCCACCACATCGTGCAAAAGCGCGGCACAGATGGAGGTGGACCCCATCCCTATCTCTTCGCAAATGATTTGCGCCACGGCGATGGGGTGGAGGATATAAGGTTCTCCCGAAAGGCGTCGCACGCCTTTGTGAGCCTGCTTAGCGAAATGAAAAGCCTTAGTGATGACGTCTACTTTCCGCCGATGATTGGTGTTCAAGTAGGTGTCGATAAGATGCTGAAAGGCGGCTTGAATTTTCGCCTCGTCGTCTTGCTCTTGCGGACTAAGGGAATGTTTATTCTCTTCCATAGTGCGTCTCTATTTTGCATACACAGACGGGTTCCCCCACATGAGCGAAGGAACCCGCAGGCCTTATTTCAATTTCAATTTCTGACCGGGCTTGATGGTGCTACCTTTTATCTTGTTGGCCTTGCGAAGCTTGGCCACAGTTGTGCCATTGCGCTTAGCGATTTCCTCCAGCGTATCGCCACGCTTCACCGTAGCGTCGGAAGCGGCTTTCTTCTTGGACTTCTTGGTTTCTTTGCTCTTCTTAGAGGTCTTGCTCTTGGTCGTCTTCTCTTTGACCACAGTGGTGCGACTTTGACGGGTGCGAGAACGGCGCGGTGTTACAGCTTCCGCATCGTCATCCTCTGCATCATCACTTTTGAAGCGACTGGCAGCAGTGGCTTTCTCTGCCACTTCTACCTCGCTACGACGGGTCAGCAACTCCTCGGCACGATGGCTGTAAATCGTATCACCAAGGTCTATGAAAAGTGCCAGCTGTTCCTGAGGCAGACAAAGACTACTCAACTCGGAAGTGCCTGGAATAATGTCGGTTCGATATTGTGGGTTGAGGGCGCGCACCACCTCCAAATCGAGATTGGTCAGCTCCGCAATGGCTTTCATATTGACATCTCTGTCCACCATCACCGTGTCCGTCACGATGGGATACTTGGTCTTGAGCGGACAAATGTTGTGCTCACAATAATAGTTCATCACGTAGTTGGCCGCAATAAAGGCGGGGACATAACCACGGGTCTCAGCAGGGAGATAGGGGTAGATGGTCCAATAATCGCGGTTACCTCCAGCGCGATGAATCGCCTTATTGACATTGCCCGGACCGCAGTTGTAAGCAGCGATAACAAGGTTCCAGTCGTTGTAGATGGCAAACAAATCCTTCAGATAGCGCGCGGCTGCCCACGTGGCCTTATAGGGGTCGCGACGCTCATCGACAAGGCTGTTTACCTTGAGGTTATAACGCTTTCCTGTGGCCAGCATGAATTGCCACAAGCCTGCGGCTCCGACTCTACTGGTTGCCTTAGGATTGAGAGCAGACTCTATGACAGGAAGATATTTCAGCTCTAAAGGCAAGCCGTAATAGTCCAACGCTTCTTCAAAAATAGGGATATAGAAATTGCCTGCCCCTAACATGTAGCTCACGGAGTTGCGCAAGCGACCTGTGTACTGGTCAATGAATTTCTGAACAATGGCGTTGTAAGGCATTTCCATCACCACAGGCAGACGGCGGAGGCGTTCCTTGTAGGTGTCTGATGTGTATTGCGGATTGTAGTCAGGGTTGGCACAAGTGGTGTCAGCATAGAGATAGTGCTTGGCACGCCATTGATTGAGAAGTTCATCCTCAGGCAAAGTCATGCCTTCTGGCAATTCAATACTGGCTTGCTGACCGGTTTGTTCATCGTCCACAGTGATGACATCCTGCGCCGTAAGGCTCAGGGCACTGACCGAGAGAGAGAGAAGAAGGGTGAAGAGTTTGTTCATTCTTGTTTGTTGCACGCCTTGCAATTGGGCAAGGAAGTTCGTTGTTTGATTGTGTTAGAAAGTGAGGGCGCATCCTACGCCATAAGCTGCACGCTGGCGTAAAGGCACTGCTGGAAGGTCGTTGCCTATCACGGCAGGCTCTATCCGCAGAGAGAGGTCGGGGGTGATGTCGAACTGACTGAGCTGTGCGTCCACATAGGCGTCTATGACGCTCAAAAGGTAGACGCCAACAAAGGCAAATCCGCTAAGGTCACGATAGCGACGATAGCGGTCACGCCGATTTTTGAAGAGGGTTTGATATTGCTGCTCGCGTCCTGTGATGTCGAAGTTGGGTGGCAGGAAATCCAAATAACTCTTCGTGTTAGCGTCGCTATCCATGAGATCGAGATAGGCCTGCGAATAGTCGCGATACATCTGCTGATTCCAGAGGAAAGCGTAGGTGCATCCAAGGAAACCACCATAGAAGATGGGGAGTTTCCAATACTTACGGTTGTAAATCTGTCCTGCCCCCGGAAGCACTAAGGAAAGCCAAAGAGCACGCTTGGGGTTGGGCACAAAGTTTTGGAGCTTGAGTTTTCGCACATCTTTGGCCGACAATGTGGGTAGACTCTTGAACTGGGCCGTGTCGATGCGCACACTATCTTTCGGTGCCATAACAAGGCGATGGTCTGCCTCCATTTCCAAGTCTTCGGGGGTGAGGATGGTGTCGCCAACGAAAACCTCCTCGGCCATCGCTTCGGCATACAAGGCTCCCCCTCCGAAGACGGAGAAGAGCGAAAGTGCCAAGAGGAATAATGTGCGCATTATTGTCATTAAGAGCAACGAGGAGGGAGGGTTTATAAAGACTTGTCGAGCACCTCCATGATGCGCTGGAGTTCTGCTTCGTTGGCGAAAGGAATGGAGATTTTGCCTTTGCCTGATTGGGTGCAGGTCATCTGCACTTTGGTTTGGAACTTTTGGCTCAAACGTTCGCGAAGCGCATCGTACTCCGCTCCAAGGGACACGGCCTTGCCTTTGAGCTTCTTGTCGCCTGAAGGCACGCTATCTCCAGCATTGAGTGCCTTGACCATCTCTTCCACCTGACGCACGGAGTGGCCTTCCTTTACAATCTCAGCAGCAAGTTTCACTTGCAGAGCTGGATCTTTCAAACTAAGCAGGGCACGGGCATGTCCGGGATCAAGTTCTTTGTTCTGCAAAGAGAGTTGCACACTGGCGGCAAGTTTGAGGAGGCGGAGCGAATTGGCCACAGTGGCACGGTTCTTTCCCACCTTTGCCGACAGTTCTTCTTGTGTGAGACGATATTGCTCAATGAGCTTCTGATAGGCCAATGCAATTTCGATGGGGTTGAGGTCTTGGCGTTGAATGTTTTCCACCAAAGCCATCTCCATCATATTCTCATCGTTGGCCGTACGAATATAGGCTGGCAAGGCGGTCAGCCCAGCGAGCTGAGAGGCACGCCACCGGCGTTCGCCTGAGATGATTTCATAGCGACCATCCTCTTGCTGACGCAAGGTGATGGGCTGAATGATGCCAAACTCGCGAATGGAAGTTGCCAACTCCTCCAAAGCCGTTGGGTCGAACTCCTGACGGGGTTGGTTGGGGTTGGGGATAATCTGCTGTATGTCCACTTCGTGGATGCTCGATGACCCACTCGTGCGCACAACGGTGTTGGTGTCGATGAGTGAGTCTAAACCTTTGCCCAAGGCAGGATATTTCTTTTTAGCAACCATAAATCGGGAATGTTATTATTGGCGGTAAGTGGAACAAAGCATCAGAGACGAAAAATTGATGTCTGCGTATGGGAAACATGGGTTGCCTTCCAAAGAGGCCAACTATGCAGACCTCGCTTTTGCTTATAGGCCGAACGGCCAGCAGGCCAAAGCGTTTTGTCTCAACAAGAGGGGCATTTTCGTGGCGGATGCGCTTTGCAATTTGCCGTTCGTTTAACAACAGACGTTTTCTCGCTACGGCAAAAGCAAGCTCCCCTATTCTCCTTTCTGAATGATTTCTTTGGCGAGTGCCAAATAGTTCTTCGCCCCTCTGGAGTCGGCATCGTGAAGCAACACGGGTACGCCATGACTGGGGGCTTCGCTTAAGCGCACGTTGCGCTGAATGACTGTTTTGAACACCAGTTCTTGGAAATGTCGTTTCACCTCTTCATACACCTGATTGGCCAAGGAGAGTCGGCTGTCGAACATGGTGATGAGGAAGCCTTCGATGTCGAGCTTCGGATTGAGTTTGCGCTTGACGAGGCTCACCGTATTGAGAAGTTTTGTCAAACCATCGAGGGCAAAGTATTCCGACTGCACAGGCAAAATCACAGAGTCGGCTGCCACCAGCACATTGATGACCAAAAGACTCAACGAGGGGTCGCAATCGACAATGATGTAATCGTATTCGTCTTTCACAGAGGCCACCATGCGACGGAAGAAGAATTCACGTTCATTTTGGCTCACCAACTCCACTGGCGCAGCGGCCAAGTCGATACTTGATGGTGCGACATCAAATCCGGGAATATCGGTGGTATAAATAGCTTCATGAAGGTCTTTTCCGCCCACCAAACATTCGTAGACAGAGACATCCACGCTCGCCAAATCTACACCCACACCCGAAGAAGCATTGGCTTGCGAGTCGGCATCGATGAGAAGCACTTTCTTCTCCAAGGTGGCCAAGGAGGCCGCCAAGTTCATAGCCGTCGTGGTTTTACCTACACCGCCTTTCTGATTCGCGATTGCAATGATTTTGCCCATAATCTATTATCTGTGTTCTACCGCCCTATTCGCTCGGCAAGCGAGCCATCGGGCACTATCTTTTGCAAATATAGCAAATTCCCCCCGAACATCGGGGAGAATGCACATTTTTTCGTATTTGAAAGGGATTTGTTAGCTGTCAAAAAAGCAGATGTAAGCCGATGGTTTTCGCACGTATGATGGAAAGACAAACACCACAACCGATATTTCCTGATTATAAAACCTTTACGCACCATTTTCCTACACCATATCCACTTTACTCGCGCCTCATATTTTTCTACAATCTTTAACTTTTCAAGCTATGAATACAGGAGCTGTAACAAGGGCATACGGCAGAGAAATGTCGGGGAAGCAGTAGGTGTTTTTCCAAGTTGCGCCACTTGTTTTTTCTTCCTGCGCCACTTCGATGCGTCACTTATAAGGCAAAAATAGGCGGAGCGAGCATCTCATCTCGTTCCGCCTATCATTTTGTAGTACAAAGATAATGCTTCGAAAGGCAAAATGCAAACGAAATATTTCTTTTTGTTAATTCCATTCCTCTCGCTTGGTCATGCTTTGGAATGTTTCTAAAGACTTTTATGGCTCTGGCGCACCGCTGAGAAGACGGTGGTAGCGAGGCAGATCGTGAAGCAAGTTGCGGGCAGCCTTGAAATCAGGATCTTCTGCCAAATTGTGGCGACGCAAACCAGCCTCATAGTAGTACTCATAAACGATGTCGCTCTCCAAACCTTTTCGCACCTCACGTTCCCATTGTTGCAAATCTGCCTCCAAATTGGGCTGGAGCTTATCGATAAGGGCTTTCAGTGCTGTGGCTGTGCGGCCTTCATAGCCTTCCGAGCGGATGAATTTGCGGAGCGTTTCAACATATTCTAACGAGGCGCTCTTATAGACATAGCCATTGGCTTTCAAGTAGTCGACAAAATCTTTATAATCAGCGTCGGAAAGGCGAAATTGTTCAGGCTCGTCAATGGTAGGATGCGCTTGGCGGTAGCGCACCAAAAAGTCGAAATAAACATCGCTCTCTCGGAGATTGGCCACAAAGGGTTCCAGAGAGTCGCCAGCCACGACCACATCGGGCAGAATGCCACCACCATCGCGGACAATGCGCCCTGTCGTGGTGCGGAACTCTGTGGTTAAAGAATCGGGCAAGTGGAGCGGATCGCCATCTGCATTGCGTCGTTTGAAATCGTAGGCTTGAATGCAACGCCCCGATGGGATGTAGTATTTTGCAACTGTGATTTTGGCCGAAGCGTCATAGGGCAAATCGATGGGTTGCTGCACAAGACCTTTGCCATAAGTGCGCACACCGACTATAACCGCACGGTCATAGTCTTGCAATGCTCCAGCAGTGATTTCGGCTGCCGATGCCGTGCCATAGTCGACCAGCACGGCGAGGGGCAAAGTGGGGGCAATGGGTTCGCCCTCGGTGAGGTAGGTTTGGTGTAAATTGGCGGTGCGGCCACGCATGGTGAGCACTTCCTTACCTTTTGGCACAAAGAAGTTGACAATTTTCACCGCTTCGCTCACCACGCCACCACCATTGCCACGGAGGTCGAGTATCAGACTTGTTGCCCCTTGTTGCATCAGCGAGAGGATGGCCGTGCGCAGTTCCGAAGCAGCATGTTCCGTATAGCGATTGAGCACAACATAGCCCACACCATCAGGGAACACCTTGGAGAGTGTGATATTGGGCAAAGAGATGTTTTCTCTCGTAATTCGCACTTTGAAGGTGCGGCGTTCGCCGGGACGGCGCAGGGTCAGTTCGAACGTACTTCCCGGTTCACCACGCAAAGCTTCCGTGACACGGGCCGAATACGCACCAATATCCTTGCCCGTGTAGTCGCCAAAGTCTTTGCCATCTACGGCAATAATCACATCGCCCGTGCGCACACCTGCTTTCTGCGCAGGTTTTCCCTCATAAGGCGTGGCAAAGGCACACCGCTTGGCGGTGCGACGAAACACGATGGGCGAACCGATGCCAGCGTACTTTCCCGTGGCCATTTCGCGCAACTCCGCCCCTTCGGTCTCCGAATAGAACTCTGTGTAGGGATCCAACTCCGACAGCATGGCAGTGATGGCCGTCTCGATATTTTTCTTCGCGTCCAAACTATCTACATATTGGAGATCGAGCGAGCGATAAAGGGAATTGAACAAATCGAGACGCTTGGTCACGCCAAAGTTGTGCTCGCTGTTTTGCGCCATGGCCGACAAGGTCAGCAAAGTGGCAAATAAAATTCCCACTGCTCGCCCACAGCGGAGCGAACAGGGGAAAGGAAAGAGGTGATGGTGTCTACGCATCTTTATGCTTCATTTATAATGTGCACAATATCTCAGCAATCTATGCTCTTGAAAAGTTGGCAAAAAGTTTATAGCCTACTCAAACAATTCATCCGTATGCTCTTTCGGAGAACGCAGAGTGGAACGGGGCGTTGAACGTTCATGGGACGTTGCGCGGCTCGGAGCTGGCTCGGCCATCGGTTCAGGCTCTTCTGCCGGATCAGGTTCAGTACCCATTAGGTCAATTGTATGATCCGTAAAGGTTGAATCCATCTCTGCCGAGTCGGACAGCGCAACGGGAGACTCTTGATAAGTGTTCTCGTAAGTTTCGGGGGCTATGCCAGCAGGCGCACCACCGTAGCGTTGGAGATAGCGAGTGGCCAAGGAAGCATCGCTCAGCACTTTCTTCATGAAAAGTCCGAAGATAGGCAATGCGGTACGGCTACCTTGTCCGAGTGCGCCCGTACGGAAGTGAATGGAGCGATATTCACCGCCCACCCAAGCTCCGCCAACAAGGCCGGGTGTGACCCCAACAAACCAAGCATCGCTATGGTTATTGGAGGTTCCTGTCTTGCCGCCAAAATCGATGCGCTGGTCGAAACTGCCCATGTATTGCATCGAACCAAGCGCCTGCGACGTGCCTCCGCCGTCGCGCACGCCAGCTTCGAGCAATTTCTGCATATAGAAAGCGACTTCGTCACTCAACACTTTCTGCGTTTCAGGCTGGGCTTCAAATACGACATTGCCTTCTCGGTCTACGACTTTGGTGACAAGAACTGGTTCAACCCGCGTGCCGTTGTTCGCCACTGTGGCATAAGCATTGACAAGTTCAAAGAGATTGACATCGTTTGAACCGAGGGCGAGCGAGGGCGTATTGTCCAAAGGAGAAAGGATACCCATGCTGTGGGCTGTTTCTATAACATTAGGAATGCCTACCTCCTGTCCCAATTTCACGGCCACAGTGTTCACGCTCTGTGCAAAAGCTGTGCGAAGAGGCAAGTCACGCCCAGAGAACACACCATTGGCATTGCGAGGTCGCCAAATCTCTGTCGTGTCGCGCTTCGGGTCGTAGACATTCATTTCGATGTATGAGTCGCGCACCACATCGGAGGGCAACTTGCCCTTTCGCAAGGCTGCGGCATAGACGAAAAGCTTGAATGTCGAACCCGGTTGGCGCATGGCCTTCACTTTGTCGTACTTCCAAGTTTTGAAATCAATATCGCCGACCCAAGCTTTTACGTGTCCCGTGGCTGGTTCCATCGACACAAAACCTGTGTGCATGAACCGCACCATATAGCGGATACTATCCATCGTGCTCAAAGTCTTCACGATGGTATCTTTGTCATAGTCGAAAAGAACAACGCGGTGCGGACGGTTCAGTTCCTCAAAGATGGCTTTTTCATCGCCTTGATACTTGGCAGAAAGTCGCTTATAGTCGTCACTGCGACGAGCAATGTCTTCTATGAAATGAGGGATTATCTCCCCTTTCTCGTTGCGCCACACCTCAGGTTGTCCGCTCCAGTGGGAATTAAAATTGCGCTGCACCACTTTCATCTGCTCTCGCACGGCTTCTTCAGCGTAGCGTTGCATGCGGGTGTCCAAAGTGCTGTAAATCTTCAATCCGTCAGAGTAGGGATCGAGTTCGGGAGCTTTGTCCTTGAGCCAATCAGCTACGGCTTCGCGGAAATAGAGTGCTTGACCATCATAGGCGGTCTCCACATGAAAGTCCAATTCGATGGGCTTCTCTTTGAGCTGACGACATTGTTCGGCCGTCAAGTGTCCGTGTTGGCGCATATTGTCCAGCACCACGTTTCTACGGGCAAGACTCTTTTGGGGATTGATGCGTGGGTTATAGGCCGAAGTGGCCTTGAGCAACCCCACAAGTACGGCCGCTTGCTCCACGGTGAGCTTTGCAGGGGTGGTGTTGAAGTAGGTACGAGCCGCTGTCTTGATACCATAGGCGTTAGATCCAAAGTCCACCGTATTGGCATACATGGTCAGGATTTCTTTCTTAGTAGACATCATTTCGATGCCGACCGCAAGACTCATCTCCTTGCTCTTCATGATGACGATGTTCATCCCAGGAATTTTTCCCAAGAGGCCTGTGCTGTACTGCGTGCGCACTCGGAACATATTCTTCACCAGCTGCTGCGAAATGGTTGATGCGCCACGAGCGCGCCCACGAGCAGCATCTTTAACGGCAGCTCCCAAGGCTGTAAAGTCGATGCCATGGTGTTCGTAAAAACGTTCGTCCTCCGTCGAAATCAAGGCATCGAAGAAAGCTGGCGCAATGCTATCATAGGGCACAGCGGTACGGTTCTCATTGAAGTATTTCCCCAAGAGTTTGCCATCTGCACTATATAGTTCGGAAGCCTCCGCATTCTTCGGGTGCATGATGTCGTTAAGGGAAGGCGACTTGCCAAAGAGCCAAAGAAAATTGGTGAGCAAAGCTACGATGTACAAGACGAAGAGTACAATCATCGTCAGGAAGACAATGAGGGTTTTGGTGTACCAAGCGCGACCACGGTAGAGGTTGCGATACCAACGGCAAAAGCGTCCTATTCCTCGCCAAAGGCTGGCAGGAAACTGAAGGAGGCGTTGCCAAAAACTGGGCTTCTGTTTCATAATATATGGAATGTGCCTTTATGCCCTTTGAATGGGCTACACAAAAAGCATATCGTTTTCCAATTAAGCGTTTGTTGCGATGGGCGTTCTACGCTGCTACAAAAGTAGCTTTTTCAAACCGAAGAAGTGGCACACTGATCCACAAAATCTGTAATTTCTTTTTCCGCATCGGGGTGAAACCAATGGATGGCGGGGTCGTGGGCGAACCATGTGAGTTGTTTCTTGGCATAGACTCTACTGTTGCGACGTATCTTTTCCATCGCAAGGTCGAGCGTCCACTCGCCATCCAAATAGCGGAACATTTCTTTATAGCCCACCGTGTTGAGGGCATTGCAATGGCGATAAGGCAACACCCTCTTCGCCTCTTCGATCAAGCCATCGGCTACCATCTGTGTCACCCGGCTATTGATGCGTTCAAAGAGTTCGGGCCGCGGGCGGTTGAGACCTATCTTCACAATGCGAAACGGACGTTGGCGAGGAGTGGCGGTGCGAAAAGACGAATAAGGCTGTCCGCTTTCGTAATAGACTTCCAGCGCATGTACGATGCGCTTGGGATTACGCAAGTCGGCCACAGCATAATAGTCTGGATCAACGAGTTGCAATTCCTGTGCCAAACGCTCGTGGCCTTCTTTCTCGTAACGCTCTTTTAAGGACAAGCGCACAGCTTCGCTGATGGTTGGGATGTCGTCAATGCCTTTACAAACAGCATCAATGTAGAGCATCGAACCGCCTGTGAGAAGCACATTGTCTCGTTGCGCAAATTCCTGCTCTAAGACCTGCAACACCTCGCCTTCATACTGCGCTGCGCTATAATATGCTTCCAAACCGAGCGTACCCACAAAATAGTGTTTCACACGGCTTTGCTGTATGGCCGTGGGGGCAGCCGTACCTATCGGGAGGTCGCGAAAAAGTTGTCGGGAATCCGCATTGAGAATGGGTGTTCCAAGGCGTTCGGCTATTTGCAAACTGCGTTCTGTTTTGCCCACCCCCGTAGGTCCGAGTAAGACAAAAAGGGTTTTCTCCATTTGTCTGTGCCTTTAGATGACCACCACCTTACCCACCACGGAAGTTGAACCATCGCTCGTGGCCATGAGTACATAATAGACACCCGAAGCCACCCGCTTACCATTTGGTCCACGGAGATTCCACATGAACGAGCCTCCCGAAGAAGTGCCTGAAGCTACGGCAAAACCGCTTGTAGTCATTATTTTCACGGCAGCTTGATCGGTCAAACCCGTGATGGCAACCTGCGACTGCTGTGGCGCAACAGGATTGGGGAAGATTTTGATGTTCGATTTCTCCAATGTTTCATAGGCTCTCGTGGCATCGCTTTGGTAAGAAATGATACCAGCCTCCGTGCCGAAGAACACTTCGCCTGTCTCAAGATTAGGGGCAATGCTGTAAATGTTGTTCGAAAGCAAGGGCGAGTTGTCGACAGTGAAGTGTTTCAAAATTTCAGTACCTGTGGCGTTGGTCAAATAGACGCCTCCAGTGTTCGTGCCAAACCATTTGCGGTTAGCGCCATCCACAGCAATGGCCGTGACAGTGGCACCAGAGACAAGATAGTCGGCCAACTTTGTGCCGTCGTTGCGTGCCACTTTGGGTTGAACCACTTGGAAGCCTTCGTTCATGAACGCATCGGGATTGTCTATCACATAGACACCGTCCACGCCACCGAGCCAAATGTGCCCAGAGAAGTCTTGCGCCATCGAATAGACGCCAGTTTGCAAATCCACAGCTGTCCCGTCCGTATTGGTCATCGTTGCTCGAAAGAGCGTTTTGTCATCGCTACGGTCGTTGATTGTCCCTCCGAAATCGATGCAATGTACTCCTCCTGTAGCTGTGCCATGCCACACCCGGGAAGCCAACCACAGACGGCCTTTCGCATCGAAAAGGGTGCTGTGCAAATAGCGATAATTGGAAAGATTTGGCACAAAGAGTTTCGTCCATTTTCCATTCGGCTGAAGGATGCAGATAGTGGTGTCGGCCAGCATGTTCAGCACCCACAGATTGCCCGAAGCGTCATACTTGGCAGCATTCATGCGGATGCGGTCTTCTTTCTTCACAAACATACCGCCATGGTCGGCCAAACGGAGCACAAACTTACCATTGCGGTATTCAAAAAAGCCTTGTTCGCCCGATGTAACATAATGATGGGTCGCATCCAAAGGGTCTTGAACAATGGATGTGAAGCTGGGATAGATGCTATAAACCTCATCGAAGTATGTCCATTTGTTGTTTTCCAAATACATGGCTGTACCTGGAGAGCGCATACTAAAATAAGCTTCAAACGGACCTCCTGCCACGAGCAAGCGATTGCCCACAAAACTCAAATATCCGCCCAAGTCGCGAATAGGGCCATAGCCTCCAATCACAGCACCAGAGGGTTTCAGAGTCGTGCCAGAAGTGGCATAGCCGACCAGACCTTTGCCTGCTTCTGCGGCATAAAGTGTGCCATCGGCAGTGCGTGCCACATCGTTCCACGCGTTGTTCCACGCAAAGACAGTGGCTGGCTTCGTAGTGGCCGTACTGCTATAGACAGCCACTTCTGAGGGCGAACATAGGGTGGCTGTTGCGCCATTCACAGTGGCCTTCGTATAGGACGTTGTCGAAATTTGTTGAAGAGTAGACAGTATGGCGCCCGATGCCCCCGATAGTTGCCAAAGTCCGTTGTCTTTGGTCAGCACATAGAGCCGTCCGCCAAAGGGCACCAAGCGCGTGGCAGAGAGCGTTGCCACTGTTGTCCATCGGGTATTGTCGTTGAGGTTGTCCGTGAGCTTTCCTGCCACGATATTGGTTGCCGTAGCCACATATAGCACACCTTCATTGACCGCTCCTGTCAAAGCGGCAACGGCACGAGGATAATAGCCTCGCATCTCCAAACGTTTGACATTGAAGACCACCACTCCATTGGCTGTTGTCAAGGTGGCATAATCGCCCGACACGTCCAAAGCGGTGGGCGCACCTGTCGTGGAGAGATTGTTAGCAAGATAGTTCAAAGCAATGAATGTTTCCGTTTCTGGATCGAACACATCTACCATGCCATTGGTATAGACCAAGACTACACGCCCTGCGGTCGCACTATATCCGATTTGCATCACTGCCTTTCCTGCCATGCCGTCGCTCTTGGCATAGCGACGCACTTCGGTGTCTGTTCCGTTATAAGACAAGAAATTTTCACCAAACAGCGCATAAACTTTATTGCCCACCGCAATACTTTGCGTGGCATTGTGATAGGCCAAGTGGGGGGTCCAAGTGCCAATACTATCAGCATGAGCTGGTGCTGCACCTGCCATCAGTCCAATGCAAAGCAACAGGACGAAGCGGCAGAGGGTTTGCAAAAAAGGAAAACTGTACATAAAAAATACTCGTTGCTTAGAACTATGTGGGATGCCCATCAACAGGGCGTTTTACGGCAAGCGCAGGAAAACAGAACGGGAGGCGCAAGAAGAATTTCCGCCAAGCGCAAGAAGAATTGACAGGAAGCGCAAGGCGACAAAACATCTTGCCACAACAGAAAACTCGCCTTCCTACATTCGCCTTTTTCTTGCCCTATCAGCAAAGTTTCACCCGGCACGTTTTTCCAAAAAAGCGACCAATTTCTGTACCGCACGAGCGCGGTGCGAAATCTCATTTTTCACCGCCACGCCCAGTTCGGCAAAGGTCAAGCCCTCGTTTTCAGGGATGAAGACAGGGTCGTAGCCGAACCCCTTGTCGCCACGACGTTCGGGAGCAATTTCGCCCGACACGATGCCTTCAAAAAGATGCTCGCCGTCTTTATCTATTAACGCCACAATGGTGCGAAATCGTGCCTTGCGGTTCGTTTTATCTGCAAGTTCTTCCAGCAATTTAGTTGTATTGGCTTCCGCATCGTAGCGGTCGGGAAAGGCGTAGCGGGCTGTGTGAACGCCGGGACGGCCACCGAGAGCCTCGACTTCAAGGCCCGTATCGTCGGCAAAGCAGGACACGCCATAGCGTTCGGCCACATAGCGTGCCTTGATCAAAGCGTTGCCTTCAAGCGTGTCCGCTGTTTCGGGAATATCGTCATGACAACCAATTTCTGCCAAACTGCGCACAAGGAACTTGTCCTTGAGGATGGCACGGATTTCGTCCAATTTATGGGCGTTGTTAGTAGCAAATACAATTTCTGGAAGCATATATAAAGATGGAATGCGTTATGGATAGTGTTTACTTATTGCGTTGGCGTTCGATGTTGCGCTGATGGGCCGATGTTTTCTTCTTGTCGTCCTTCTGCTTGACCAAGTCACGAGGCTTTTGCGAAGCCAAACTATTGCGGTCGATGGCAAAGGTTTTCTCCACATCCCAGCCTGCACGCACATCGAAAGCCATGGGATAATAGAAGACCTCCTCAGGAGAAGTTTTTGTGGCATAGTCGCCAGTGTCCCAAATGCCATTGCCATTCTCGTCTATAAAAAGGCGAAGATGATAGTTGCCCGGTTTGACATAAAAGAAGTCGGCTTGTCGACTTTTCTCTTTCTCTTGGGCCACCACTTTTCCACCTTGCAAGAGTTGCACCACAGCTTTCCCATCCGTCCCTGCAAGGGAAACAAAGACAGCGCCATAGTCGTCGACAGTAGCGATAGCGAACTGCTGCGAACTGGGATTGTTCACCTTTCCATAGATGCTACGAATGGCCGCAGAGTCAATGGTAAGCGTATATTTTTGCCCCGACCGCCATTCGGCAAAGAGCGTAAATTGCTCATGATTGTAGGGCGAACGCTCCAAGCGGAACGGTGCAGCAACTTTTGTGGAATCGATAGTCAGCAAAAGGTGAATGCCTGCCGTGTCAATTGTGGCCGCAGGTTCGCCCAAGATGAACGTAGGGTTGTCGGTCGGCGAAGGGCGTGCAGCTATGTTTCGGCGCACTTCCAAGGGTGTCACAGGCATGGTCTCTTGCGAGAAATCGCCTTTCTTGTGTCGCTTCTCAAGGGCTTTCTCAAACTCTGCCTTGGCTTTGGCGGCCAACTTCGCTCGCTGCACATTCGTCAAGCGGGGAACGAGGAGCAAAGTGTCCTCTACAAGGCGCAGGGTTTTGGTTGAATCGAGATAATCCTCGTAAGTGTAAATAAATTGTAAGCTATCCTGCTTCCACACCTCTTCTTGGCGAATCCAATAGGTGATGGTGTCGTTCCCTTTGGAGCGGTCTTCAAGAAAGACATCGGTGGCATCGAAATTTAAGCCACGGATGGTAGGGACATGCGCAGAGGGGGCTGTGAAA
>JALFTM010000223.1 GCA_022788345.1 Bacteroidales bacterium
GGTGTCGATTTCAACTATGGTAACTGGCGTTTGAAGACAAACTTCAACTTCCGCTTGGGCAATAAAATTATCAACCTCTCTCGCATGTATGTGGAGGATATGCGCACCAATAAGAACCAAAGCGCAGCAGTGAATTGGCGTTGGCGTAAGAATGGTCAGGAGACCGAAATTCCTCGTGCAATGAATGAAAGCGCAGGTGCTTCTTATAACGCTTTGATTAGCGACCGCTACGTTGAGAGTGGAAACTTCCTTCGCTTCCAATATCTGCAACTCTCTTATAACGTGCCTACTGCAAAGTTGGAGCGTTATGGTTTGAGCAGCTTGAACTTTGCAGCCTCTGTTAATAACCTCTTTGTGTTGACACGCTATAAAGGTCTTGATCCTGAACATTCAGCTGGAGGCTATAGCCCAGCCTACGATAATTCACAAACTCCTCGTTCACGCTCATTTACAGTGAGTGTTAGCCTCGGATTCTAATTAAATCAACAGCAATGAACTTCTTGCATAGATATACAAAATTTGTAGTTGCAGGGGCTTTGACGCTCACAGCTATTTCCTGTCAAGACTTCCTCACTGTGCTTCCTACCGATCGCATTACGGAGGAGGACTATTGGAAGACCAAAACCGATGTGGATAACGTGCGTGCAGCTGCATATAAAAAGTTTACAGAAGCGGGCATCACCAATCGCATCATGTTTTGGGGCGAATTGCGCTCGGACAACGTAACGATAAATAACTACTCAAAGACAGAAGTACTTTATCTTCAGCAGGCTAACTTGCAACCTACCGAAGGAATGTTCGCTTGGTCGGACTTTTACACAGGTATTAACTATTGTAACAAGGTGATGGAGAAAGGTGCTGCGATGGCTGAATCTGAGGTAGACCCCAGCTTCCGTGAATCTGAGCTTCGTCCCTATCAGGCAGAGATGTCTGCTTTGAGAGGTTTGTACTATTTCTATTTGGTACGTGCCTTCCGTAATGTGCCTTATGTGACATCATCTATCAATACCGATGCAGAGGCTTGGCAATATGGTCCTGTGCCCAAAACAAGCGGAGAAGTCATCCTTGGTGACCAAATCGCTCAAATAGAAAAGTATAAGGACTATGCGGCCATTAACTATGGTGTAAGCTCTGAAAACAAAGGTCGTTTTACCAAGATGAGTATCAATGCTCTTTTGGCTGATATGTATCTTTGGCGTGGTTGTATGCTCTTGAACCATGCTGATAAGGAGCGTCGCGAATCGGTGTCTAAGCAAATCAATCTAACAGACATACCTGTTGTAACTAACGGAGACACAACAGGATATACGCTTGCAGATGGAACAGCTATTGACACAGCTTACACCAATGCACAGGCAAGAATATGCTTCCAAAAAGCGATTGATTATAGTACAGTCGCTATGAGCATGCTAAGAGAACAGTACCACTTGTACCTCCGAGAAACGACCAGCGAGTTGGCCAAACAGCCTTATCCATTGTTGCAACACAGAGTGAGCAACTTTGGAACTTACGACTTGGTTTATAACACAATTTTTGGAGGAAAGAACTCAACAGAAAGTATCTTTGAGCTACAATTCGATGGTTCTAACAATATCAATAGAGCTCCCTCATCTTACTTTAGTGAATATAAGGGTTCATTGTCTGCTTTGGCTGTGTCCGCAGCACCTTTGCTCTATGGTAATGCAAAGAGCGTAGACCCTGTGGCTGGTTTCGGTAAGACCGATTTCCGTTTGTGGGAAACGCTGAATTATAAGGAAAATCAGGTGATGCCTTTCTCTAAAGGTATTGTGGAGGGTATCAATGTAGCAAATTATAAAGATGTATTGGAAGGTGCAACTGGATCTTTCAGATATACTGACAACCTGTCTTCAAACTTCCCAGTTTATCGTTTGAGTGACATGATGTTGATACAGGCTGAAGCGATTGCACGTTTGAACCCCAAAGCTTCTGGCGAAGCTCTTCGTACAGGCTTTAACTTGGTGAACCTACTCTATGCACGCAACAATCCGGGTTTGCACCCTTCAGGCTTGGATGAAGCCAGCAGAACAAAGTTTGGTTTCAACCTCTATGATGCCAATGAAACAGAGTTGATCAGTGATCGTTTGAATGTCAACTACTGCTTGGCTTCTGGTAATAAATCCAAAACTGCACTTACGGCAACAGATTTGTTGCAGTTAGTTTATAGAGAGCGTCAGCGCGAGTTCGTCATGGAGGGTAAGCGTTGGTTTGACTTGGTGCGTCAAGGCGAAGCATCCTACAATGCCCTCTCTGGTGTAGATGAGATTTTCCGCTCTTACATAGCAGTCTCTTCTACTGTGCGCAACCGTTTGCGCAACCTGAATTCTCTCTATTGTCCTATCAATTCAAGTGAACTCAAGGTGAATAAGTACCTCGAGCAAAACCCTGTGTGGAAGGTAAACGAGTAAGGACAAAGGTTTTGAGTCTTTCATAGAAAATTAGCATTATGAATAAGAATAAGTTTCTGATATATTGCCTTCAAGTTCTCCTTGGAGCTGGGGCGATGGGTCTTGTGTCCACAAGCTTTGTCAGTTGTAAAGAAGATGTCAATAGCTCCAACTTTTCGATTTCATCGAAGCAGAGCATGGCTGACTTCTTGGCAACAACCGACTCTCTCTCTGATATTAAGTCGATATTGGAGCGCGTGAAGCTTGGTTCAGCAGAGGGTGCGTCTTCCATTTATAGCGTAGTTTCTGCCCGTGGTGTGTACACACTCTTTGCACCTTCAAACAAGGCTGTGCGTGCTTATACAAAAGCTTTAATCGGAACGGAGGATGTGTCGAAGTTATCTGATGACCAAGCATCTTTGATTGCTGAAAGTTGTATCATCGACAACACAGGCGGTGCAGCTTACCAGTCAACAAGTTTCCCCTTGAATGGCACTTTCGACCAAGCAACATTGAATGGTCGTATTCTTGCTTGTGAGGAAAGAGCTGATTTGGAAAGCAGTGGTGCAACAACCTATTTTGTTATCAATGGTAACGCACGCGTGTCTGTGATAGATAAAGAGGTTTCTAATGGCTATGTGCATGTTGTTGATGCAGTCATTGCACCTTCATCTTCTCGCGTGACAGAGCTTTTGGAACAAGCCGATAATATGGCTATCTCACAAAAGCTGTATGAACAAACAGGTTTGAGTGCTTTGTTGGTGAATGAACGTGACTCTGTGTATGAACGTGAACCACACACAACAACACACGTGAATCTTTCAAACTACGACCAGACTCAATTTACCCAAGCATCTGTGCAGCATCGCTTGAAAGGTTACACCATCTTTGTAGAAACAGACGAAGTTTTGCAAAATTGGATTGGGGCAACCATTAAGCGCGACGATGCAGGTAATATCACAAACTGGGATTCTGAAGTTCTGCCTGCTTTGACCGTAAAATGTAAAGAAGCATATCCTGAGGCAACAGCTACAGATTTGAAAGATCCTAATAATGCCGTGAACAAGTTCTTGACTTATCACGTTATTGAGGGACGTTTGGCAGCAGGTTCATTTGTGCGTCACTACACAGAATATAACTATCAGGCAGGTAGTGATAAGCAAAATCCTCAACAAGCCAACTTCCCCGTAGACGTTTGGGACTACTATACGACAATAGACCGTCGTTTGGTGAAGATTTCTCAAGCAAGCGGTGGAGAATCAGACGAGAAGCCTTACTACATCAACCGCATCACTGACCACAACTATTATATCAATGGTACAGGTAAGGAGACAACAGTGATCAAACGTGGTGCTGTGATTTCTCCAACTAATGGTGAGAAGGTTAACAATGCGATCAATGGTTTCTATTATCCTATTGATGGCGTGTTGCTCTACGATCAGAGTATGCGTGACGCCTTAGGCAGTGAGCGTATGCGTTTCGACCTCTCCACAATGTTGCCAGAGTTCTATTCAAATGGCTTGCGTTCGCCTCGTACGCCTTACACGGTGTTTGATGGCAACTACTTTGACAATATCACATTGAACTCTTCAAGCACAGACATCCTTTTCTTGAGCGATGCTACAAGTAAGACAGGTGGTGGTTGGAGCGACTATCAAGGTGATGAGTTTATCTTCATGGGAGCTTACGACTTTGTCTTGAAGTTGCCTCCAGTGCCAAAGGATGGACAGTACGAAATTCGTATGGGTACTTCTAACAACACGCTTCGTGGTATGGCACAGATTTATTTTGGCGATGATAAGACCAATCTCAATCCTATTGGTTTGCCTTTGGATATGCGTCTTGGAGGTACTGACGTCTCTATTGGTTGGGTTGCTGACGTAGAAAACGACTCTGCTACGAATGCTGCGAACGACCGTTCAATGCGCAACCAAGGCTATATGAAGGCTCCGAAGTATATGACATTCCCTAACACAAAGAACACATTCCGTGCTTCATCAGGTGTGTTGCGTCGCATCATTACTCAAGCGTATATGGAAGCTGATAAGACCTATTATCTCCGCTTCAAATCTGCACTGCGTACGACTTCAGCACAGTTCTTTGTAGATTACTTTGAGATTGTTCCTCGTAGTGTCTACAATGGAGTAACTTCGGAAGATATTTGGTAAAAGAAAATTGTTTTAAAGGAAAGCTTGGGTTGGAGTTGAGACTCCTCTCTCCAAACCAAGCCTCCATCATATAAAAGAAACATGAATAAATATAGAAATAAACTTGTTTCTGCCACTGTAGGCGCATTGGCTTTAATGGCTGGATTTAGTGCTTGCTCTGATGACCATTTCGAGGTGAAGACTTCTGAAGCAAGTGCCGCTTCGGTGTGGGAGAATATGCAGAACGACCAAGACTTGGATTCGTTGCGTATGATTCTCAGTCGCACGGTCGTTATGAGCACAAACACCGACCAAAAGTCAAGTTCTTCCTACGAGACATTGTTGAGTAGTGCACAGGCAGTGACACTCTGGGCCCCTGTTGATGGGACATACCCTGCTTATCGCTATTTAGCGCTCTTGGACAAAGCTGATGCTTTAGAGGTTGCAGGGCAGAAGTTGGAAGCTCTCAAACTCCGATACAATGTTGGTCGTGAATTTGTTCAAAACCACATTGCACGTTACAACTATAATTTCTCCGAAATGGAGAGTGAAGTGCAAAAGGGCAAAGAGGTCAATCTTTTGAATGGTAAAGCTGTGCGCTTTAGCAAGGCCAATAATACATTCAATGCAGTCCCCCTTGCCAGTGGCTTCATCCAAGGAAGAAATGGTACAATCTATAAGTTGAATGGAAGCTCTCCTTATATTCATAACTTATGGACCTATCTTGGTGCAAGTTCTCAATTCTCAGAGTTCTACAATGCCTTGACACAGTCAAAGTACGATTCCTATACATTTAGCGAATTGGCTTCTACTCCGGGTGCAATGAACAACTCTGGACAGATGGTGTATATTGATTCGGTATTTATTCACAGAAATGTATTCCTTTCGGGGACAAGCATTGAGAGTGAAGACTCCATGTTCTTTGCAGTTGTTCCAACTAATGCAGGCTGGGCAAATGCTAAGGCAACGACAGAGGCTTTGTATGCTTATACAGAGACGTATAAGACAAGTTACAGTGCCACAGAGGACAACACGATGGGTAAGTTCAGAAACACTGTAACGGTGAATGTTGACTCACTCAAAGAACTCAATGCTTTACGTGCCTTGACACGTAGTATGCTCTATGCACCTTGGCAATATGGTGTGCATGTTACAGAGTATGGTGATTCTGCACAAGTGGTAGGAAAAGCTCTCTATGCAGACTCCTTGCGTTCTGTTCTTGGAGAGATCTTGTACAATCCAGCTGCTGACACAGCCCAAGCGAATAAGAACATCAATCCATTCTTTGAACAACCCAAGAACTTGTTGCGTGCTTCCAACGGCTACATTCTTCCTTTGGATGAGTACAACATCAAGGCAAGCTATCTTTGGCAACCCAAAGAAGAGGTTTTGGACATCACTCACTTCACGAACTTTCTCTTAGAGGTGGATAATGTAACCAGTACAGCTTCTACAGGTACAATCATTCTTTTGGATGATCAAAATCGCAATGAAGCCGTTGTGGGAGAAGTTCCTTACAATCGCTATCGTCGCTTTACCCCAATGAGTAATGCTGTACAATTGCGTATTTCCATCCCTTTGAGAGATGTGTTCAGTACAAACTATCGCATTAAGATTCAGCTTGTGCCTAACCGCATCAACAAGGAATACATTCAAATGCGCAATGGAGCAGAAGTTGTGGAGAAAATACCTGTTTATGCACAGATTGCTTACGATGACGACGACAACTTGCCAGCAGTATCTTCTGATCAGACCTCTCGACCTTTCTTGGTAGACAATGATTCTGTCAAAGAGTATGTGCTTTTCGACAACTATAAGTTTAAGAAGAGCTATGCAGGATTGCCTTCTGAAGTAAATAGCTTTGCACGATTAGTGTTAATCTGCCCGCCAAACTTGAACGCTTTTGGTGCAGATTACAGAGGCGCAGCCTACACTCGTACACCAAATGCTTCATTGAACATTGTAAAAGTTATTATTGAACCAGTTCGTTGAATCAGCAAATCCGATAGGGTAGGACAGAGGCTGTCCTCTGTCTTGCCCCATCGTTCCAGGGAAAACTCTATTTGATATGAATAAGAATAGCAAAATAAACTTCTTGCAGGGCACTCTTAAAGCCAGTCTTGGCCTGCTGATGCTAACAAGTACAACAGCTGCCTTCTCACAGGATGCTACAGATGATACAGCAGAAGCACCTGTGCCTGTGAAGAAGCCTACAAAGCCTGTTGCTCCTGTCTATAAGATGAAGGAAATAACAGGTCAAATCTTTGATGCTGCCACAAAGAAACCTTTGAGTGGTGTACGTGTTCAGGCTTTGAATAATCGCCTTTATACGGCGATGACAGACGAGGAAGGTAAGTACACAGTAAGCGTACCGGAGTTTGTAACAGCACTTTATGTTGCTACAGAAGATTACAGCCCTTTACAAATCCCCATCAAGGGAACAGAGGGACAAAATGCTTCGCTTTATCGTGGCATACTTTATAACATCTATCAAGATGGTACAAAGATTACCAACCGCCATGATATTACTTTGTCTGAAACAAGCACTCAAACTGTAGAAGAAAACATTGGTAATGAGTTGAATGCAAAGGTGTTTACTATCAGTCGTGGTGGTATGCCTGCACAAGGAGCTTTCCTCTTGGTCAATGGTATCAACTCGCTCAATGCCAATACGCAACCTCTCGTAGAGGTCGATGGCGTTGAATGGGATATGCAGTATGGTCGCAGTTCTTTGCACACTGGCTTCTACAACAATCTTTTTAGTTTGATAGATCCAGAAGACATTGAAACTGTAGAGATTGTGCGCAATGGAACTTCCTACTATGGTGCCAGAGGTGCAAATGGCGTGTTGCGCATCACTACACGCCGTGGACGTAGCCTTGCAACACGCATTACGGCGCGCATCTATGGTGGTGTCACGGAGGTACCTACATTGCTGAGCATGATGAATGCCAGTCAATATCGTAACTATGTGACTGAATACATGGGTACGACACAGTTGTCCAAGTTCGGTGCTGTTAGCTCCAGTTCTTTCTTAAATGAAGACCCCAACTATTTCTACTATCCCGTTTATCATAATGAAACGGATTGGCAGAAAGACTTGTATCAGACCGCTACGACTCAGAACTATAAAGTGAGTGTCGAAGGTGGTGATGATGTTGCTCGTTACAATCTTTCGCTCGGCTATTCTTTGGCAAATGCAGCAGCGAAGCAGAATAAGTTCGATCGTATGAACGTTCGTTTCAACACGGACATCAACATCGTTCGCAATCTGACTTCAAACATCGACATCGCCTATACCCGCTCGTCTTACAATCTTCGCGATAATGGTTGGGCGGCCAGCTATGAAAATAGCAATATCTCTTCTCCCAACGTGTTGGGATTGTTGCAAACCCCATTCATTAGCCCATATGCTTATTATGTACGCTATGAAAATGGTTTGCACTTAGGTCATGCAGACAACATCTATACAGGTGTCAACTACACGGAGGATGGCAATCCTTTCCGGTTTGCGAGTCTTTATGGATTCGAAGGTTTGGCCAACCCTTATCTTGTATTGGATAAAGGTGATGGCGATAACAAAAACTTCCAAGAGCACACGCAGTTCAGTTTGAACTTTGCACCAAAATATCAAATCAACCAGTATTGGAGCGTTAAAAATCGCTTCTCTTACATATTGAACCGTAGCAATGAGCGCTACTTCTTGCCACAGAGTGGTACGCCAAGCAAGTTCGTGAATGGTTTGGGCTATGTACGTAGTGCTTTGCAGTCTCAAGTAGCGAAAGAGACGACGTTGTTCAACGACTTGAGCGGACAATGGAAGCGTTTCTATGGGGCTCACGACTTTGATGTGCAATTTGGTGTGCGCTTCAGCGGATATGTTTATAACTATAGCTATTTGGCATCTTACAATAATAGTAATGACAATATGCCAAATATGAGCTATTCACAGCAGTATAAGAATTACGGTGGCGATAAGAGCGTTTGGCGCAATTTGGGTTACTATGTAGATGCCAACTATAACTTCCGCAACAAGTATTTCTTGAATTTCACTACAATGATGCAAACTTCTTCTCGCTTTGGTGAAGAAACAGAAGGTGGCATCAAACTCTTCGGTGTGAATTGGGGCTTGTTCCCCTCTCTGCAAGCAGGTTGGTTGATTTCTTCTGAAGATTGGTTCAAGGCCTCTGCTGTAAACTATTTGAAGCTGACAGCAGGATATGACGTGTCAGGTAATGACGATGTTGACTACTACGCAGGTCGCACCTACTTTGCCAATACAAAGTTCCTTGATCGTGCAACAGCTTTGGTGCTTGCAAACATTGAAAATCCTTCCATTCAATGGGAAACGACACATCGTTTCAATTTGGGCTTGCAAGGCAGCTTCTTCAAAAATCGTCTGAACGCCTCAGTCAATCTCTTCTTTGCAAAAACCAACAACCTTCTTACACGCCGTTCTGTGAGTGACATTACAGGCTTGGCAACAATGTGGACTAATGGTGGTGCATTGAAGAACCATGGCTATGACCTTTCTGTCAATGCCTTGTTGGTGAATACACCCAATTTCTCTTGGCAGGCTGGGTTTAGTATTGGACATTACAAGAATGAATTGACAGAACTCCCTGCTTCAGAAACCAACTATATTCGCAATTATAGTCTTGACGAGAAAGGCGCTCGTGTCAATGAGACAGTCATCAATGGTTACACAAGTAGCATCTACGGTAAGAACAACATCTTGACCGCAGTAGGTCAATCTGCAGGTGTCTTCTATGGCTACAAAACGGCAGGTGTCTTTGCTACGGAAGAAGATGCTTCAAAGGCAGGCCTCTATGGTCATCTCCGTTATCCAACGGGTTTGAGTGAGCAGCCTTATCGTAATTTCCAAGCAGGTGATGTACATTTCGTAGACCAAAATGGCGATGGTTGGATCAATGAAGCCGATATGGTAGTCATTGGTAATCCTAATCCCGACTTATATGGTAACTTCTATACGCAGTTCACTTATAAGAACTTCACATTGAGTGCCAACTTTAAGTACTCCATTGGTAATGATGTGTATAACTACCAACGCTCACAGTTGGAGAGTGGTAATACATTCTGGAACCAAACGACAGCTCTTGTAAATCGTTGGCGCTATAATGGACAAGCCACAGACATCCCTCGTGTAATGGCTGCCACCAATGATGCTTGGGTCAACAATGAGCGTTTCTCCGATCGTTGGATTGAAGATGGATCATACCTCAAACTCAAGAATGTGCGCTTGTCTTACAAGTTGCCACTCAACTTGAGCTGGTTGCAAGGCTTCTCCGTATGGGCAGAGGCTAACAACCTCTTCACCATCTCGAAGTATTTGGGGCAAGACCCAGAGGTTAGCATTGGCAATGGTGTCCTCTATCAAGGCATAGATGCTGGCTATCTCCCTCAGAGTCGTAACTATAATTTAGGTGTTACTCTCAACTTCTAATCAATTAGCAACTCTATTCTCAAGTTGGAGACTCTAAGTTGGGATTATCTCAACATTGTTCTCCATCTTGAAATACACAATAGTATAAAACAATGAATAAGAAATCGATTCTTTCATTGATGGTAGCAGGATTGTCTCTTTCAGGTCTTGGCACACTCAATTCTTGTGAAGATGTGATTCGCCCAGATATGGAGCGCTATGTCAGTGATTTCAATGGCAAAGACACTGTCTATTTCTACTTGGGAATCATGCGCAATTTGCAAGACCTTGCTGAAAGCAATACACTCACAGGCGAGTTGCGTAGTGACCTTGTTACCTCAACAGACTATACCAGTGACTCTATCGCCAATATAATGAACTATAATAACCCTGCTGATGGGACAAACGGATTGCTGAACCGAGCAGCTTATTATAAGGTCATCAACCAGTGTAATTTCTATTTGGCACAAGTGGATACAATGAGTAGCAAGAATGGCTACTATTATATGCGTCGTGAAACAGCGCAAGTATTAGCCGCTCGTGCATGGACTTATATGCAACTTGTGCAGGCTTATGGTGAAGCCCCCTTTATCACAGAGCCAGTAAGAAGTGCAGGTACAGGATGGGAAACATCTGCCCCCAAAATTACGGCCGATAATATGGTTGATTTGTTGAAGACAGATCTTGAGCGTTCCATGGCTTATCAAGAAGTTTATGGTAAGGTCAATTATGGTAACTACAACACGGGTGCTGGCAATGTGAATTCTGTATTGCTTAATATCCCAGCTTCTGTTGTATTGGCTGATATGTATTTGATGCGGGGTGCTTCCACCAATGACTATGAAGCGGCTGCTCAACTCTACTACGACTATCTTCGTAAGGAGACTGGCCGAGTAACTGGTAACAGCAGTGCTCGCTGGCTCATATTCAAGTCCAATGGAGTAGAGAGCTATGTGCCATCCTATGGATCATGGGTCTCTGGTGTTAGCAGTTTCTCTTCGTCGGACTATACCAGTACAAATGGTGAGGTGCGCACATTCCTTCCTTCTGCGTCCAACTCTGCCTTCGGACGTGTGATGACACAAGCCTCAGAAATTTTTGGCTTCAAGGTGCTGTCTCAAAATGCAACGCTTGGTTCTTCGAGTTCTTCAAGCTCT
>JALFTM010000224.1 GCA_022788345.1 Bacteroidales bacterium
GACCCCTTACCGATGCGTGCAAAGTGCGAATACTGATCGAACATGTTGCGGTTGTAGATGGCCACAACACCCTCATTTTTCACTTTGCGATAGCTAAGAATAAGATTGTAAATCAACTCGCGCGACTCGTTCATATCCGTCATGTCTGTTACCTCAATGTGTTTCAGAATCATTGCGGGTGGGAACATTGCTCTTGAGAAGAAGAAGCGGGAAAAGTGGTTGCGTGCCAAATGATACCGCATAGCATCATCGGGAATATCTGCCAAACCATATTGTAGATCTCGAAGCGAGGAGATGCGTTTTATCTCCTTGCCAGTGGCTGGGTCGATAATGATAAAGTCGCCAAAGCCAAAACTTTCCATCACACGTTGGCGCAACTGTTGAGGGAAGTCCTTTGCTTTTTTGAAGATGAAAGGACTGTCTAAGAGTTGGGCATACTCTGCATTCGCTTCCTCGCTTGATTGGAGAATGAGGGGGAGGTGGCGATCCTGCGACTTGAGATATTGGCCCAAGTGATAGCCAGCCAGTGGATCTTTCTCGCCGTCGCGCATAAAACTCATATCGCTCACAACGCCGAGCACATTGTCCTTATACGTTTCGTAAAGCTCTACGGCCTCTTCGTAGTTGCGAGCAAGCATAATTTTGGGGCGTCCACGCATGCGCATGGTGCGAAGTTGATCGTTCAGGGCTTCTTTGGCGAACTCTTGGCTCTGCACTAAAACGTAGCGGAACAAATGGGGGAGAGCCGCAGAGTAGAAGCGAATGCTGTCTTCGACCAAGATGATAACTTGTACTCCAACGGCCGAGCAATCTTGAGGCGCATTCCAAAGGTCTTCCATCAGTTTGATGATGGCGACCAATAGGTCCGATTCTCCGAGCCATGAGAAGATGAAGTCGATGTAGGTGAGATCTTCGTTGGCCACCCGTTTCGACACTTCTCTGTTGAAGGGAGTCAGCACCACGATGGGCACTGTTGGACGAAAAGCCTTTATCTCCTTGGCCATTGAGAAAAGGTCGCGTTTGTCCATGTTGGGCATCATGATGATGAGCTCGAAGTGACGATCGGCCAGTTCGGCTAAGGCTTCTTCTTCCGTGGTCACCTGTGTGAAGCGGGGAGGATAGCGTAGACCGAGGTGGGTGTACTCGTTGAAAATCTCTTCATCGACGCGCCCGTCTTCTTCAAGCATGAAAGCGTCGTACTTAGTGGCGATGAGCAACACATTATAGATACGCTTCATCATGAGGTCAGCAAAGGGCGTGTCGCGAAGCACGATGTCTTTGAGGGCGAGCGTTTGGCTCATAGCGGAGAGTGTTAATAATGAAAATGATTTATATCGCTGGCGGCGGCATAGCTTAGAAGAAGACGTTCAGCTAAAGCCATTGTGCGTGATAAACAGTCTGCATCTCCATCGTAAGCGTTGATGAGGATGAGCACCTTTGTGGTAGTTTCACTGACCATGGTACGCACGTTGTCGCTGGTAGGGGTTGCAAAGCCACCGGTGCTGTCGCGATAGACAGGCAGGTGTTCGATATTGAGCAGGCCACGGCCAATGGCTTCGTAAGGCTCGTTGGCATCCCCAAGACCGAGGGTGATTGTTTCGCCTGTGATGCGACTGCGGTCGAGCACTGCCACAGAATAGCCAGAGGCCAAGGATAGAAGATTGCCCAAATCGACTAAGGTGGAAATCGTGTAAAGGCCTTTCCCTTGGAGGGCACGGCGGGCAAGTTGTTCACAAGATGGGCGGTAGCGACTGGGATCTTTCCCGAAGAGACGATAAGCGTTTCGTGTGGCTGCAATACCCGCTTGTGACTTGATACTGGTTGTATCGTATGTTTGCAATAAGCGGTCGATTGTGGCATCAATTTCGCTTTGGAGCGCCACGGATGTAGGACTATTGGCCACTGTTGCTGTGAGTGCGCCACCCAGAAATTGAGGGCAACGTTCAGAAAAGGCAGGGGATTTTATGATGGTCAGCATGGAGCATTGGAATGTGGATATAACGAAACTCCTCAGTCAAGCGTAGCTTGCTGAGGAGTGATAGTAGTGCCTACGGGAATCGAACCCGTATGTCATGCGTGAGAGGCATGTATCCTAACCATTAGATGAAGGCACCAAGAGCGGAAGCTGGGGGATTCGAACCCCCGGTACGGTAACCCGTACGTCAGTTTAGCAAACTGGTGGTTTCAGCCACTCACCCAAACTTCCAGCAATTTCTTTTGAAATGCAGTGCAAAGTTACAACATTTCCCGAAATATCCAAGAATTTTGGCCCGAAAAAGTGAAAACTTTTTTTGCATCCGTATGTAGAGCCTACGCATTGCTTCTGTAAAGCAATTGGTTAGGGGTAAATGCTACTTTCTCTTCAGCAATTCATCTTTGTCAATAACCACCCATATAGTGTCTACTACGCGACCACTTTCTACTTGCAATCGCTTGTTGAGAGGGTTTGAGAAGTTACGATCGAGAATTTCAACATCATCTACAAAATAGCGACTTTCTCCACGATTGTTGAAAAGGTTTTTGAAGCCCCATACTTGGTGGTATTTGATTTTCACTTTCCATCCTTCAACTTGTGCACGCAAGAAAGTGTCGATGAGAGCTTGCTGGTCGTCGCGGTCGTTGTCAAAACTAAACGCAAAAGGCTCACCACTGGAGTTCATTCCTGTTTGGGTGATGTTGAGCAGACCATCCCATGAATCCCATATAACGCCAGCTTTGGAAAACTTAGTGACTGTCCCAACGCGTTCGCCATCGGAGTAATGTTCTTTACAACCTACAAAAAGGGAGAGAGTTAGGAAAAGAAATAGCAGATGTCTCATTTTGCGTATTGTTAATTGCAATTGGTTTTGTTGCAAATATAATGGTTACATGGTTAATAACCAAATTTTAGTGTGTATAATTGCCGACAGGTATTGTTGGCTATGATGTGTTGATATGAGACAACGTGATTGTCACTTCTCCGCATCTAAAACGAAGTGTTGAAACGATAGTCTCTCTGAGGGCAGAATAAGACTATCGTTTTTCAATAACATTTAACAGAGCAGGCATTTCAAAAATAGTGAGAGATGCTTCGCGAATATAGAGGAAGGCTTGGAGAAAATCCGAGAAGCGCAGAGAAAAAGTCGAGGAGGCGCATATAGAAAAGGCTCTTTATGGGATAAAAAGTGAGGGGATATGGGCTTTTTGACCCCATATCCCCTCGTTGCTATTACAAAGATAATACATTGAGATGCGAAAAGCAAATGAGTTGTGAATTTTGATAAAAGCGAAGCAAACGATATATGTCTTCTTTTGGTGCTTCCTTTTCGTAGCGGAAAGGTTGGTGTTATAGGGCAAAAAAAATTGATTGTCTCCCGACAACCAATCTTCACTAACCTTAAAATCTAATACCATGAAAAACTTGATACAAAAGTATGGATTTATCCCAATACTTCCAAGCGATGCTATGAAAAAACGTGGTGTATTAACAATGTTTATAGTATTTCGTGTTGTATTGCTATCTAAGGATAGCGATTGTTGTGAGAAGACATGAAATGGATATGAGCGGAGGAGATAGGCTTTGTTTATAACAAACTTCCCCTCTCTTGCACTATATGCAAGAGAGGGGAAGGGCGATGATATGTTAGCCTACGCTACCTTCAAGCGAAACGCTGAGAAGCTTTTGCGCCTCTACGGCAAACTCCATGGGAAGTTTGTTGATCACTTCCTTTGCATATCCATTAACAATGAGGTCAATGGCTGCTTCGGTTGGAATGCCACGCTGGTTGCAATAAAGAAGCTGTTCGTCCGAAATTTTAGACGTAGTGGCTTCGTGCTCTACGATGGCTTCATTGTTCTGAACATCAATGTAAGGGAAGGTGTGTGCCCCACATTGGCTACCCAATAAGAGTGAATCGCAGGAAGAGTAGTTGCGCCCATCAATGGCCTTTGGCCCCATTTTGACCAACCCTCGATAGGAGTTTTGACTTCGACCAGCCGATATACCCTTTGAAACAATCGTGGAGCGAGTGTTCTTACCGAGATGCACCATCTTTGTACCTGTGTCGGCCTGCTGATAGTTGTTGGTAACAGCTACGGAGTAGAACTCGGCTTGTGAATTGTCGCCAATAAGAATGCAGGAGGGATATTTCCAAGTGATGGCACTGCCTGTTTCAACTTGTGTCCATGAGAGCTTGGAGTTCTCACCTCTAAGTTGTCCGCGCTTGGTCACAAGGTTATAGACTCCACCCTTGCCTTCACTATCGCCCGGATACCAGTTTTGCACCGTGCTGTATTTGACCTCTGCGTCCTTGTTGACAACGATTTCAACAATGGCCGCGTGCAGTTGGTTCTCGTCGCGCATGGGAGCCGTGCATCCTTCGAGATAAGAGACATAGCCACCATCGTCGCAAACGATGAGAGTGCGCTCAAATTGTCCTGTATTGCGCGCATTGATGCGGAAGTAAGTAGACAATTCCATGGGGCAACGCACACCTTTAGGAATATAAACAAAAGAACCGTCGGAGAATACGGCACTATTAAGAGCCGCAAAGTAATTGTCTTTATAAGGAACTACTGTGCCGAGGAACTGTTTTACCAGTTCTGGATTTTCTTTTACTGCTTCGCTCATGGAAGAGAAGATGATGCCTTTCTCTTGGAGCTTTTCCTTGAAAGTGGTCTTCACCGAAACAGAGTCCATCACTGCATCAACGGCCACGCCATGAAGTGCCAATCGTTCCTCAAGAGGGATGCCGAGCTTCTCGAAGGTTTTTTCCAGTTCGGGATCTATCTCTGTTTTACCCTCCTTTTTCTTAGTGGGATCGGCGTAGTAAGAAATGTCTTGATAGTCGATCTGTGGCAAATTGACATGCGCCCATGTGGGTTGTTCAAGGGTTAGCCAATGGCGATAGGCTTTCAGACGAAACTCCAACATCCATTCAGGCTCTTCTTTTTTGGCAGAGATGAGGCGGATGACGTCTTCATTAAGACCTTTCTCTATGATTTCGGTTTCGACTTCCGTAGTGAAGCCATACTCGTATTTCTTCTCTGCCACAGAGCGCACAAAGGCATTAGGTGCTTCGGGCACATTTGTGTCAGAGGGGAGAGGATTTTTCGTTTCTTCCATAATCGTAGTTGAAAGAATTACTGCTGATGTTGGATGCTGTCTCTGATAGCTTTGATGTCTATCACCGTCGTGTCGCCTTCATTGTTGCGTTCCTTATCTGCATGGGCTTTGGCTTCGTTGAAAAGCAAAGAGACGGCCTGCTCTATTGGCGCAATGAGCCGTGAAGAGGCTTTGCGTTCTTCATCGACGATACCAAGCATCGACATCACATTGAGCACGCATGAAAGCAAGAGTACATACTTTGCTACGGAAACAACCAAACCACTGATACTGTTGACCCATCCCAAACAAATTGCAGACATTGCTTTGGTGAGCATATTGGCCACGAAACCCAAGAAAATGGGAACGATAATCCAAAGAAGGAAGAAGGCAACAATGTTGAGCGTGATGTTGCTTTCCGAGCCGTTCATAGCGAGATAGTCGCCCAGTTGCGAATAACAAGTGGCCGCAATCGCTAACCCCACGATAAATCCGAGGGACGAAACAAGCTCTTTGAGCAGGCCATTGCGCCAGCCTGTGAGGGCGGCCCAAAGGAGAATTGCTATGATAAAAATGTCGAACAGCATAGTTTTTAGTAATCCTATTTATATATATAAGTCTGTCGTTGAAAAGGAAATTGCGTGTGCCGATGCCGTAGCACCGGCACACGCAACAAGAGAGAAGCAATCAGCCTCTACGCTTCAAAACGAGCTTAGAGCTTTTGCTTGATGGCCACTTCTTGGAAGGTCTCAATCATGTCGCCTTCCTTGATGTCGTTGCAACCTTGTAGAGAGATACCACACTCGAAGTTGGTCGTTACCTCCTTGACATCGTCCTTAAAGCGCTTTAGTGCAGCCAAAGGTCCAGTGAAAATAACGATACCATCACGGATAAGGCGCGCCTTGTCGGAGCGACTGACACGGCCATCGATGACGTATGCACCTGCAACAATGCCCACTTTGGAGATGTTGTAAACTTGACGCACTTCAACAGTAGCAGTAACTTCTTCCTTAATGATGGGTTCGAGCATACCTTCCATGGCTTGCTTCACTTCCTCAATAGCATCATAGATAACGCTGTAAAGACGAATTTCTACGCCATCACGTTCGGCTTGCTTACGGGCTGCTTGAGAGGGACGCACTTGGAAACCCACAATGACCGCTTGAGAAGCGGCAGCGAGGGTAACATCGTTCTCTGTGATCTGTCCCACACTCTTGTGGATAACGTTGACCGCAATTTTTTCTGTCGAGAGACGAATGAACGAGTCGGAGAGTGCTTCAACAGAACCATCCACGTCGCCCTTCACGATGATGTTGATCTCTTGGAAAGAACCAATCTTGATACGACGGCCAAGCTCATCGAGAGTCAACATCTTCGTTGTGCGGAGATTTTGCTCGCGTTGCAGTTGTTCGCGCTTGCCCGCAATTTCTCTTGCCTCCTGTTCTGTCTCCATCACGTGGAATTGGTCGCCAGCTTGAGGTGCACCATTGAAACCGAGAATTGTTGCTGCTTGTGCTGGGCCAACCTCGTCTATGCGGTTGTTACGCTCATTGAAGAGCGCCTTCACACGACCATAGTTTGTACCTGCAAGGATGACATCGCCTTGTTTGAGTGTTCCGTTGCTCACAAGTACAGTGGCCACATAGCCACGTCCTTTGTCCAGCGACGATTCAATCACTGTACCAGTTGCCTTGCGGTTAGGATTGGCACGCAGTTCAAGCATATCTGCCTCAAGGAGCACCTTGTCCAAAAGCTCACGTACGTTCAAACCTTGCTTAGCTGCGATGTCTTGACTCTGATATTTGCCCCCCCATTCTTCAACAAGGTAGTTCATCGTAGCAAGCTCTTCCTTGATTTTGTCGGGGTTAGCACCCGGTTTGTCAATCTTGTTGATAGCAAAGACGATTGGCACACCTGCAGCTGTAGCATGGTTGATCGCCTCTTTGGTTTGTGGCATCACACCATCGTCGGCTGCTACAATGATGATGGCGATGTCGGTCACCTGCGCGCCACGAGCACGCATCGCCGTAAAGGCTTCGTGACCCGGAGTGTCGAGGAAGGTGATTTGACGACCGCTTTGCAGAGTAACGTTATATGCACCAATGTGTTGCGTGATACCGCCAGCTTCACCAGCGATTACATTTGCCTTTCGGATGTGGTCGAGCAACGATGTCTTACCATGGTCGACGTGACCCATCACAGTGACGATTGGAGCACGTGGGAGGAGATCCTCTTCATTGTCTTCTTCAATGGCCACCGCTTCTGACACTTCGGCACTGATATATTCTGTGCTGAAGCCAAATTCTTCAGCAACGATGTCGATGGTTTCGGCGTCAAGGCGTTGGTTAATACTTACCATGATGCCAATGCTCATACAGGTGCCAATAACTTTTGTAACTGGCACATCCATCATTGTTGCCAACTCATTGGCCGTAACGAATTCGGTGAGTTTGAGCACTGTGCTCTCTGCCTTTTCTTCGCGACGTTGCTCTTCTTGTTGCTGGCGGATTTGCTCGCGCTTTTCCTTACGATATTTTGCGCCTTTCTGGCCTTTTCCTTTGCTCGTGAGGCGTGCAAGCGTTTCCTTCACTTGCTTGGCAACATCTTCTTCAGAAACCTCAGGCTTATTGGGTTGCTTGTTGCGGTTATTTTGTCCCTTGCCTTTTTGGTTATTCTGACCTTGTTGGGCATTTTGGTTGCCCTTGCCTTTGTTATTGTTATTGCGCCCTCCATTATTAGACGCTTGATTGGCCGCAGCATTCACATCTACGCGCTCTTTGCCAATGCGGTTGCGCTTTTTGCGGTCGTTATTGGCAGCAGCGTTTTTATCGTTGCGTTCTTTCTGGCGCTCCTCTTTCGTCTTCTTTTTGGGGCGGGTGCTGGAGTTAATAGATGCCAAATCAATTGTGCCAAGTACCTTTGGCCCCTCAAGGTTGGGCTTTTCGGAGAGGCGGAAGATGCCATCCGTTGTGCTGCCCTCTTCTTTCTTGGGGCTTGTAACTTGACCTGCACTCTCGTTCGTTGCCTCTGAAATAGGAGCAGGTTCGGGTTGAGGTGTTACGACTTGAGGTTGCTCAATTTTTGGAGCTTCGGCTTTTGCTTCTTCAACAATGGTCGGAGCAACTTGAGGCTTTTCAGGCGCTGGGGTAGGCTCTGCCTTTTTCTCTTCTTTGCCCTTCAGGCCCTCTAAGTCGATGTGTCCTTTTATGGTCACTTGTGGACGGAGCTCTTCGGCGATGGTTGTCTCGATCATTTCAGGCTCAACCTTAGCCGATTTCTTCTCTGCCTTTTCTGCTTTTTTCTCCTTGTGACGCTCTGCCTGTTGCTGGTCAACAGTGTCACGGAGCTTTTTGTCTGCACTGAATTCCTTGACAAGAAGTTCATAGTGTGCATCCTCTATTTTTGTGTTAGGGTTATCGTCAATCTCAATGCCTTTCTTGGCCAGAAAGTCTACGATTGTGGTGCGCCCTACGTTCAATTCTTTTATTGCTTTGCTTAGACGTATACTCATTTTTATGCCGATTAAATCAATGTGCCTGTGCCAAAGGTGATAACTACTGTGCGTCTGACGCAACCTTTGGCACTTCTGTTGCGACGGCACATTGAGAGGGGGTGAGACGAAGTTAGTCGAGGTCGAACTCTGCGCGGAGAATGCTGAGTACCTCGTCTACAGTATCCTCCTCCAAGTCGGCTTGCTCAATCAGCATGGTGCGAGGAGCGTTGAGCACCTCTTTGGCTGTGTTGAGCCCGATGCCTTTGATGGCGTCGATGACCCATTGGTCTATTTCGTCAGAGAACTCTTGGAGATAGATGTCGTCTGTTTCTTGGCTCGTGCCGTCTGTCTCGCGATACACATCAATGGTGTATTCGGTCAGCTTGGAAGCCAGTTTGATGTTCATACCGCCTTTACCGATGGCCAAGCTCACTTCTTCGGGCTTGAGATACACCTCTGCAGTGCGCGTCTCCTCATTGAGAGTAATGCTTGAGATGGTAGCAGGGGCCAAAGCGCGCTGAATGAAAAGTTGTGTGTTGGCCGTATAGAGAATGACATCGATGTTCTCGTTGTGAAGCTCACGTACGATGCCACTGATACGATTGCCTTTCACGCCCACGCATGCGCCAACTGGATCGATGCGGTCATCGTAGCTCTCAACAGCAATTTTGGCGCGTTCGCCAGGGATGCGGGCGATGCGACGTACACTGATGATGCCATCTGCAATCTCAGGAATTTCGATTTCGAGCAAGCGTTGTAGGAACGCTGGACTTGTGCGAGAGGCGTAAATCTTTGTTTTGCCAGTTGAGTTATCCACACGATCAATAACGGCACGCACATGGTCGCCTTTGTGGAAGAAATCGCGAGGAATTTGTTGGTTTTTGGGAAGGAGGATGTCGTGCTTCTCTTCATCGATGAGCAAGGTTTCGTTCTTCCACAACTGGTACACTTCGGCTGTGACAAGCTCGCCCACACGGTCTTTGAAAGTGTTGTAAAGCGTGTCGTTCTCCAATTCGAGCACACGAGAAGCCAGCGTTTGGCGGAGGGTGAGAATGGCGCGACGGCCGAACTTTGCAAAATCGACCATTTCGCTCACTTCTTCGCCCACTTCGTAGTCGCTGTCGATGACCTTGGCTTCGCTCAAGGGAATTTGACGATTAGGGTCTGTCACTTCACCATCGGCCACAACGTCACGACGGCGATAGATCTCAAAGTCACCCTTCTCTGGGTTAACAATCACATCGTAGTTGTCGTCTGAGCCAAAGAGTTTGGCTATCGCATTGCGAAAGCTCTCTTCAAGCACGTTCATCATTGCCAAGCGATCGAGTTTTTTCAACTCTCTGAACTCGGAAAAGGTTGCGGTCAAGTTGATACCAGAATCTTGTTTCTTTGCCATGAGTATATTTTATTTCTTTCTTCTTAGGAAAATGTATAGCAGCCCGTTTTCGCCGAAAGCGAGGGCTGCTTGTGAGAGAGTGTATTAGAAATCGATAACGTACTTGGTGCTTTTAACATCAGAATAAGCAAAACGAATGTCTCGGTTTTCGAGCACAGGACGCTTCTGCCCCTCGTGTTTTACCTTCTCAGTAATGGTCAGTGTGAAGCCTGTCTCATCGGCATGGGCAAGCGTACCTTTTAGCTTTTTGCCTTCGCGAGTGAGCACTTCAACGGTTTCGCCAATGTTGTTCTCATATTGACGAACCACCTTAAAGGGTTGCCCAACACCTGCGCTGCCTACTTCAAGCTCAAAGTCTTGCGTTTCGCGGTCGAGGTGGCTTTCGATGTGTTTGCTCAGTTCTACACAGTCGTCAATCCACACGCCATCCTTGTGGTCAATCTCTACCACAATACGGTCGTCTGCGCTTACTGTAAGGTCTGTAAGGAAGTAGTCTTTCCCTTCGAGCCATTCATTTACAAGGCTCAGTACTAAGTTTTTATCGATCATACAATCTGGTAAGTTAAAAAGAAGTGAGGAACTCTCGAAGCCCCTCACTTTTCAACATTGCAAAGATACACAATAAATTTTATATAGCCAAAGAGATTGCGTGATGTTTTTCTAAGAAAATTGTGCGAATGTGATTTTTTGTTTGATGTGAGATGGGGCTTATGGAAGAGAGAGTGATGCTGTGTCTTTGGAAGTGTACATCGAAGTTGCATTGCTTAAATGAGAAAAATGTGATTTATGAGAGGCTCTTTCTCTGTAAAAAGCGCTTAGCCTGTCCTTTCCTGATAAAGGTTGACGGTTTATTTTCTTAATCCGATATTTGGTTGTCTGTTATCCCTAAGAGTAGTTTACTCTTGTGGGTTATCCCTGTGCAGGGTTGACTGGAGGCCGTAGGCCGGAAGGAGACCCTGCA
>JALFTM010000225.1 GCA_022788345.1 Bacteroidales bacterium
TCAAACGGGTCTTACTTAATAATCATGCCTTATGAAACGGATTGTTTTCTCACTTCTCATTGGTTGTGCCACACTCTGTTTGAATGCACAAACCACAACTGACTATAAAAAAATGTCAGCGCATCAACTCAACGAATTGGCCGATGCTTATACGTCTGGCGATAGTCTTCCACAAGATTTGAACAAAGCCGCTATGCTCTATCGTCTATCTGCGGAAAAAGGTGACTCTCTCTCAATGTACAATCTCGGTGTGTGCTATGAAAACGCAGAAGGCGTAAAGAAAAATCTCACAGAGGCATTCAAATGGTATCATAAAGGTGCTATAGCTGGTGAGCCTGCAGCCATGCGGGCTGTGGGTAAATGTTATGCACAGGGCATTGGAGTCAAACAAGACACGGTGCAAGCCATCCAATGGCTCAAACGTTCTGCTGAAGCAGGAGATGCACAAGGGCAACACCTATATGCCAATTTTCTGCTCCAAGGAAAGTTTACAACCCAAAACCTTTCAGAGGCAGAAAAATGGTATAAAAAAGCAGGAGAGCAAGGGTACTCTCGTGCTTATATAGCACTTGCGTCGGCTTATATTTATGAGGTCATCGGCAACGATAAAGCAAAAGGTTTGAAACTCTTACAAGAAACAGCTGATAGTGGTTCACTCTTAGCTTTAGAAAGATTGGGCGATTTGTACCGCAAAGGCGATGCCCTGCCTCAGAACTTGACCAAAGCTGCTGACTATTATCGTCAAGCTGCCGAGAAAGGACATCCTTCAAGTATGACCATGCTTGGAGAAATGCTCCTGTATGGTGAAGGGGTACAGGAAAATGAAACTGAAGCAGTTGAGTGGTTTCGAAAAGCCGTAGATGCCGATGAGTCTGAAGCCTTTTCTAACTTAGGACAAGCCTATCTATATGGTTATGGCGTAGAAGAGGATAATGACAAAGCCTTTGAATACCTCTCACAGGCTGTTGAAAAAGGTTCTACAACAGCTTTGGGACATTTAGCACTTTGCTATCATGATGGCTATGGCACAAAAGCTGACTTCAAAAAGGCATTTCTGTACGCCTCCCAGTCGGAGAAAGAAGGTTATGTGTTGGGAAGTTATCTTTTGGGCAACATGTATAGTGATGGGCATGGCACAAAAGCCAATACCGAAAAAGGATTCGAGTATTTCCTCGTTGCTGCGGAGAACGATTACATAAGGGCTCTTTACCCTGTTGCTGTAGCCTATTTGGAGGGCAAGGGGGTACAGCAAAATGACACCAAAGGGGTGGAGTGGCTCAAGAAAGCTGTCGTGAAGGAAGTCCCCGATGCACAATTCTTGCTGGGCATGTTATATCTTGCAGGTGAGCGCGGATTAAAGCAAAATGAAAAGATGGGGCTTACTTTGATACAAGCAGCAGCTAAAAATGGCCATGAAGTGGCCACTACTGTACTTAAAGAAATAGAAAAAACTGCAAAGAGACAATAGCTTCTTTATGGAAAAGGCTCAGTATCTTCTTCTTTCGAATAAAAGAGAGGAGAAGATGCTGAGCCTCTCTTGTTATTTACAAAAAAACTTAGCAAAGCACTTCCTTCCTTTTTAAGAGATTCATCGTATTTCTCCCCACATTAAAGTTGCCCGAAAACTCCTAACACAAAATTTCATTACAAGAAAGTAAATACATAAATAACAAGCATATAGCCATATATACCTATGTTTTTAATTGAAGCTAATGTTTGAGTTGAGTTATCCAAAATCGAAAACACAGGGAGAAAAACCAAAACTATTTCTTACCCAAGATGTTCTTTTTTTTCATATCTTTGCAACGATAAAAAGGCATTTATAGAGATATGAAAATAACAAAAAGAAACGGAGCTATTGAGGCTTACGATCAATCTAAAATAGCAACAGCGATACGGAAAAGCTTTATTTCAACGGAGCAACCTTTGGAGGAATCAACGCTATCTCAGATGGTCGCTGAGATAGAAGCTTTTGTCATTGCCTCTGCGGAACATCGTACCGTAGAAAAAATCCAAGACGAAGTGGAACGTGTGCTTATGGCACACGACTTCTATGCCGTAGCAAAAAATTATATCCTCTATCGTTTTCAGCGCACGGAACATCGTAAACTGCTTGCTTCCATCGTGGACAATATCGGTGAACCTGATATGCACGCAGTATTAGTCGGGATTACAAACGACTTTCAGCAATCCGAATACAATCTAAACCTCCTTTCGGAGAAATATGCCAGTTTCTACAAAAACACGATGACCAAGCGTGAGAAGCTCAGCGCCCTCATAAAAGCCGCAGTGGAGCTGACAACGCAAGATGCCCCAAACTGGGAGTTCATCGCTGCACGTCTGCTAAATTTTCGCTTGCAGAAAGACATTAAAGAACAAGAAGAAAAAGCTGGAGTATCAACATTTTATGACAAGTTGCGCTATCTGACTGATGAGCAGCTTTATGGGGCTTACATCTTGGCCAATTATACCAAGGAAGAAATAGACACGGCAGCAACTTTCATTGATAGTGAACGAGACAAACTCTTCAACTATTCAGGTTTAGACCTCTTAGCCAAACGCTATCTCATCCGCTCTCGCCACCATGTACCCTTAGAGTCTGTACAAGAACTCTATCTCGGCATTGCACTTCACTTGGCCATGCCAGAAACCAACGATCGTTTAAGCTGGGTGCAACGCTTCTACGACATCCTCAGTCGTCTTGAAGTTACAATGGCCACCCCCACCCTGTCCAATGCGCGCAAGCCTTATCATCAACTTTCAAGCTGTTTCATTGATACAGTGCCTGACAACTTGGAGGGTATCTATCGCAGTATTGATAACTTTGCGATGGTTAGCAAATTTGGCGGTGGTATGGGACTTTATTTTGGTAAAGTACGTGCCGCAGGTGGCAATATCCGTGGCTTCAAAGGCGTAGCAGGTGGGGTCATCCGCTGGATGAAACTCGTCAATGATACGGCAGTCGCAGTAGACCAATTGGGTATGCGCCAAGGAGCCGCTGCAGTATATCTTGACGTCTGGCACAAAGACCTTCCAGAGTTTTTGCAACTACGCACCAATAACGGTGATGACCGTATGAAGGCACACGACATCTTTCCTGCTGTTTGTTATCCTGATCTCTTTTGGCGCATGGCAAAGGAAGACATGAACCAACCTTGGTATCTCTTTTGTCCTAATGAGATTATGACCATCAAAGGGTATTGTCTCGAAGACTACTATGGCGAGGAGTGGGAAAAACGATACTTAGATTGTATCAATGACCAACGTGTACCACGCCGTACTTTGACTATCAAAGATGTGATACGCCTTGTGTTGCGCTCCGCTGTGGAGACAGGTACGCCTTTCACCTTCAATCGCGACTTGGTCAATAGAGCCAATCCAAATTCTCATAAAGGCATCATCTACTGCTCAAATCTCTGCACAGAGATTGCACAAAACATGTCGGAAATTCAAAGTATCTCTAACGAAATTCAAACCAAAGACGGCGATACTGTCGTGGTAAATACTGTACGACCGGGCGACTTCGTAGTTTGCAACTTAGCAAGTCTTTCTTTGGGCCACTTGCCTTTGGAAGAGGAAGAACGCATGAATCAGATTGTTGCTACGGTTGTGCGTGCTTTGGACAATGTAATTTCTCTCAATTTCTACCCTTTACCATTTGCTGAAATAACCAATCAACGCTATCGTAGTATTGGATTAGGAGTGAGTGGTTACCACCATGCCTTAGCCATTCGTGGTATCAAGTGGGAAAGCGAGGAACACCTTAAGTTTGCAGATGAAGTATTTGAACGCATCAATTATGCTGCCATTAAAGCCAGCACAGACTTAGCAAAAGAAAAAGGAAGCTATTCCTATTTTGAAGGTAGCGATTGGCAAAATGGTGCTTACTTCACTAAACGCAACTACAACTCTGAGAAATGGCTAAATTTGGCCCAGAAAGTGCAACATCAAGGTATGCGAAATGCTTACCTCTTAGCGATAGCTCCAACAAGCAGTACAGGTATCATTGCAGGTACAACAGCAGGGATTGATCCCGTGATGCAACGCTTCTTCTTGGAAGAGAAAAAAGGTTCTATGCTTCCACGTGTAGCACCAGCTCTCTCCGATAAGACATTTTGGGTCTATAAAGGTGCTTATCTTCTCGATCAATCGTGGAGCGTACGTGCATCTGGCGTCCGTCAGCGCCATATTGACCAAGCTCAAAGTATGAATCTCTACATCACCAATGATTACACCATGCGCCAAATCCTTGCACTCTATATCTTAGCATGGGAGCAAGGCGTTAAGACGATCTACTATGTTCGCTCCAAATCATTGGAAGTAGAAGAGTGTGAAAGCTGTGCCTCATAATTTCTACACTTAGAACTCAATAAATTATGTCTACTATCAAACTCAAAAGAAACGCCCTCTTCAATCCGAATGGTGACACAGATATTATCGCTCGTCGCATGATTGGTGGCAATACTACCAACTTGAACGATTTCAATAACATGCGCTATAAATGGGTTAGCGATTGGTATCGTCAAGCGATGAACAACTTCTGGATTCCAGAAGAAATCAATTTGACACAAGACACGAAGGATTATGTTTTGCTTGAACCTGCAGAACGTAAAGCTTACGATAAGATCTTGAGCTTCTTGGTCTTCCTCGATTCGATACAAAGTACCAATTTGCCAAACGTGGCTGAGTATATTACAGCTAATGAGGTGAACCTCTGTCTGCACATTCAAACTTTCCAAGAATGTGTCCATAGCCAAAGCTATAGCTATATGCTCGATACTATTTGTAGTCCCGAACAACGCAATGAAATTCTTTATCTTTGGAAGACTGATAAGCATTTGCTGGACCGTAACACCTTTATTGGCAACTGCTATAATGAGTTCCAAGAAAGTCAAGACGGCTTTACTTTGATGAAGACGTGTATTGCGAACTTCATTCTTGAAGGCATCTATTTCTATAGTGGCTTTATGTTCTTCTACAATTTAGCGCGCAATGGAAAAATGCCTGGCTCTGCACAAGAAATCCGCTATATCAATCGTGATGAGAATACTCATCTTTGGCTCTTCCGCAATATCATCATAGAGTTAAAGAAAGAACAACCCGAACTTTTCACGCCTGAATGTATCAAAGTGTATGAAGAGATGATGCGTGAAGGTGTTCGTCAAGAGGTCGCTTGGGGGCAATATGTTATTGGTGATGACATCCCAGGATTGAATTCTCAAATGATTCACGATTATATTCACTATCTTGGTAATCTTCGTTGGACAAGTCTTGGATTCGCCCCTTTATATGAACATAATCAACGTGAGCCAGAGGCTATGAATTGGGTATCTCAGTATTCTAATGCAAACATGGTGAAGACAGATTTCTTTGAGGCCAAAAGCACAGCTTACGCAAAGAGTACTGCTTTGGAAGATGATTTATAAAATTCTACAAGCCTTTCACATAATGGCCACTATTCTCTTTGTAGAATAGTGGCCATTATGTGAAAAATGGAATCTGTTGCATTCATTCTTTTTGCTCTCTTTCGTTTCTTAAGCTTTTAAGAAAGGATGTTGAAGAGAGTGTTGAAACTAAATTCCTTCCTAATGATTTATTCTTATTCATGA
>JALFTM010000226.1 GCA_022788345.1 Bacteroidales bacterium
ACAACAGCCAACATCTTCAACGCAGAGGCACGTAACAAGAATTACTACAATTTGAGCAACAAAATTTGGTATCCAGTAAAAACCACTTCTGAAGAGTGGACTGGTCCATCTGCTCAAGACGCTGCAAACGGCTTCAAAGGCTTTATCCGCTCTTTGCGTGCCTTTATTGAAGTGCCTCAAGGTGTAGCGCCAGCCGCTCAGTTCGCCATGATGTTCGACGACAGCAACGATGCTTCAGTGACTGCTATCGAGGCCATCAAGAGCAGCGTGGCTACTGGCAAGGCCAGCATCTACACCGTTGATGGTCGTTACGTAGGCAACAACTTGGAAACTCTGCCTTCTGGTAGCATCTACATTGTGAACGGCAAGAAGATCTTCAAGTTCTAAACATCTATCCGCACCATAAGGGGAGGACACTTGGTAGTGTCCTCCCCTTTCTTTTTGTTAGAAGCGGTAGGTCAAGGCAACAGAGAGGTTCTGCCCCGGAGCGGAGATACCAGAGCTATAAGGGCGATAGCGCCGATTGGTGATGTTCTCGAACGAGAGATGAAGCCACAACTGCGCCGTAGCTTTGTATTGCGCTTTGAGATGGAACGCACACCAAGCTGGCGACCAAGGATGCCCATCGGCATCAAGGGCATAAATCTCCGTCTTCGACTGCTCATCGTTGGGCATATCTTTAGAGAGACACCGGCCTTGAAACTCGGTGGCGAACTGGAGAAGCAGTCGGTTGTAGGCGTAGGAGAGCGTGGCGCGCCCAAAGAAAGGAGCGGCATGGCGCAGGGGACTCTTTTGTCCGTCGTCCAGTTCCTCGCGTCCTTTTTGATAGTTGGCATGCGCTTCTAAAGCGAAGCCCAACGGCAGTTGTGCCTTGAGCCCAATCTGAAAGCCATAGACATGGGCCACAGCGGCATTCTGTATCGCCAACACTTGGTGGCGTTCGCCTTTGTAAAGGATGCTATCCTGACCGTTAAGGACAAAGGGACGACGCACGAGGGCGTTGTCGAGGTGAGTGTAATAGGCCGAGAGCTGGATCTGTGCCACATGGCCGAAACGGCGTGTGACGCCCACCTCTGCATTGTAAGCATATTCTACCCGAAGTGTAGGGTTGGGCACTGTCACCGCCCCTGCAACAGCATCGTAGAGTTTGCCCATATCATCGACGTTGGGCGTGCGGAAACCATTGGAGAGACTTCCTGCCACGAGCCATTGGTCGGAGGGTTGCCATGTCATGCCCAAGGAGGCCGAAAGTGCACCATGGCTATTGCTTTGGTGTGGGTCGAAGCCCAGCGTGAGCCCATGGTTCGTAAAGTCGGCCCGTAGCCGATAGTGCGTATAGCGCAACCCTCCTTCGAGACGGAGACGGGGCGAGAGGCGAAGCAGGCTTTGGAAGTAGGCTGCGGCCGACTCCCAGCGTGCTTGTGGGTAGCGCGCCGTTGCAGGACTTTCCGTATGCGTGTCGATGTCTGTGGCTTTACCATGGGAGCGCACACGGTTATGGACATACTCCATGCCGTAGGAGAGTGTCAGCGGTGTGCAGGGTGTTTTCGTGAAATCGGCATTGAGGGAATAAGCATCGACCACTTCTTGTGTCTCGGTGCGCAGACTCTTGTTCAGCCGTCGGTCTATACGGCTTTCTTCGAACCGTTGGATGCCTCCGCGGATGGCCATTTGGTCGTAGAAGAAATGGTCGGTTCTGTGCGTGAGGGTCAGTTGGTTGAGCATCCACAGCTGTGGTCCATAATCCCATTGCCCATACATGGGCTTGCCGTTGCGCAGGCGGGTGTGCCGGTCATAGCGGGCGTAATGGGAGGTGGCAGAATAATGGAAAGCATATTGCATATCCCAATGCTCGGAGGGCTGAAAGCGCAGTTTCTGCATAAGGTTGAGTTGGGAGTAGGCCGAGGGCGACTGACGGCGTGGGTCGGGGTTGTCGAGTACGATGTCCTTGTCGTCCTCTCGCGCCACAAGATAAGGTTTGAGGTAGTCGTCAGGGCCGTGTTTGCCTTGGCGCAGATCGCCAAACTTAGAGGCAGTGACACTGCTGAGAAAGCCCCATTTACGTCCGCCGACGCTCACATCGAGATGCCCCGTGCGCTCATTGTTGGCCGAGGCGTAGCGTGTCGTGGCCGACCCTCCCACTAAGAGCTTTGAGGCGGTGGCAAGTTGGGGTGTTCGGGTGCGGAATGCCATCACTCCGCCAATGGCATCACTGCCATAAACGACCGAACTGGGACCGAACACAATCTCCGCATCCTGCAAGGCAAAGGCATCGAGCGAAATTACATTCTGGATATTGCCTGCACGGAAGATGGCCGTATTCATGCGGATGCCGTCAATGGCATAAAGCAGGCGGTTGGTGGCAAATCCACGTATCATCGGACTGCCACCTCCGAGCTGACTTTTCTGAATGAACACCTCGCCCGATCGCCCCAAAAGGTCGGCCGTTGTCTGTGGCTGTTGAAAGGCGATGTCGGCAAGGGTGAGCGTGGCGATGCGCTTGGTTTGTTCGCTTTTCTTCTGTTGCCACTTTCGGGCCGAAACCACGGCCTCGTCCAGTCCGAAGGCCACACTATCGGCAGGCACATCATTATTACCCCACGCCGTAGCAACAGAAAGAAAGGCGGGAAGTAGGAAGAGTTTTTGCATAGAGTTGTTATAGATAAAGAATGGGGTACGCTGGTTCGATGCGTACCCCAAGATGTTATTGGATGAGGAGCTTACCAGTTTTCTGGAAAGAACCGTTGTTGAGCGTATAGAAGTAGACGCCAGCTGTGAGCGACTGCGTGGCGAGCGAAGTAGTGCCCATGGAGGCAATGGTGGCCGTCTGCACTATCTTGCCATTCATATCGTAGAGCTGCCACTCACAAGGGCGGTCGATGCCATGAGGTGTGAGCACCAAAGGCTGTCCGTGGCTCAAGCGATGGCTGGAGAGGAGAATGTCATGCGCCAGCACTTCTTGTCCCACAATGCCCGATGGCACATCCTTTTGCCCTACAATCATGCGGCGCACCGTCTTGGTGTCACTGCCCTCTGGGGTGGTCACCGTGAGCGTGACATCA
>JALFTM010000227.1 GCA_022788345.1 Bacteroidales bacterium
TCTACTTGTTCAAAGAGCAGATACTGCACGAAGCAATAGAAATCCATCTCGGCACGCTCCGTAGTGTGGGATTTGAGGTAATGGGCCACGGCATAGGCATCGTAGGCCGAGAGTTGCTCCCAAGTGCGGAAGTTGGCGGTGCGGTATTTTTCTTTCAGTGTGCAAAAAAGCGCGTAGGCAGACAACCAGTCGGCGTTTTCCTTAGCAAAGCGTTGGTAAGCTGCGGAGGCTAAAGTGCGCACTCCTTGTTCGATAAAAAGCTCTCGCAGACAGGCCATTTTTGCTCGTGAAACTCCAGCGTAGTCCAACACAGGGGCTTGGTTCAGCACATGGAACACGGCACTATACTGCGCATAAGCAGCAGACTTCTTCCAAGGGCGCAAATCAAGATAGAGTGGGTGAAGGGCAAAGACTGAAAGCGCATTGTAGGGATAAGAGTCGGCCATGGTATTTGTCGCCATGGTGTCGTTGATGGGCAGGAGTTGGATGGCGTGCATCCCCGCTATTGCTGCCCAATCAATCATGGCCTCTAAGTCGCCGAAATCGCCGATGCCTTGACTTTCTTCACTCCGCAAGGAAAACAAAGGGATGACTACTCCGGCTGTGCGCCAATGCTGTTCGCCCACCTTGGGCATATGGTCCGCCCGAAAAATATGGCCAATGTTGGCATACGCAGGCATTTCAAAATGGCGGTTCTCGCCTTCTTCCCAAATGATTTGTAGAGGGTCGTTGTCTGAACGGAGAATGTATTTATACGCCCCGATGGCTGTTTGGCGTGCCACTTGCAGGCCCCAGCAACAGCTCCCGTGGCTGTGCAACGCCAAGGCCCGTTGAGGTTGCCATGCACCTAAATCTGCACTTTCACCGATGATGGCCCATGTATAGCCGACAGGAGGCGGAGGAGCATAGAGTCGGAAGTGCAATTGTCCCTCAGCTTGCAGGTCATCCGTGGCTGGCATCACAGTGGCTATGAACGAAGGATGCGTAAAGGCATGCTCCATGGGCGTGTCGAACCAGTTGTCTGCACAGAGCACCAGTTGCAAGCCCTTTAGCTCGACCGTGCGGATAATTCCTGCTTCCCGACGCATTGTCATGCCATTGCTGCCCTGCACAGAGTAGATGTAGCGGATGTGTTGCGTTGACTCTGGCAGGTTCAAACGGCCCGTCCAAAGCACTCCATCGGCGGATTGCAGGGCAATGCTTCCCGAAGCGTGTGACGAGGTTTCGAAATGGCAATGTATGGTTTCGCCCATCGCTGTGCGATAGGGCATACTAAATTCGACTTGGAGCACGATATCTGTCTTTCTATATCATGAAGGGAACTGCATGGGGTTTCGCGCGTGCCGTGTTTCCCATATGTATACGCTCTCTTTCAGCGCGTAGCCACTTTCGGCACAAAGGCAAAGCACTGGTGATATGACAACGTTATCGTTGCCATGGTTCTCATTGCAAAAATACGCTTTTTTTAGCACATTCTTCCTCCTTTCTCTCTATAAATATGGTGGAAACTCTAACCGCCACTTCATGGTTTTATTGGCTAAACGTGCAAAAAAGTAGCACAAAACAGTTTGTTTGTGTGCAATAAGTGCTCCATTTTTCCTAACTTTGCACTGCCCTCTGTGATAGCAGGGTGAAAACACACTCAAAATTACAATCTAACTAAAAGCACAAAATGAAAAAGATTTTACTCGCACTCATTGCGTTGTGGACAGTCATGCCCATGGTAGCTCAAGTAAGCACAGCCCAGATCTTCGGCACTTATAATGGAGAACTCATTTTGGGGTTGGCGGCTGAGGAACTTGAAACGAATCCCGGACATACCACGACGCTTCAACTTTCGCCGAGCAAAACGCCTAACTGCGTGGACATCGTCTTGGGCGACTTCAAATTCGGTAGCTTGGTGTTCAAAGGTATTGCATTGAAGGAGGTGCCCGTTCAAGTGAAAGGAACCGGAGAGTTGTTCCTCACCGATCACGACATGGAGTCGGTTGTAGAAGTGGACAATAAGGGGAAAACGTCGAAAGTGACAGTGACCATCGCGAGCGGTGCAAAAGGTGTGCTGAAAGAGAGCGCGCTTCAAACGGATATAGTGGTGAAGTACAATGGCATTACGTTCTACACTCGCTTTACAGGGAAGATGGTGGCCACAGGGGTGCATGCAGTTCGTCCAGTGGCGGATGCACCTAAAAACGTTTATGACCTCTCAGGCCGACGCATGCAACAAGGACGGAAAGGCTTGTGTATCGTCAATGGTCAAAAGATGTTCCTGCGCTAAATGATGGATATGGGAATAGAGGAGACAACGGGTGAAAGGAGTTTCATCCGTTTCTCTATGCCTTCACCCGACATTCACCTTACACCATTAACTTCAATCACTATTATGCAATCGATTCTTATCACACTTGCCGCTTTCTTCGTGCTCCGATTGGTGTCGCTGGCTTATTCAATCAACAACGAGAAGCGCATTTTGAAAAAAGGAGCTGTGCAATATGGAAAACTCAATTCGCTCCTGCTCACTTTGGCACATATCGCTTACTATTTTGGGGCACTTTATGAGGCGTATGTGCGCACAGCATATTTTGACACGCTCTCCCTCTATGGCGTTGCTCTAATGGCCTTTGCTTACATCATGCTGTTCTATGTCATTTACAAACTGCGGGATGTGTGGACAGTGAAACTGTATATTGTGCCCAACCACCGCATCGAAAAGAGTTTTCTTTTTAGAACGGTGCGCCACCCCAACTACATTCTTAACATTCTCCCAGAACTCATTGGCGTAGCCCTGCTTTGTCATGCGTGGACAACGCTCTGCATCGGCCTTCCCCTCTATCTCATTCCTTTGCTCGTGCGCATCAAGCAAGAGGAGGCTGCGATGAAAAGTATCAGAGGATAGGAGGCAGAAAAGGCTTGCACCCGCTCAAAGGCTATCTTTATTACTGAAAAACAGAGAATCTGTTCAAACGGAATGCTGTCCTCACACCCTTAGAAAACGGGAAGCGCAGGAAGAAATTTCTTCCTGCGCTTCCCGTTTTTTCTTCTTGCGCCTCGTGATTGGCGAGGTGGCGTAAGTAAATGTTGCGGTAGATTGTCCACGTTTTTTCGTCAATCTCTCGTCACTTTCTCACTCGCCTTTTTGCCATAAAAGGCGGATGGCCTCGGCATTGTTGGAGATGCCATTTTCGGCATCGAGCCAATGGATATGATGGCCACGGCGCTCCATGCCTCTGAACCATGTCATTTGGCGTTTGGCAAACTGATGGATGGCGATTTCCAATTGTTGGAACATCTCCTCGAAACTCAACTGGCCGATGGCATAGAGGGTAACGAATTTATACTCCAAACCATAATAGATCAAATCGTCGGCTGAAATGCCACTTGCCAACAAAGCTTGCACCTCTTCCACCATACCCTCGTTGAGGCGTTGGCGCAGGCGAGTGGTGATTTTCTCGCGGCGCAAATTGCGGTCGATATGTACTCCGATAATCAAACTATGCAACTTCGGGAAAGGGCGAGGGTCTATGGGGTGTTGCCGATAGTGTTCTTCAATCTCAATGGCACGGATGGCACGTTGGGCAGTGTCCACATCGGTGTGGTTGTGTAGAGTCTTGTAGGTGGCGAGCATCTCGGTGAGCTCGGCCAATGTGTGCCCTTCGAGCCGTGCGCGCAATTCAGGATTTTGAGGCACAGGTGAGAGGCGATATCCCCCGACAATACTTTCGACATAAAGACCTGTGCCACCACAGAGAATGGGCAGTTTGTGGCGGTGGCGTATGCTTTCATAGGCTGTGAGAAAGTCCTGCTGGAAACGATAGACATTGTATTTTTCGCCAGCTTCGCAGATGTCGATGAGGTGGGCTGGGACAGTGTGGCCGTTAAGGGTGTAGTCGGCCAAATCCTTGCCTGTGCCGAGGTCCATACCCCGATAGACCTGCCGACTATCGCCACTGAGAATTTCGCCATCAAGGCGTTCGGCCACGGCCACGGCCAACTTTGTCTTACCGCAGGCCGTAGGGCCGAGAATGGTCAGGAGTTCATAAGGATTTGTCATGCGTGGAAGCGGGAGTTAAGCAATGCTGATAAGCTCAATATCGAAGATGAGGGTTGAACCGCCGGGGATGTTGCCCATTGCGCGGTCGCCATAGCCTTCGTCCGAGGGGATGAACACTTGCCAGCGGTCGCCGATGTGCATGCGCAGGAGGGCGAGCTGGAAACCATTGATAAGTTCATTGACCCGAAACGCAGCCGGGCAGTTGCTTTTTCTTGAGTTGTCAAACTCACGCCCATTGATAAGCGTGCCACGATAATGTATCGTTACGACGCTTCTGGGCTTTACTTCACCCTCGCCGTTGCCTGATTGCAGCACCCGATAGAGGATGCCGTGCGAGAGCGTCTCGATGCCCTCTTCGGTGCGTAGCGTAGCGAGAAATTGTGCATTCTGCTCCTTGTAAGCGTTGGTCTTTGGGAAACGTTTCTTTGTCATAGGTGCAAAGGTAGCAAAAAGCCCTCGCTTGGGCGAAAAGTTGGACATAAGACTGCTTGCCATAGTGTCGTGTCGCATTTTGTATCGCTTTTGTTTGTCCGAAAGGGCAGAGTGGCTTAACTTTGTAAGCAAATAAAAATACTCTTATTGTATCTATGGCACAACGTAGCATAATCATTACTGGTGGCGCAGGCTTTATAGGCAATCATGTGGTGCGCCTTTTCGCCACGAAATACCCCGACTATAAAATTATCTGCTTGGACAAGCTCACCTATGCTGGCAATTTGGACAATCTTGAAGACCTTGTCGGTTTACCAAATTATGTGTTCGTGCAAGCCGACATCTGCGACTACGACCGCATCCTTGCCTTGATGCAAGAACATGCAGTAGACGGCATCATTCATTTGGCGGCAGAAAGTCATGTTGATCGCTCCATCGAAGATCCTTTTACCTTTGCACGCACCAATGTGATGGGCACGTTGTCGCTTTTGCAAGCGGCTAAGACTTATTGGGAAAGTCTCCCAGAAGGCTACGAAGGCAAACGCTTCTATCATATCTCCACAGACGAAGTCTATGGCACGCTCTCGTTTGACGACACGTTCTTTACCGAACAAACGAAGTACGACCCACACAGCCCTTACTCCGCCTCTAAAGCATCGAGCGACCATTTTGTGCGCGCTTTCCACGACACCTATGGTATGCCCACGGTGATCACGAACTGCTCCAACAACTACGGGCCCAACCAGTTTCCCGAAAAGCTCATCCCTCTCTTTATTCGTAACATCTGCGAGCGCAAACCGCTCCCCGTTTACGGCAAGGGAGAGAACGTGCGCGACTGGCTCTACGTAGTGGATCATGCCCGCGCTATCGATCTCATCTTCCACAAAGGGAAAACAGCCGATACGTACAACATTGGCGGCTTCAACGAATGGCGCAATATCGATTTGATAAAAGTGATTATCCGCACCGTGGATCGTCTCTTGGGCCGTCCCGATGGCGCAGACGACGATTTGATTACTTATGTCACCGACCGCAAGGGGCATGACCTTCGCTACGCTATCGATAGCACCAAGTTGAAAACCGAACTCGGTTGGGAGCCTTCGCTCCAATTTGAAGAAGGCATCGAGAAAACCGTGCGTTGGTATCTCGACAACCAAACGTGGATCGACCGCATCGCTTCAGGCGAGTACCGCCAAGGCATTCAAGAGTAACAGATAGTGTTCGCCCCTGACCACATAGCCGGCTTGATTGCCGAAGAGTTTCAGCACCCACTCCTGCCCCTGCAAGCAAGGGCGGCGTGGGCGCTGGCACGTTTTGTGGCCACCGAGAAAGACGATGCAGCCTTTATCCTCAAAGGTTATGCAGGCACAGGTAAAACCTCGCTCATTGCGGCCTTGGTACGCGTGTTGCGTAAACTGCATCGCCCCGTGGTGTTACTTGCCCCAACGGGGCGCGCCGCTAAGGTGTTTTCCCACCATGCAGGTGCAGTGGCTTATACCATCCATAAAGTCATTTACCGCCAACAAACCTTCAACGGAGAGGACACCAAATTCTCACTCGGTTACAACAAACTCAAACATGCCCTCTTCATCGTTGACGAAGCCTCCATGCTGGCCAATGGTGGAAGCTCACTTTCCGTCTTTGGGGCGGGCATGGTGATGGACGACCTTGTGCGTTTCGTCTACGAGGGCGAGGGATGTCGGCTTCTCTTGGTCGGCGACACAGCCCAGCTCCCCCCCGTGGGCGAAGATGAGAGTCCAGCGTTGCAGAAAGAAGTGCTCGAAAGTTATGGCCTTTTGGTGGGCGACGTGTCGTTGACTGAAGTGGTGCGTCAAAGCAAAACTTCTGGTGTCTTGGCCAATGCCACGCGTCTTCGCGAACTCATCGC
>JALFTM010000228.1 GCA_022788345.1 Bacteroidales bacterium
CTTCTTCGAAGCAATTCCTGCTGGATTATCGCACGGTTGGAAAGTATTTACTGGTTATATTTCTGACCTGAAATACCTCTTCACAAAAGATGGTGCAGAGAGCGTGGGTAGTTTTGGGGCAATTGGTAACCTCTTCCCTGCCTCTTGGGATTGGCAACGTTTTTGGGAACTGACAGCTTTCATCAGTTTGATGCTTGCTTTTATGAACATTCTTCCTATTCCTGCTTTAGATGGTGGTCATGTGTTTTTCCTACTTTATGAAGTGGTAACAGGGCGTAAACCCGGTGATAAATTTATGGCTCGCGCAGAAACAGTAGGCATGTGTCTTCTTTTAGCGTTGATGGCCTTTGCTATTTTCAACGACTTCCGAAATTTTGTATTCTAACACAATTTAGAAATCATGGAATTGATAACAACGATTGCTGACTTGCAGGCTCGATTAAATACGGCTCGTGAAAGCCAACAAACCATTGGATTAGTCCCCACTATGGGGGCATTGCACCAAGGACATGCTTCTTTAGTGGAGCGTTCTTTAAGGGAAAATGATGTCACGGTAGTGAGCATTTTTGTTAACCCAACACAATTCAACAATAAGCAAGACCTCGCCACTTATCCCCGTACATTAGAAGCCGATAGAGCACTTTTAGATACACTTGGAGCAACTTATGTTTTTGCGCCTTCAGTGGAAGAGATTTATCCCGAAGAAGACACACGTATGTTCTCCTATCCCCCTGTTGATACAGTAATGGAAGGGGAGCGCCGTCCGGGACACTTCAATGGCGTTTGTCAAATAGTCAGTAAACTCTTTGCAATAACACGCCCCCATCGTGCTTATTTTGGGGAAAAAGACTTTCAGCAAATAGCCGTTATTCGTCAAATGGTGAAGGCGGAAGGCTTTAACCTTGAAGTTGTTGCTTGCCCCATTGTGCGTGAGACGTCAGGTTTGGCTCTTAGCAGTCGTAATCAACTGATGACCGCTCAAGAACGCAACTTGGCTGTCAATATCAGTCGTATACTTTTCGTAAGCTTGGAGTATGCAAAAAGCCATACAATTATAGAAACTCAAGACTTTGTTGTTAGTACGCTTAACTCTTTAGAAGGTTTAGAGGTTGAGTATTTTCAGATAGTGGACGGCTATACATTGCAGCCTGTGACAAGCTGGGATTCAGCAAGCTATATTGTCGGGTGTATCACTGTATTCTGTGGTGCAACACCCATTCGCCTTATTGACAATGTTTGTTACATCAAACATTAAAGAGAGTTAGCTCCAAAGTCCTCATTTGCACTAAAAGGATGGAGCTTTCTCCATCGTCTTAATCTGCTTGCGCTATTCCATTAAACTTCATGCGCTTGGAGAATTTACGGGATACGTATCCTGTAAATTCTCCAAGCGCATGAAAGATTTTGAGTATAAACAAGGTACTTATATCTGTTTCAAGATGAAGTTTTTTTATCCTAAAACAGATACACTCTTATGCTTATTAGGTTTTGTATTTTCAAAAATGCGTCGCAAAACTTCTTGACAGATAGAAATATCTTCCATGCCTAAACCTGCAAGGGCTTCCTTGAGGGTGCGAATCGCAATAAGTTGGGCTTGTTCCTTTATAAGGCGTCCTTTATCTGTTAGATAAACAAACTTGGCACGTCTATCTCTTGGGTTGTGCATACGATAAACATAGCGCTGTTGCTCCATTGCTTCCAGAAGTCGGGTAAGAGAGACTTTATCCAAAAACACTGTATCACAAAGTTCGCTCTGTGCCACATATTCCTCTTCATATAGACAAATCAGAACATTCCACATTTCGGGAGTGATTTGAACACCAGCAGAAGTGAAATTTTCTTGTAGTCGCTTATTGATAGCCAAAGAAACTTTGCCATTCATCAAGGCAAAGAGTAAATGAATGTCAATGTTGAGTTCCATAAGACCAAAGTGAAAGGGAAGAGTGCCCAAAAGTGTACTCTTCCCTTTGATTTAGCTATTAGCTTCTTACGCTCGTCTTTTCATATTGGCGTTGAGCATAATCTAATGTCACAGTGAATGCTTTTTCTCCCTGTGAAGGAAGTTCAAACATAGCATCAACCATAATTGTTTCCACAATGGAACGCAGTCCGCGTGCCCCAAGTTTGTATTCTACCGCTTTGTCGACAATGTAATCCAATGCTGCTTCTTCGAAGTGCAACGTAATATCATCCATCGCAAAGAGAGCGATATATTGTTTAATAATAGAGTTTTTAGGCTCTGTAAGAATACTACGTAAGGCTTCTCTATCGAGCGGTTTGAGGTAAGTAAGCACTGGTAAACGACCCACTATTTCAGGAATTAAGCCGAAGTGTTTCAAATCCTGAGGCTCAATGTAGCGCATGATATCTTTATTGTCGATATTCAATGTGTTACGTACATTGTTATAGCCTACAGTGTGTGTGTTCAAACGCTGGGCTATTTTACGTTCTATGCCATCGAACGCACCGCCACAAATAAAAAGGATATTGTGCGTGTCTACTTTTACGTACTCTTGATCGGGATGCTTGCGACCTCCTTTGGGAGGGACGTTCACAATACTTCCTTCAAGTAGCTTAAGCATACTTTGCTGTACGCCCTCACCACTAACATCACGGGTTATGGAAGGATTGTCACTCTTGCGTGCAATTTTGTCAATCTCATCAATGAAAACGATGCCACGCTCAGCACGCTCCAAATCGTAGTCAGCAGCTTGCAAAAGACGAGCAAGAATACTTTCTACGTCTTCACCGACATAGCCAGCCTCTGTGAAAACCGTGGCATCGACTATGGTAAAAGGCACATCCAAAAGTTTTGCGATAGTGCGCGCAAGCAGTGTTTTGCCTGTACCTGTAGAACCAACCATTATAATGTTGCTCTTCTCTATCTCTACGGCGTTT
>JALFTM010000229.1 GCA_022788345.1 Bacteroidales bacterium
TGACCTTGTATTATAATTTCTTTCGACATCATTGTCACAAAGGGTTTATACCCTCTCCTGTATTGTAAGATAAACCACGCACAAAAACCTTCTGCTGCTTCTTTGAAGAGTAAATCGAAAGTTCCATATTCCGATAGAGCATTCCCTTGGTCATCTCTAGGGCGAGTCAGATGGCTGAGTATCTCAATCCAAGGTGCAGCTTTATCTCGAACATTCTCCATAGAACCAAAATTCTCAATATTCCTCATCATTTTCTATATCAGTTTTTTCGAGTCCTAATTCCTTGCATTTTTTTATGTAGAAGTCTTTAATATCGTTGAAATCTTTAATGTCGTCGAAGTCTTGATAAGTTCTATTTCGCTTAATAAGATCTACAAACATATGAACCCCATAACCTATATCATTAATTATAATGCTATAGAATCCTGTTCCATCTTTACGCCTACAAAGGCGAATTGCTCCCAATCTGTCTTCATTGTGATTCCTCCAATCCATTGTATTATCCCAATGACTATACAATGGAACATACTGATTCCCTTCTTTGAAATGGCGAGTTAGATATTTGGTCTCTCGATAATATACAACAAGAAAATCATCATAAAAACATAATGTATCCAATGATATTTCTTTCCAAAAGGACCTTTCCAAACCTTTCTTTATATTCGTTTTCAAATATGGAGCATTAGAAACAAGCAGTAATTTGTATTTTGATTTAGACTCAATATTTGCTTCTAAAAGATAACACTCCAAAGGCTCTACAAAAATGTCTCTTTTGAAATGATAAATAGATAACAATCCTATACTTAGAATTATTCCAGCAAGTGTCATTTTTACGGTCTTCTTTCTCATACTTATTCTGTTCCTAAGATAGCATTGATTTCAATTTCTTTTGACATAATAGTTACCTTATTATGTGGACATAAATTCTCTATCTTTATACCGTGTCACATTATTTCTGATTTTCTCGGCCCATACGTAAATTCTTCAAAACTATAATACCCTTCTTCTTTCCTCAAAAGAAGACTTTGCGAGTAATCTACAAAACTATTGCAAAAATACACTTGTAATTTTTGCATTCACATTATATATAGAATAATCCCACCTTGATTTGCGGATAAAAGCCTCTGAAAAGGCAACAACGCCCTCTTCCATAAAAGGAACGAGAGCGTTGTTTGATATCAGGCATATCTTTTATTATGCGCCGGGGCGTTCAATGTAAGCGAGAACGTCGCCCTTTTGAACGTGTGCGCCTTGCTTAGCAGCAATCTCCACGAGTTTGCCACCCAAAGCCGCTGGGATTTGAGCAATCTGACCGAAGCCGTTTTCGATGTAACAGAAGAAATCGCCCTCTGCATACTCTTTGCCCAAGAAAGGCTCGATAGATGGCGTGCCTTCACCGTCGCCATTGATTTCCCAAAGCACAATACCGCTTTCGGGGGCTACGATGGCGTCAGCCTTGGCGTGTTTGAAGGCAATCGCTTCTTCGAGGTTCATCGCTGTGCCACCCAATGCCTTGTCTTTCGCAGCTTGGAGATCAGCCAAGAACTTCTTCTTCGCCTCGCCACTTTTATAGTCGCGATACTGACGTTCGTGCATAGCAAATTCGTAGAGTTCTTCTTCGTCTGGACCGAGATCCCAGCCGTTTTCCTCCATCTCCTTACGCTTGGCATCGAGTTCTGGGGCGTATAGCTCACGTGGGTCACCCTCGTAGAATTCAAAGCCCTTTTCCTTAGCCAAGGCTACTATTTCTGGCGCAACTTCACCGGGGAGCTTACCGCTCTTGCCGAGGATCATACCCCACATGTTGTCGTCCATCATAGAATAGCGTTCCTTGCCCATCGACTCCATGAGGAGGTTCATTTGCGCAATGTTCTTCACATATTGTGAGAAAGGCGTCACGAGAGGTGGATAGCCTACACGTGGCCAAACATAGCCTACCTCATCGAAGAGGCGCACGAGGAGTTGGTCTTCTGTCAAAGCCTCTTCGCCACGATTGGTGCGGTTCATATTGATTGCACTCATAACGCCACGCAAGTCTGCCATCATAGAACCCATCATACCGCCGGGCAGACCGCTACCCAAGAGGAGTGAGCTCATCAAATAGTTGCTCTTGTCGATGAAATAACCCAAGAAGTCGTCAATGAATTCCTGCGTCAGCGCACGGGCTTCCATATAGGCATCCATGTTGATTTCAGGCACATCGAAACCATAACTCTTCAACATGCTTTGCACACTCAAGATGTCTGCATGTCCTTTACCCCATGAAAGAGGTTCCATCGCTGTATCTATCACATCGCAACCCGCCTTGGCAACTTCCAAGATGCTTGCCATGTTCAAACCGGGACCAGCATGTGAGTGATACTCCACAATCACATCGGGATGCTTCGTCTTGATCATGCCACAGAGTTTGCCCAAGAGGGCTGGCTGACCAATGCCAGCCATATCTTTCAAACAGATTTCGGGCGCACCAGCAGCAATGAGTTGATCGGCAATGTCGCTATAGTATTCGGCTGTATGAATGGGCGAATTGGTGATACACAGCGTAGCCTGTGGTGTCATACCTGCTTCGAGTGCCCACTTGATAGAAGGAATAATGTTGCGCACGTCGTTCAGTCCGCAGAAGATGCGTGTGATGTCCACACCCTGAGCGTGCTTTACACGATATTGCAACTGGCGCAACTCATCGGAGCAAGGGAACATACGCAACGCATTCAGACCACGGTCGAGCATGTGCGTTTTGATGCCCACCTCGTTGAAGGGTTTGGTGAAAGCGCGTACGGCATCGTTAGGATTTTCACCGTACATCAAATTTACTTGCTCAAAGGCTCCGCCATTGGTCTCCACACGGGCAAAGCAGCCCATCTTAATAATAACGGGCGCAATGCGTTCCAATTGGTCCTTACGGGGTTGGAATTTACCGTAGGATTGGAACATATCTCGATAAACGAGGCTAAATTGAATTTTTCTTCCCATTGTTGTTATAATGTATTTTGACTACAAAGATACGAAGTTTAGCCCACGTCACCGCATCCTTTTGCGCAGAAATTCGCTTTTTGTGCGCAAAAGGATGCTTTATAGCAACAAAAAAGGTGAACCTTACGATTCACCTTTTGAGCCGAGATGGGGACTCGAACCCCAGACCTACTCATTACGAATGAGTCGCTCTACCAACTGAGCTATTTCGGCTTGCGTCTGCAAAGGTAAGTAGTATCTTTCAAACGGACAAATTATTTGAACAAAAATTGTA
>JALFTM010000230.1 GCA_022788345.1 Bacteroidales bacterium
GCTTCGGCGGACAAAGCGGACTGACCACCAACAAAAGCGCAGGCATCAATCTCACATGGGACAACGGACGCAAACGACGCACTCCCAACTATCTGGAGACTCAGCTCGATCTGCGCTACAACCATACGAATAACGACCGCACAGTGCGCTCTTCCAAAGAATACTTCCTCACCTCTGGTAACACCTTTGCGGAAAGCCTCAGCAACAGTCGCACTTCTTCGACCTCTTTCAACACATCGGGCGGCCTGCAATGGCAAATCGACTCTCTCACCTTTGTTTTCGTACGCGCCAGCTACCGCTACAACAAAGGTCGTGAAAATGGCACAGAACAATCGGCAACCTTCAACGCAGACCCTACAACCATCGACGGTGCGGACGAAAAAACACTCTACGCCGACCAAAGCCTTGCACCTTTGGATGCCATCACCGTGAACCGCAATGTGACGCTGTCGCGCTCGTTCAACAATTCACACGAAGCCAACACCAGTGTCTTCGCCATGCGTCGCTTGAATGCAAGAGGACGTAATGTCAATTTCCGCGGAAGCATTGGCTGGTCAAGAAGCGACAATGAGGACTTTTCTATTGCCGATGTACGTTACCTACAAACAGGGAGAACCGACTTCACGCACCAGTATGCAACCGAGCCTTCCAAAGGCTGGAACTATAGCCTGCGCACGGGATACACAGAACCATTGGGCAACAACTGGTACGCCGAGGCAAGCTACCAATACTCCTACCGCTACACCAAAAACGATTTGAGCCAATACGACTTGGACACCTACACGGCTTGGCAAAACTTCGCCTCCTTTGGTACATTGCCCAGCACTGCCGATTCCTTGCTCATGGCTTTGGATGGCGAAAATAGCAAATATGCCACTTATCGCTACAAGACACATCGCTTCAGCCTTGGCGTGCGCTACAATACAGAGAGCATCCGCTTCAGTGCTGGTTTGGACTTCAATCCGCAAAGCACAGTGCTCGACTACAACCGCCCAGCACAGATTGACACCACCGTCACACGCAATATCTTCTACGTTTCGCCCAATATGCGCTTGCGCTGGCAGTTCTCCAAATCGACACGTCTGAATCTCGAATATCGCGGCCGTGCCTCACAGCCTTCGATGACAAACCTACTCAACGTTGTGAATAGTAACGACCCATTGAATATCTCTATTGGTAATGCAGGGCTGAAGCCATCGTGGACAAACTCGGTGCGTGCCGAATTTGAAACTTCACAGACAGAGGACTACCAACAGAACATCAGTGCCAGTCTGCAAGGTGAGCAAACTTCCAACTCTGTAAGTAGCCAAATTCTTTATGATGCAACAACGGGTGTGCGCTACTCTCGCCCTGAGAACATATCGGGCAACTGGAACGCACGGGCGCATTTCCTCTTCAACCGTTCCTTGGGCTATGCGCAGAAGTTCAACATCTCAACAAACACGAACTTCAACTACGACAATGCAGTAGGATACATCAGCACGGCAGGCTCAGCCATCACGCCACTCTCCCTCACGGCCGATGCGCTCAACAACCTCTTCGATGCCAATCCATCCACGAAGAATACGACACGCACCTTCGCTGTTCGTGAAGCGTTGGATTTGACCTATCGCAACGACTGGTTCGATGTCTCACTCAACACCGCTGTGCGGTATCAACACGCACGGGCCACAATGCTCAGCACAGCCAACATGGACACATGGAACTTCTCTTATGGTGCTTCGGGTAACTTCAATTTCTCTTGGGGTATGAGCGTTTCCACCGACATCCGCATGAGTTCTCGCCGTGGCTATTCGTCAAGTGCAATGAACACCAACGAATTGCTTTGGAATGCGCAGATCTCGCAAACACTCCTCGGAGGAAAGGCCACCGTCAGCCTACAATTCTACGATTTGTTGCACCAACAGAGCAATCTGAGCCGGGTGCTCAACGCCACGATGCGTAGCGACACGTGGACAAATGCAATCAACTCGTACTTCTTGCTCCGCTTTGTCTACAAACTGAACATCATCGGAGGAAAAGGTAGTGCGGCTCGCCAACAAGAACAACAGTCGCGTCGCTTCCAAGGAAGACCTAACGGTGGCTTCGGAGGCGGTCTCGGACCAAGATAAGAGTATATAAAACCATTCAGACGCAAGCAGTAATGTCACTGCTTGCGCCTGAATGGTTTTAAGAGCCAGTTATTGGATAGTGAAACTCAAGGTGTCACCATAGGCAGTACCGATGCCGTTAGTAGCATAAGCACTGTAATAGTAAGTGCCTGCGGAGAGCGTGTCTACAATTGCCGTAAAGTCGGGCAATGGCGTAGGCATTACAACTTTTGAAGTCAGCGATTGCTCTGCCGTACCATAGACAAATCCACAAGCCGATAAGGTACTGTTTGGCGAGGCCACGATCTTGCCACTCAAGGTAACGGAAGATGCCGACACGATGGGCGTTCCTGTTGTCACTGTTGGCGCAAAAGGTTGTTCTTCGGAGCGGTCTTCGCCACAAGAAGTGAGGAGAAGAAGAAAGAGAAAAGGAAGTGTTTTGATGGTCATACGGAGGAAGAATGAATAAGTAGGATATGTTGCGTTTCTGGAGTCAGAGCTGCACGTTGTGCGATGCGCTCTCCCACAACCCAAAGAATGCCCTCGTCATCGCAGAGCAGACGCACGGCGAGTTTATCGACACGAGAGAAGTGGCGGTCGGTGAGGAAATCGCTCACAAGCTTGCTCCCTCGCAGGCCGAAAGGGCAAAAACGGTCGCCCTCCTTTGGACTTCGCAGTCTTAATTCGCCTTCAATTTTGTCGGCATCCAAGCAAGCAATGGTTTTGTCCCTTGGTATGGTGGTCAAGTCGTTGCGGTGGAGATGTTCAATGCGCAGGCTCTCCAACGAGAAGTTGGGTTGAGGCACACGCCGCACTTCGATAGCATCTGTGGTACGTGTAGCTAAAAAGCCCTTCCCCTCAAGGAGAGTGCCCACGGGGGCTGTCAAGAGTTGCGCTTCGCCCATAAAGCCCAAAGGCGACAGCCATTCGTGCAATAGTGTGGCAGGCGCAGGAGCTTTGGTGAGCGCATCGTAATTGATGCGGAAACCATCGGGGAGCGACGCCATCAACGTCTGTTGCAATTGTTCCAGTCCAAAACGATAGACCTGCTCAACTTCTCGCAAGCGGAGAGCTGTCTCGTGCAAGGTC
>JALFTM010000231.1 GCA_022788345.1 Bacteroidales bacterium
CCAAAGCCGTAGCCGAAATACTCAATGACGATTGCCACTCCGATGAGGCTGATGCTTTCGGGTTGATACCCTGCCAGAAAAGCGTAAGCCACAAAGGGCAGGTTGAAGACGCAACAGAGGGAGAAGAGGGTGCGCTTGAGACCGAAATGGGAGATGTAGTAGCCTGCAAGGATGGAGCCTAAAACGAAAGCTGCTGCGCCAAAAGATCCATAAATGATACCGATTTGTTCTTCCGACAAGCCTAAACCGCCCTCTGTTCGGGTGGCTTTCAGGAAAAGGGGCACTATCTTCATAACGAAGCCTTCTGCCAAACGATAAAGAATGATGAATGCAATGTAGTAGAGGAAGTGTTTCTTGCGGGTAAAGTCGAGGAGAACGGCTTTGAGTTCAGCCATCACTTCGCTTGAAGTACGTCCCTCGGCTTTCCGTGCATCTTGCGGAAGGGCAAACTTATGGTAGAGAGCCAATGCTACAATAAGAGCACCAATGATGATCAGCACCGCCATCCACGCCTGCACCGTGGCATCGTGTTTTGGCATCGAGGTCGAAAAATGCTTGATGAGCCAGCCTGCCAACCACACCAAGCCTCCTGAGGCTACGATTTTGGCAATGTTGTAGAACGCTCCTTGCCAGCCGATATATTTTGCCTGCGTCTGCTTGTCGAGGGTGTCCATGTAGAGACCATCGGTGGCGATGTCGTGGGTTGCACCGCTAAAGGCCACTAAGGCGCTCAGCCCAATGGTGAGGGCGAAAAAAGAGGGGAGTTGTAACGCAAAGCCCATGAGCGCAAAGAGAATGCCTGTTGTGAGTTGTGTGGCAATGATGAAAAACTTCTTGCTCTTGAACAATTCGAGAAAGGGACTCCAGAGGAATTTCAGTGTCCATGGCAGGGTGATGAGCGATGCCCAAAAGGTGATTTGTTCATCGGAGATGTCTAAGCCTTTGTACATAAGGCTTGTGACCATGTTGAGCATCACAAAAGGAAGGCCCATGGCGAAGTAGACACTGGGCACCCATGTGATGGGATTGCGGTGATTGTTGTTCATAAGGTTGTGAAGTGTATCAATAGTTTTTAGGGGTTATCGCACGATAAGCTCATCGGCAAAAATCCAATGTCCAACGCCTGTTGCACTACCCTGCACACGGATGTAGCGCATCTTTTTGGCATAGTTGTTCCAGCTCAATGGGTGGATAAATGATTTTTGACGTGGCACATAGATGCCCTTCGGTGCTGTACGTGTTATTTTGCGTTCGGAGAGCAGGGTGAAATGCTTTCCATCGACCGATGTGCTGAAGGAGATGGTTTTTGGTTCGAAGATATAAGCCTCTTCCGATTGCAGAAAACTCATGCTCACGGATCGCACCGTCTTTACGCTCCCAAGGTCGATGGTGATGTCCAAGCAGCTATCCGTCATGAAGCCCTGCCAGCGCCCGTCGGTGTGCACCCAGTCGCCTTGCAAACCATCGACCAAGGCGGACGCACCGCCAGCCGTGTAAGTCTCGGAGTAAGGCTTGTTGTATGTGACCTTTGCACCACGGGCTTTGTGTTTGATGCGGTGCAATGATTCGGGGCGGTGTCCAGCCTCATTTTTGAGGTCGAAAGGCGAATAGCCCAGCGATTGCAACCGCGCTACTTCCTGCAAAGCGCGCTTGCGAAAGGACTTGAACGATCCACGCGCCTTGCCTTTTAACCCCACCTCGGCAATGGCCATGATGCGTGGATAAAGCATCATCTCGGCATGTTCAGGCGTCTCGATAAATTCTGTCCATAGATTGCCTTGCACGCCCATGACGCCTTTAGGTGGCTGCATCGCCCACACCTTGTCCAAAGGCAGATAACCACCGAAGGAGAGGGGTTGCGTCTGTGGCGCATCTTGTACGTAATCGAGGTAGCAGTGTTGCAGGGGTGAGTAAATGACATCGTAGCCCTTGTCCAAGGCTTTTTGGGCCATTTCGGGGCTGCGCCATATCATGATGGCTGTGCCGGCAGGCAGACTGTCGCAAAGCGCATCGTCCCAGCCGATGGGACGACGGCCTAAGCTTGCCACACGGCGCATAGCATAGCGTACGATGTGGTCTTGTAACAGGTCGGTGGACGATAGCCCTAAATCGTTGGCCATCTTTTGACAGCGTGGACAATTGCGCCAATGTTCTTTGGCGGCTTCATCGCCTCCGATGTGAATGTAGTCGGAGGGAAAGATACGTGCAACTTCTGCCAGCACGTCATCAATGAAGCGGTAGGTGTCGGGGGCGGAGGGGCAAACTTCGCCTTGTGCCCCCGTGTTGCCCTCACATTTGAGTTGTGGGAGTACGGCTGTGACCTCTTCGCTGTGACCGGGAAACTCCACTTCTGGCACAATCACTATGCCACGCTCTGCGGCATAGGCCACGAGGTCTTGTAGCTCAGCCACGGTGTAGTAGCCTCCATAGGCGCCGGGTGTGCCTTCATCAACGTATTGTCGGTCGCCAGCTTCCCACCAGCGTCCCCAGTCGCTTTGTGTGCGCCAAGCAGCCCGTTGCGTGAGTTGCGGATAGCCTTTCATTTCGAACCGCCACCCTGCGGCATCGGTGAGATGGAGATGCAGGCGATTGATGCGATAGGAGGCAAGGATGTCCACCTGACGCTTGAGAAAAGAGATGGGGAAGAAGTGGCGCGATACGTCAATCATACACCCTCGCCATGTATAGGCAGGCGGAGCGACTTCCTTAGATAACGGAGTAGAGGAAGAGGGTTGCGCATGGCAAAGAAGATGGCCTATGGCAAATAGGCAAGCAAAGATTATGGGTTTCAGCATGTGTTGTTCTTCTTATTTTGCTTTGCAAAGATAGCAAAACAATATCAAATAAAGCGAA
>JALFTM010000232.1 GCA_022788345.1 Bacteroidales bacterium
CAATGGCCGCTATGTCGGCTTCTCCAAAAACTCTCGTAACCTCGCTTCGTTCGACATCTCGCCCTATCTCGTAAAAGGTGAGAATGTTGTTGCCGTTGAGGTCTACCGCAACTCGGATGGCTCTTTCTTGGAAAGCCAAGATATGTTCCGTCTCTCAGGCATCTTCCGCACCGTTTCATTGACAGCAAAACCACGGGTGCAAGTGCGCCATCTCATCGCAACGCCCGACTTCGATGCCTCGCTGACCAACGCTTCTTTGAAGATTACGGCCGAGGTGAAGAACCTTGAAAAGAAGGCGGCACAAGGCTATACCCTCTCTTACGCCCTCTATGAAAACGAGCTCTACGGAGAGAACAATACCCTTGTGGCTGGGGTCAATGCGACCGTGCCCGTTGCCACCGTGGACGGCAATAGCGCAAAAGACGCTACGGTGACCATGCAGGTCGGTGCGCTCGCTAAAAAATGGAGTGCCGAAGCCCCTTATCGCTACACCCTCGTGGGTGAACTTAAGGATGCAAAGGGCAATGTCGTAGAAACTTTCTCCACCAATGTGGGCTTCCGCAAGGTGGAAATCAAAGACACCCCCGCTTCGCAAGACGAGTTCGGATTGGCTGGTCGCTACTACTATCTCAATGGTAAGACCATCAAGATGAAGGGGGTCAATCGCCACGAGACGAACCCCGAAACTGGCCACTTTGTGACCCGTGAGCAGATGGAAAAGGAGGTGATGCTCATGAAGCAGGGCAACGTCAATCACGTGCGTATGTCGCACTATCCCTTCGACCCCTACTTCTTCTATCTCTGCGACAAGTATGGATTGTATGTGGAGAACGAAGCCAATGTTGAGAGTCATCAATACTATTATGGCAAGGAATCGCTCTCACACGTGGAGAAATTCCGCGCCGCCCACGTGGCACGCAACGTAGAGATGGTCGATGCTTCTATCAACCACCCCTCTGTCGTGATTTGGAGCTTGGGCAACGAGGCTGGTCCCGGCGATAACTTCAAATACGCCTACAAAGCCATCAAGGAAAGAGACGACCGCCCTGTACAATACGAACGCAACAACTGGATCGTGGATATGGGCTCTAACCAATACCCCGATGCCAACTGGGTGGCCAATGCGGCCACAGGCAAGATGAATATTGTCTATCCTTTCCACATCAGCGAATATGCCCACTCTATGGGTAACGCCTGCGGTGGCTTGGCTGACATCTGGAAAGGCGTAGAAAGCTCCAACTTCATTATGGGCGGTGCTATTTGGGACTGGGTCGATCAGTCGATGTACAACTACGACAAAAATACGGGCGAGCGCTATTTTGCCTATGGTGGCGACTTTGGCGACTTCCCCAACGATGGTATGTTCTGTATGAACGGCGTGATGCGTCCCGACCTCACTCCAAAAGCACAATACTACGAAGTAAAGAAAGTTTATCAGAACGTAGGCGTTTCGGCCATAGACATGGCAAAGGGACAAATCGAAGTCTTTAACAAGAACTATTTCGAAAACCTCAAAGACTACCGCATCGTGTGGTCGCTATGGCGCAATGGTGTACAGGAAGGTCCTGCGCACGACCTCGTAGGCACACGCCTCACCCTTGGTCCTCGCGAACGTCAGACTTATACGCTCCCTCTGCCTGCCCTCAGCAGCTCTGCCGAGTATTTTGTGAAAGTACAGTTCCTCTTGCGCGAAGACAAACCTTGGGCAAAGGCTGGTTATGTGCAGATGGAAGAACAACTTCCTCTACAAGTTGCAGAGAAAGCGCCTTCCATCACCCAGCAGTTGGGCGAAGTCAAAGGCACTGACGCTCTTCAAACCAAGGCACAAGCCACTCGCATAGAGGTTGAAGGACGTGGCTTCAAAGCGACCTTTGACAAAGTTAGTGGCTCTCTCTCTTCATTGATCTACAACGGCACTACCATCATTCGTGAAGGCGAAGGACCTAAGGTCGATGCTTTCCGTGCTGCGGTCGACAACGACAACTGGACACGTGAAGCATGGGTTGCCAATGGGTTGCACAATCTTCGCCACAAAGCGACTTCTACGGAAGTGATCCAAGGTAAAAATGGAACTGTCGCTCTGCGCTTCAAGGTCGAAAGCCAAGCACCTAACGGCGCTACGCTCCTTGGAGGCAACAGCGGTAAGAACAGCTATCAGGAGCACACGAATAAGCCTTTTGGACCGAACGACTTCAAGATCAGTTCCGAGCAGATTTATACGATCTATCCCGATGGTTCTATCGAATTGCAGGCTGCGCTGTCGAGCAACAAGCCTAAATTGGTATTGCCTCGCATCGGCTTTGCTATGCAACTACCCGAAGCGTTCAACCAATTCACCTACTATGGCCGTGGTCCTATCAACAACTACAACGACCGCCGTTCCAGCCAATTCATCGAGCGTCACACCACCCCTGTGGCCGAGGCAGGCATTATGCTTCCAAAGCCCATGGCACAAGGCAATCGTGAAGAAGTGCGCTGGTGCGCTCTCACCAATGGTGCAGGCCAAGGTGCTCTCTTCGTAGCTGGCACAGAGATGTCTGCATCCGCCCTTCCTTGGTCGCAAAAAGAGTTGCACCTCGCTCCTCATGGCTACCAATTGCCAAAGAGCAGTGGCACACACCTCCATTTAGATGCTAAGGTGACAGGACTTGGCGGTACAAGTTGTGCTCAAGCACCGCCTTCAAGAGAAGAACGTGCTTATGCCACTTCGTATAACTTCTCCTTCATCATCCGTCCCATCACAGCGACTACGAACCTCGAAGAGGCCGCACGTGTGAGCACTGCAGGCGAATCACCTCTGAACGTGTCCAGCAACGCTGTGGGTGACATCGCCATCAGCTCTGCCCAAGCAGAGAGAACCATCATGTACAGCGTCGATGGCGGTAAGGCGAAGACTTACACCGCACCTTTCAACCTCCGTCAAGGTGGCACTGTAACAGCTTGGTATAAGGACAACAAGGCGATGGTCAACAAGGCCACTTTCCCAAAGGTAGAAATTGTTCCGCTCACAGTTGTGAACGCTTCGAGCCAAGAACCGGGCGATGATGCCATCAACTTGGTGGACGGCGACCTTGGTACGATTTGGCACACAGCCTATGGGGTGACGATGGCCAACTATCCACACATTGTGGACTTCGACGCTTCAGAAATGAAGACGATGAAAGGCTTCGTCTACACGGCTCGCCAAGATGGTCCTAACGGCATCGTCAAGGGCTATGCCATCTCTGTGAGCACAGACGGCAAGGCATGGACAGAAGTTGCTCGTGGC
>JALFTM010000233.1 GCA_022788345.1 Bacteroidales bacterium
GTGGTTTTGGATGAGGTCGTCCTTGACCCGTTCGGCCATACAGCCGAGCACACCGATGATGAGCTGACGGCCACCTTTGCGGAGGGCATGGAGGGCTTCGAGGCGTTTGAAAATTTTTTGTTCAGCCTTGTCGCGCACGGAACAAGTATTGAGGAAGACGGCATCGGCCGTTTCGGCCGAATCGCCCATTTCGTAGCCTGCCATACCCATGACGCTGGCCACGACTTCGCTGTCGGCGACGTTCATCTGACAGCCGTATGTTTCGATAAAGAGTTTTTTCATTTTGAAAAAGGGAGGAGTTTCGTTGTTGGAAAGGGAGTTTAGTCTTTGTGGAGCAGCGGGCGTGTAGTTTCGATGATGTCGAAAAGAGCGTCCACTGTGTCGGCACGGAGCATGGCGATGCGTAGTTGCTTAAAGTCGGGGATACCTTTGAAGATGGGCGAGGCGGCGAGATGGCGACGCACATGGAGGATGCCTCGTCGTTCGTCAATGCGGGCCACGCTTTGCAACACCTGTGTTTTCAAAACATCGAGCTTCCAGTCGGTGGAGAGCACAGGGGCATCGGAGGCGATGAAGTTGTCCACTGCGAGGGGAGCCTCGTGCAGGCGGTCGTAGATTTCTTTGAAAATCCATGGACGGCCGAAGGTGGCACGCCCCACCATCACGGCATCTACGCCTGTTTCCTCAAAGCGTTGGTGGGCATCATCGGCCGAGGCGATGTCGCCATTGCCAATGATGGGGATGTGCAAGCGTGGGTTGGCTTTGACTTGGCGAATGAGCGACCAGTCGGCTTCGCCATTGTACATTTGTGCGCGGGTGCGTCCGTGGATGGTGAGGGCTTCGATGCCTGTGTCTTGGAGCTGTTCGGCGAGGGTTTCGATGATGAGGTGTTCACTGTCCCATCCCAAACGGGTTTTGGCCGTGACGGGCGTTTTCACGCTTTGCACCACACTGCGGGCGATGTCCAAGAGAAGCGGCACGTTTTGCAACAGTCCTGAACCGCAGCCCTTGCCCGCAATTTTCTTGACTGGACAACCGAAGTTCATGTCTATCACATCGGGACGGGCGCGCTCTTCCACAATCTGTGCGGCATCGCGCATGGCGATGGGGTCTTTGCCATAGATTTGAATGACCACAGGACGCTCCTCGTCCGAGACGGTGAGCTTATTGAGCGTGGAGGGAATTTCTCTAACGAGGGCATCGGCGGCCACAAATTCGGAGTAGACCATCGAAGCGCCGAGCTGTCGGCAGAGAAGGCGAAAGGCGGCATCGGTCACGTCTTCCATAGGAGCGAGGAACACGGGGCGATCGCCCAAATTAAGGTGGCGGATTTGCATAAAAAAGGAAGTATCCTTCCCTTCCTCCGTCAAGGGGAAGGTGTTGCTGGAGAAATTGTTATTTGAGTAGGTAAGTCCATTCAAGCGCCATGGAGCTATGCCAACACTTGTCTTGCTTTATCGCAGTCGCGGGCAATTTGTTGCTGGAGGATGTCGAGACTCTCGAATTTCATTTCGGAGCGCAGACGACGCACGAAATGGAGGGTCATTTCTTGGTCGTAGAGGTCGCCCTCAAAGTCCAAAACATAGGTTTCGATGGTCACATCCGTGCCATTGTTGAGTGTGGGACGCTGGCCAATGCTCGTCACAGCGTTGTGTGTCGTACCAGCAATGGTGGCGCGGCAGGCATAAATGCCGAGGTCGGGCACGAGCCGACTGGGTGGTACGCAGAGGTTGGCTGTCGGAAACCCGATGGTGCGCCCCACCTTACGGCCGTGAACAACCGTTCCTGTGAGGCTATAAGGGCGTCCGAGCAGTTCGGCAGCCACGGTGGCATTTCCGCCCAAGAGGTAGGAGCGGATGAGGGAAGAACTGGCGGGCGAAGGGGCTTTCGGAGCGTGGTGGACGTGGATGCCGACGCGGTGGCCAAGGGCGGTGTAGTCGGCAGGTGTGAGTCCTCGACCATCGCACCCGAAACGGTGGTCGTGTCCCATGAGGAGGTGACGCACACCGTGGTCATCGTGCAGAATTTGGAGAAACTGTTCAGCCGTCTGTTGCGCCATCTCGATTGTGAAGGGCAACACCACCACTGCATCCGCCTCCTTGCGCAGGGCCGTCAGCCGTTCCTCTGGTGTGGAGAGCAACGCAGGTTGTGTGCCGGGGCGCACCACGGCCAAGGGGTGGGTGTCGAAGGTGAGCACCAGTGTAGACACCGCTTCTTGCGCTCCGAGGTGTCGCAGCTCGGAAAGCAAGAAGCGGTGTCCTTGGTGGACGCCATCGAAAAAGCCGATTGTGGCTGCTGTTTGTTTCATTTGTGGGAATTTGACGATGGGCGCAAAAGGCCATTCGTCTGAAAAAAGGGTCTGGGCGCGGTTGTCCCTCATCCTTTTCGGAGAGGAGTTTTTATTTGACTGCTTCGCCCAATTGTTGCCCCAAAGTGCGGGCTTGTTCGAGCACTTCGCGACGGGCGGTCTGCTTCCATTCCAATGGCTCGCCGATGCGTTCCATCTTGAGGAGTTCTTCGTAGCCCGTGATGACCTTGACGGCAGCCCCTGCCCATGTCCAGCCACCGAAGATAGCGAGCTTATGGTTCTTCACGTCGCGCCCTGCCAAGCGGTTGAGCAACTCT
>JALFTM010000234.1 GCA_022788345.1 Bacteroidales bacterium
GAAGAGGATGGCAAAGAGATAGTAACCTACCTTGAATTGCATCCACGACTTACCACGTGTGGGAATACCACTCTCAAAAGGTTCTTCCTTCTGCGCATTGAAGCTGCGAGGTGCTAACAGATTGGCCAGCACCGTCACCACTGCCACGAAGCCAAGCCCCGTGAGCAATGCAGCGACAAAGAGAGTAAAGTTCATGAAGTTGTTATGTTGAAATTATTATTGTCCAAAAAAGGGGCGTACCATTGCTTCTGATACCCTCATCCCGTGGAAGAAAAGGCCTGCAACGACACATGGCAGAGACAGCCTACATGGAAGAGGAAGGTATGGGGTGGTTTGCATAGATTGTAGGGACATAATTAGATAGGTATTATGTCTCGCAATGGATTTCAACCAACGAAGCCCTCGTGGCTGTTGCATGGCAACAGTCTGAATGAACGAACAACAATGTGTCTTCGACATTCTCCTCAACAATGAGGCTTTCATAGTGGTCGAGCCACTCTCGGATGCCGTGAAAAAAGGAGGAAACGGAGACGCTGTTCCTCGTTGTGATGACACACAAGAGCGGTTCTAAGAGCGAAGTTACGAATTTCATAGAGAAGAGACCCCAACTTCCTTGCGGTTTTTTTTAGTTTGTGGGGTATTTTTTGCTTTGTTGTACTCGTCATTTAGTCATTATTCTTCTGACGACTTCATCGGGACTTGTTGCTCTCTTGTAGCATATCCGATGAACTAAAGCCTGAGAACCCTAAAGTATAATATAAGTGCTTAAAGACAGCACTATTCCTCTCCTTTTAATCGTTTTATTTCCTTATCGAAATCAGAGATATATTCTGTATCTTGTTTGTGGTGAAAGATTTCATACTCTCGCTCTGCTTTCAACTTAGCTTCTAAAGCGGAGATAGTTCCAGAGCCTTCAAGCAGAGGGCGTCCCGCCACTGTTAGAAAACCATCAAGTAGCCTGCTCCAATCGAGCATAGTCATGGGTATTTCTTGTTCAGCGCGATCTTCTGCCAAATCAAGATAAGCAGATACAAGACGATTGATTGCCGCCATATGTTTTTGATCAAGGTAATTCTTTGCTATTGTTACATCCGACTTCATTACCTTTCCATCTGGAGCATGCCTCCATGTAGTCAGCCCCATGTGTGGCTGGCTTGCGTCAGCTTTTTTATAAATAATTTCGGCTGCTGTCTGCCCAGAAATAGCCCAATGCAACTTATTCTGCACCGATGAAAAGAAGCGTTTTGTCTCTGGGGCTTGCTTGTCGTAGTCTATCGACAGTGCATAAAGATCTGTAATCTTTTGATAGAAGCGCCGCTCGCTGGCACGTATTTCACGAATATCTTCTAATAGATCCTTAAAATAATCGTGTCCAAATTGTTTGCCTTGCTTTAGTCGGTTCTTGTCAAGTACATAGCCCTTGGTAATAAACGAGTTAAGCACTTTTGTTGCCCACCTTCTAAAACATGTGGCTTGCTCAGAATTTACTCTATATCCTACGGCAATGATGGCATCCAAAGGATAGAATGCGATTTCTCGTGCCACTTGGCGAGTGCCCTCGTTTTGAACTATTCGGAATTTCCGAATAGTTCCCTCTTCCGATAGCTCTCCAGTATTAAAAACACTTTTCAAATGCTCGTTAATGGTGCTGATATTCACATTGAATAACTCTGCCATACGTTTTTGTGTAAGCCAGAAAGTACCGTCCTCATAACGAACTTGAATACTTACATCGCCATTGTCGTTAGTATAAAAAATTATGTTACTTTCCATCGTTGAATAGCTCTTGCTTATGATGTTTGATAGTAGACTCTTTTATTTAGAGTAAAGCACTTACTTATGTGTCTTTGATCCGAGATTAGTTGTTTACACATAAAGCCATACAAAAGTAATTAGTATCGGGGAGGGGAACAACCATTCTCTTCCTTTTTTGCGTTGATTCTGTAGTCCGTCCACAACTTTTAGTATTCCAAATTAGCATTATACTTTAGTCCATGCGTTGCGAGGGGCAAAGGTTTTCTGCAATTGTCTGCTACCAGTCTTCTTGCTTTTGTTTAGATTTCACAACATTTCATTTGCTTTTGGCAGACGCATAGATTATCTTTGCAGTAGCAAAAGGTGGCAAATGGTCAAAATGGCCGTTTGTCACCTGTTTTTAGGGCTAAAAACCTCTGTTTTTCTTGCGCCTCCCGTTTTTTCTGTCTGCGCTTGCAGGAAAAACGCCAAGCCTTCGCCGTGGTGTTGCAGGCGCAAGGGGATAGAGGTGTGGAAGCGTGAAAGTTAAACTTTGTTATTGGTGCAAGAAAAAAACTTCGTTGTTTGCTACAAGAATAAGGTCGGAGATTTGCGCCATGTTGTGTCCACTTGCCTTGCCTCCTCTCGTCTGTTCCTTCAAAAAGCCGTATCTTTGCAGTTATATGCGACCAAATATCTTCTCACATTATCGCGCGACTTTGTTGCTGGGGCTACCCATCATGGTGGGACAGATCGGCGTAATCGTTCAGAGTTTTGCCGATACAATGATGGTAGGGCGTTATGCCACGGAGGCCTTGGCTGCCGCAGGTTTTGTCAATCAGATATTCAACCTCATGACCTTCGTCTTGCTCGGCTATTCGTATGGATTGACACCTTTGGTGAGCGGCGCTTACGGACGAGGCAACGAAAAGGAGGCTTGCCATTATCTCAAACAGGCTTTGGGAAGCAATGCCCTTTTCTTTGCCCTCTTAGTGGGTCTCGCTCTGATTATCTATACGTTTATCGACCGCTTGGGCCAACCCACGGAAGTGTTGCCTTTGGCACGTCCTTACTTCTTGGTGATGCTTGCATCGATGTTTTTTGTGATGCCTTTCAATGTCTTGCGCCAGTTCACGGATGGAACGAACGATACCGTCTCTGCCATGTATTGCTTGGTCATTAGCAATGTGCTCAATATCGTAGGCAACTATCTGCTCATCTATGGCATCGGCCCATTTCCAGAACTGGGACTCTTGGGCGCAGGCATCAGCACCTTGGTGGCGCGTGCCGTGATGCTCTTCCTCCTCCTTGGTGTCGTTGCTTTTCGCAAGCGTTATGCTCCTTATCGCAAGGCTTTTGCCAAGACCACGTTGCGCTGGAAAGCCATGTGGGAAGTGCACCGCATCTCTTTCCCCATCTCCATGCAAATCGGTGTGGAAACGGCTTGCTTCACAGTCTCCTGCATCATGGCAGGCTGGATTGGAAAGGTCGAAGCTGCCAGTTTCCAAGTGCTTATGAGCATCGGCACACTCGGTTTTTTGATCTATTACAGCTTTGGCGCAGGAATGAGCATCCGCATCGGCACATTCTGCGGTACGAGCGACTGGAAGCAGGCGCATCTTGCCATGAAGGCCGGCATGCACATCATCCTCGTGATGGCCACCCTCGCCTGTGCTTGTTTCTTCCTCCTGCAACACCATTTCGTGGCACTCTTTACTGAGGACCCCAATGTGAGAGCCGTTTCGCTCCTCTTGATGGCCCCACTCATCACCTATCAATATGCCGATGCCTTTCAAATCATCTTTGCCAATGCCCTACGTGGCATTTCACAGGTGATGCCCATGATGCGTGCATCTATCATCAGTTACATCGTGGTGGGACTCCCCATGGGTTATCTCTTAGGATTTCCCCTTGGCTTCGGTATTCAAGGCATCTTTTTTGCCTTTAGCATCGGGCTGGGAACAGCCGCTGCACTCTTCTATTACTACTACATCCGCCACCTGCGGCCTTTACTCTGCGCATAGTTGCTTGAAATTTCGTAACTTCGCAGAGAAATACATATATCACCTTTCAGAATGAAAACAGCAAACGAAATACGCGAGGCTTACAAACGCTACTTTGAGCGTCATGGTCACCTCA
>JALFTM010000235.1 GCA_022788345.1 Bacteroidales bacterium
AACCCGACAATTTCTCCGCCTCCCACTTCATTGAGGAAGCGTACTTTATCTCCAACTTTCATAAATATGCAATTGTTTGATGACTGTGATAATGTAAAGTTACGGCTTTATTGCAAGGTGGGCAAGCTGTTGGGGAATAAAACAAAACTTGTGGGCTTCCTCAAAGGAAACCCACAAGTTGAGAGCACTTATTGATAAGGCTTATTCGATTGTACCGATAGAAACACGGTTCCATTCGCGTGTAGAGAAGATGTGGCCAATACCAGCACCTTCAGCACTGATGCGAGAAGCATCGATGCCATACTTCTTCACGAGCATGTTCTTAACAGCTTGTGCGCGAGCCTCAGAGAGCTTTTGGTTGAAAGCCTTAGGACCTTCAGAAGAAGCGTAGCCCTTGATAACGATCTTAGCGTTCTTGTTGTTCTTCAAATAAGCAGCAACACGCTCAACGTTTGGTTCTTGAGAACGTTCGATATTGCTCTTGCTTTGCTTGAAGTAAACATACATTTCAGCATTTACGGCAGTGGCCTGTGTCATTGTAGGCTTTTGGTTGCGAGCTGCATCGAGTTGGTTCTGAACATCGTTGATCTGGCCGTTGAGACCATTGATGAGGGCATCCTTATCACCGAGTTGGCCACGGAGTGCATTGATTTCACCATTGAGGCCATCGATTTCAGCTTGGTCATAAGCAGGAACAGTGAGGAAGTGGTGTGCACCATTGCTGTTCTTGAAGTGATAAGTCAAACCTGCTGTAAGCTCAAAGCGAGCATCCTTCTTGTCGAAGCGAGCACCGAAAGGCTTACCATAAGCTTGATAGTGCTGACCATCGAGGTTGTAAGTGATGGCAGGCTTCAAAGAGAGCGTCCAAGCCTTCTTTTGGCCGAGGTTGAAGTCGAAGTCGAGACCGAACTTAGCACCGAAGAAGTCTGTGCCCAACTTGCCAAAGCCGTAGCTGTTGTGCGTAACAATGTTGTAGTTGTAGCTTATACCTGCACGACCTTGCACTTCGAAGAAACGAGGCGTACCCTTGTAACCCAAGAAGAGGTTAGAGAAGTTTACCTTACCGAAGATGATACCAGTGATTTGGTCGATGGCAGTGCCACTGCGGGTTGTGTTCACGTAAGCACCACCTTCAACACCTGTAGCGAACACAGGGCTCCATTGCTTGGTGAGTTCGAGACCGAAAGTCAAGCGAGCGCGCTTTTGGAGGTTGCTCCAGCTGAAGTGATCAACAGGGCTAACTGCACCAACATTCACGCCAACAGACCAGTTGTCGAGAAACTTGTGACTCGTGAGGCCAGCGGCTGGACGAGTTTGAGCTGTAGCCGCAACGAAAGCGAAAACAGCGACTGCAAGAGTAAAAATTTTCTTCATTTTGGAAAGATTGATTAGCGACACTCCGAGGTGAGTTGTCGCACTGCTTTTATTAAGTGATTGTTCTATGAGCGTACAGTTTTTTGAAATTCCCGAAGGTCTTCTTGTCAGAGACTGATTGTCAGGGAAAAGCTCGGCATAAATACCGTGATAAGCTCAGTTTTCGAGGTCAAAGGTAGGGACTTATTTTGGATGGACCAAGAAAAAACAATAAAAAGTGTACATACATCGATATTAGAGGTTTAAGATATGGTAGGTGTGTCTGTTTTTGCTCGATATTTAGAATAAGTGACAATGGCATTTGCAAAGCGAGGAAAAATAGCTTATCTTTGCTGTAGCAACAAAGGGATGAAAGTGGAAAAGAACGCTTTCATCCCTTTATTATGCCTAATAATAAGGCTTTCGGGAGGCGCAAGATCAATTTTCGGGAGGCGCAAACAAAATGGTAGGGTAGCCTGCGCGGAACGAGAAATGGCGCAAGCTGGATTTTCTTCAAAAGGAGGTGTGTTAAATTTTGCTGTTTAGTGTTAAGAAAAGTGGTGCGCAAGCAAGGCTCCTGATGATATTGCGATGAAAATCTTATCTCTTCGGCAAAAGTTTCTCCGTTGAAACTTGCTTTCCTCAGTGGAATGTTCTAATTTTGTACGAAGTTCCGTGTAATGTATCATGATACTTTAACGGTGCTTTTCTCAACTCCAAGAAATGTCCTTACATGAGCAATAAAAAACCGCAAATAGCTGGCACCTTCGGCCGATTTACAACTTGTTTGAGCACCGCATTGGTGTTGGTGATGTTGGGCATCGTTGTCTGTTTTGTGACTATCGCCCACAATTTTGGTAACACGTTGCGCGCCAACGTGCCTTTGGAGTTGATGCTGGACGATAGCATCACCACGCCACAGCGTCAGCAAATCGAAAATTTTGTGCATGCCGCTTCTTATGTGGATTCGGTGCGCTATATTTCTAAAGAAGTCGGCACGCAGGAAATGGCAACAGCGATGTCCGAATCGCCCACAGAATTTGTGGGCTATAGTCCAGTCCCTGCGGAGTATGAAGTATATCTTCGGTCGGAATATGCCACGATGGACAGCTTGAAAATGATAGAACCCCAATTGCGTAAATTGGCAGGCGTGACAGAAGTGGATTATCCTAAAGATACGCTGAAGAGTTTGGATACCGCCATTCCTTTAGTGACCATTGTGTTACTGAGTGTCGCTGTGTTGCTGAGTTTCATCTCTTTTGCTTTGATCAACAACTCTGTGCGTATGGGTATCTATGCCCGTCGTTTCAGCATCCACACAATGAAACTCGTGGGCGCGAAATGGAGCTTTATCCGTCGGCCTTTCATGGGAAGTGCTTTTTGGATGGGCTTTTTTGCGGCTCTCATAGCAGGCTCTCTTGTGGGAGGAGGAATTTATCTGCTGACCACGACCGAATTGTTTTTGGCTACTCTTGTGACATGGCAAGTGTGGGCGCTGACTTTGGGAAGCATTTTTGTTTTCGGTCTGTTGCTTTCCTTGGCTTGCACCTATTTCAGTGTCAATCGTTTCTTGAAGATGCGAGAAAAAGACGTGTTCTTGAAATAAAAAGCCGAAAGGAATTTCTCCTAAATCGGCATACTCATATATAAATACTATCAACAATGAAACAAGTGTTTGCTTTTTCAAAAATCAACTTTTTGCTCCTCGGCATTGGTATTGCCATTGTCATTGCAGGTTTGGTTCTCATGTCGGGCGATGGTTCTACGCACGAAGCTTTTAATCCGGACATCTTTTCTGCAATGCGCATTAAAGTCGCTCCAGCAGTGAGCCTCTTCGGCTATCTTTTTATTGTAGTGGCCATTCTTTTCCCCAGTCGTCGAAAGGACAACGAAGCCCAAGCTTCTGCCGATAACGAGTTGTCAGCTGAATGACCTACATAGAAGCTATAATTATTGCCATCGTGGAGGGACTCACAGAGTTCTTGCCCGTGAGTTCGACAGGGCACATGATCATCACAGAAGCCCTCCTTGGCATGAAAGAAACCGACTTTGTAAAAGCTTTTACGGTCATCATTCAGTTTGGAGCTATCTTGAGTGTCGTGGTGCTCTATTGGCGTCGCTTTCTCTTCCCGCCAGTGGTGGGCGATGGGCGTAGTCGTTGGCAAACACTCGTAGACTTTTACAGCCGATTGATAGTTGCCTTTATCCCTGCGGCCATTGTGGGGGTACTGCTGGGCGACTTCATAGATAGTATGTTAGGAAGCGTCACAGTTGTGGCCGTTATGCTCGTCTTGGGAGGCGTGTTCATGCTCTTTGTAGACCGCTGGTTCAATAACGATGACAAGGAACGTCCCGTAACTTACCGAAGGGCTTTTATGATTGGTACTTTTCAGTGTATCGCAGCTCTCTTGCCCGGCACTTCTCGTAGTATGTGCACCATTGTGGGCGGTATGCAACAAGGGCTTTCGCGAAAGCGCGCCACCGAATTTTCCTTCTTCTTGGCTGTGCCAACCATGTTTGGTGCTACGGTGAAAAAGGTGTACGACCTTGTGAAAGCTGGAGGCGTAGAAGTCTTGACACAAGACAACAACCTCATGGTGCTCCTTGTGGGCAACGTGGTGGCATTCTTGGTGGCATTGGCTGCCATTAAATTCTTTATTCACTTCGTTGCTAAGTATGGTTTCAAAGCTTTTGGTTGGTATCGCATCATAGTTGGGGCCATCCTCCTGCTCTTGCCTTTGCTTGGTATTACGCTCAAAATGGTAGGCTAATCCCATGGAAGTGAATAAGCAATACGACTTCCTCGCAGGCGAGGTGTTGGCCTTTGATAAAGACTTGGATTGGACTGCCTTTCAGTTGGTGGCAAAAGTGCGGTGGATGTTGTCTCGAAAATTGGGTGTCAAGCGGCTTAAAGTAGGACATGCTGGCACACTCGACCCTAAGGCAACAGGTGTTGAACTCCTTTGTACGGGAAAGGCCACGAAACGTATCGAAGCCTTGCAGCAATGCACCAAAGAGTATATTGCTGAGCTGACGCTTGGCGCAACGACCCCCAGCTTCGATTTGGAACTGCCCGTAGATGCCACTTATCCAACAGCGCACATCACTCGTGAACTGGTGGAGAAAACCATTCCGCAGTTTGTGGGCGAAATAGACCAAGTTCCGCCAGTGTTCAGTGCCTGCAAAATTGAAGGCAAACGGGCTTACGACCTCGCCCGAAAAGGCAAGGATGTGGCGCTTCAAGCCAAGCGCATCCGCATCGATGAAATAGAAATTTTGGGTTTTGAACTCCCACGTTTGACCCTCCGCGTGGTTTGCGGAAAAGGCACTTATATTCGTTCTTTAGCACGGGATTTGGGTGAAGCACTCGGATCGGGCGCACACCTCACAGGGTTGCGACGCACCAGAGTGGGCGACTATGAGGTGCAGAACTGTTTCTCCTTGGAACAATTTGCACAATGGCTCGAAACGGCCTCCATCGCTCTCCCTACCGCTGACCTTTCAGGGCAAACAAAAAGCAACGCAACAAAGAAATAACACAATATGAAACTCTCACAGTTCAAGTTTGAGCTTCCTCAAGATCGCATCGCCCTCTATCCTTGTGGCGATGCAGAAACGGATCGTCGCGACGAATGTCGCATGATGGTATTGCATCGTCAAACAGGCGAAATAGAACACCGCAATTTCAAGGATATCATTGATATGTTCGATGAACACGATACGTTTGTGTTCAACGATACCAAGGTGTTTCCTGCACGCCTCTACGGCGACAAGGAAAAGACGAAAGCACGTATCGAAGTCTTTCTTTTGCGCGAGCTCAATGAAGAGTTCCGTCTTTGGGACGTTCTTGTAGATCCAGCTCGCAAAATTCGCATAGGCAATAAACTCTATTTTGGAGAAGATGACAGCATTGTAGCAGAGGTAATAGACAACACCACAAGCCGTGGCCGTACGTTGCGCTTCCTCTATGATGGCGATCACGAAGAATTTAAGCAGATGCTCTATGCGCTGGGCGAAGCACCCATTCCTAAGGAGGTGCTCCATCGTGAGTCTGAACCAGAGGATTTGGAGCGTTTCCAATGCGTCTTTGCCAAAAACGAAGGGGCAGTGACTGCTCCAACCGCAGGTTTGCATTTCTCAAGACAAGTGATGAAGCGTTTGGAAATCAAGGGCATCAATTTGGCCTACCTGACGATGCACTGTAGCTTGGGAGCTTTTCGCAATACAGATGTTGAGGACTTGACCAAACACCGCATGGATTCTGAGCAAATGATAGTGAACGCCGAGTGCTGTCGCATCGTCAATCGTGCAAAAGATGAAGGGCGTCAAGTGGTGGCCATTGGCACAACGGTGCAACGGGCCTTGGAAACAGCCGTTGGTCCCGACGCTCGCATTAAGGAGTTTGATGGATGGACCAATAAATTCATTTTCCCACCTTACGACTTTAGTGTTGCTACGGCCATGCTTACGAACTTCCAATTGCCTTATTCCACCTTGCTAATGCTGGGAGCGGCCTTTGGTGGCTATGACCATGTGATGAACGCCTACAAGGTGGCTTTGGAAGAAGGATACAGCTTTGGTACGTTTGGCGATTGTTTGCTGATCGTAGACTAAAGAGGACTGGCGTTTCGTCGCTCCTCGTACCATGAAGCGCCAACGACCTGTGGAACCAATGCTGGTCGTTGACGCTTCTTTTTATTCGTCTTCAATAAACCTTTTTGCCCTAAGTACGACCTCAAAATCCGCTTGAATGAGTTCCTTCGATGGCATTAGAAAGTGTCACACTAAAAGTCTATGAGCGATTTCTAATTCTCTTTTTGCATGAAAATTCTTCTCTTTCGTTTCTCAGCCTTAGGAGATGTCGCACTGACTGTACCTGTGGTGGAATCGTTGGCACGGCAGTATCCCAACGATGAGTTTGTCGTAGTTTCACGCCCCTTCGTTGCCCCTCTCTTTGCCAATCTTGGCGACAACCTCTCGTTTCGAGGTGTGAACCTAAATGCTTATAAAGGACTGCGGGGGTTGCTGTGCTTAGCCAATGAGTTGCGCCGAGAGACGAAGGCCGATGCTGTCGCCGATTTGCATGACGTGCTTCGTACGCAAGTGTTGCGCACGCTATTGCGGTTGATGGGACTGCGTGTGGCTACGATAGATAAAGGGAGGAAAGAGAAACACCGCCTTGTTTCTGGCGAAGAACGTCATGCCTTGAAGCATGTGACCATGCGCTACGCAGAAGTGTTGGACAAACTGGGACGAAAGGTGGAGGTGAATTTTCAGAAGCTTAACGTTTTGCCTCTATGTGCCAAACCTAAGCAGGCGCAATGGGTGGGTGTCGCTCCTTTTGCAGCCCATCGGGGAAAAATCTATCCTCCTGCACAAATGTATCAAGCTGTCGCCATGTTATTGGAACGACACCCGATGCTCGAAGTGTTTCTCTTTGGTAGTCGGGATGAGATGGAGAATATCCGCTCGCTTTGGATGAAACCTCGCCTGCGCTTTGTTTGTGATGAAGTCAAGGGATTGGGAGACGAATTGCGCTTGATGGGGCAACTCGATGCGATGGTGTCGATGGATTCGGCCAATTTGCATCTTGCTTCGTTGGTGAAAATCCCCGTTGTGAGTCTTTGGGGAGCCACACACCCCTATGCAGGATTTACGGGCTATGGACAAGCTGCGGAAGATGCTCTGCAAGTCGACTTGCCTTGTCGTCCTTGCTCCATTTATGGCAACCGCCCCTGTGTCTTTGGCGACTACCGTTGTTTGACGAACATCGCCCCACAAGACATCGTGCGCGCTGTGGAACGGCATTTATTCACAGAAGACCATGTAAGGATGGAGGAGAATGAAAAAGAATAAGGTATATTTGCACATTATATATAGTAAGACAACGATTATCTATGATAGAGAAAAATAGATCCACAATAGAACGCGACGAAACTGCTGTGCTCGTTGCATTGATTACAAAGCAGCAGAATGAGCGGAAAACCAATGAATACCTCGACGAATTGGCCTTCTTGGCCGAGACGGCAGGGGCTGTGACCTTGCGACGCTTTACACAACGCATGGATGGCCCAAGTTCGGTGACTTATATCGGTAAGGGCAAATTAGAAGAAATTGCTGCTTATATTGAAGCCGAGCGAGAGGAAGAGCGTGAAGTGGATATGGTTATCTTTGACGATGAACTTACGGCCAAGCAACTGCGCAATATCGAAGCCATTGTAAAGACCCGTGTACTCGACCGTACGCAACTCATTCTTGACATCTTTGCGATGCGTGCGCAAACGGCAAATGCCAAAACACAGGTGGAACTTGCACAATACCACTACCTGTTGCCACGTCTGCAACGTATGTGGACACACCTCGAACGCCAAGGTGGTGGTTCGGGTTCGGGAGGCGGAAAAGGCTCTGTCGGTTTGCGTGGTCCGGGCGAAACGCAGTTGGAAATGGACCGCCGCATTATCCTGAACCGCATGTCTCTCCTCAAACAACGCTTGGCCGATATTGATCGTCAAAAAGCCACCCAGCGACAGAACCGTGGGCGACTCATCCGTGTGGCTCTCGTGGGTTATACCAACGTTGGTAAATCTACGCTCATCAACCTTCTGTCGAAGAGTGAAGTGTTTGCAGAAAACAAACTTTTTGCCACTTTGGACACTACTGTGCGCAAGGTCATTGTGAACAATCTTCCGTTCTTGCTTTCAGACACGGTAGGATTCATTCGTAAAATTCCTACGGAATTGGTGGAATCGTTCAAAAGTACCCTTGATGAGGTGCGGGAGGCTGATCTCTTACTTCATGTTGTGGATGTGTCGCATCCAGACTTTGAAGAGCAAATCGAAGTGGTGAACCGCACATTGGCCGATTTGGACAGTGCCGATAAGCCCATGATGATTATTTTCAATAAGATGGACGCTTACACGTGGACGGAGAAAGAAGCTGACGATCTCACACCCGCCACGGCAGAGAATGTGTCGCTGGCCGAGTTAAAGAAAACTTGGATGGCGAAGATGGGGGAAAACTGTATTTTCATCTCAGCGCGTGAGCGCGAGAATGTTGAAGAACTCCGCGAACTACTCTACAAGAAAGCCCGTGAACTGCATGTGCAGAAATATCCTTACAACGACTTCCTCTTTATGAATTATGATGAGGATGGAAACCCTGTATAAGGGAAAACAAAAAAATACACCGTAGCGTGTAGCAATAAAAACAGCAAAACCTTTTGAGTAAAGGATTTTGCTGTTTTTGCTTTTTCTACAAAATAAGAGATTGCATAACATAAAAAACTTTGTTAAGGTCAAAAGGAATTGTTTTTCTCTCCCCTGAAATTTTCTTTTGGACGTTGTTAATGCCTTAAATAGAGGTGTTTATGGGGATTATGCGCGAGAGGGGAAAATTATAGTGCAAGATATTATTATAAAAATATTGTGTAGTTAGGGAATATATGTTATATTTGCAAATGCAAAGCCGAGGTGTCAAAACGGAAGTCAGGCGATCGGTGCGCGCTTGTAAAGGATTTAGAGGAGAATGGCGGTGCAAACGATGCGTTTCATGGCTCTCTTCAATCTTCTCGAAAGTGCAAAATCTAATGTTATACGTTTCATCTCGCAGAAGAACATCGCTTATGATGGTCTTTTGCATCTATCACACATTGTAACGATGAAATCATTTACCAAGAAAAGTCTTGCAAGAGGAGCTTGTCTGTTTTCTGCGGCTCTTTGTAGCATGATTGTCGCTCCGCAAACGAGCGATGCAACGACCTTAGCGTCAAGTGTTCAACAACCCCAAGATGTGATAAAGGGGCGTGTCGTAGATGCTACTACGGGTGCGCCTCTTTCAAATGTGTATTTGGTGGTGAAAGGTACAGGAAAAGTAGCTCTCACGGATGCAGAAGGCACATTTAGTTTGGAAGCCAAACCCGGCGCTACAGTTGTAGTCTCTGTGATTGGTTACGAGAAGCAAACGCTCTCGGTGCAATCGGGGATGACAATTAGCTTGAAAGAGATGTCCAATACATTCACCGAAGCTGTGGTGGTGGGATTCGGCACTCAGAAGAAAGTGAACCTCACGGGATCTGTGGCTACAGTGAGTGCGAAAGAACTTGAATCACGCCCAGTTAATTCTGTGACGGATGCTTTGCAAGGCCTCGTTCCGGGCATGAACATTGTGGCTGGTAACGGAGGTGGACAGCTTGATGCTACACGCAAATTTAATATCCGTGGTACGGGTACAATCGGTACAGGCTCATCTGTGTCGCCCTTAGTGCTCATCGATGGCATGGACGGCGATATCAATACGCTCAACCCGCAGGATGTTGAGTCTATCTCTGTATTGAAAGACGCTGCCGCCTCAAGTATCTACGGTTCTCGTGCGGCAGGTGGTGTGATTTTGATCACTACAAAGCGTGGTAAAGAGGGACGTGTGCAAGTGAACTATAACAATAGTTTCCGCTTCAGCTCTCCGCTTAATCTTCCCGAAATGGCGAATTCTTATGAGCACGCCCTCTATTTCAATACCGCAGGACATAGCCAACGCTATAGTGATGAGAAGATCAAGCAGATCTTGGCACACATCAATGGTTCTACAGATCCAACAATGTATGCAACCAAGGAAGGACGCTGGGAAATCTGGGACAATTTGCAACTTCTGCCGTCAGGTAATACGGATTGGTTTAAGACCCACTTCGGCAACAGCTTTGCGCAAGAACATAACGTGAGCGTTACAGGAGGTTCGGAGAAGATGCAATACTATTTCTCTGCCAACTATCTTGGACAAGATGGTATGCTTCGCATGGCTGATGATAAGAGAAATCGCTACAGTGTGATGGGACGCATCAACGGCAAGCTGGCTTCATGGGCACGCTTTGGCTATACAGCTCGCTTTAATCGTACAGACTATGAGGCACCATCGTTCATGGACAATCTTTTCTACCACAACATTGCCCGCTATTGGCCGATTATTCCTCTGACAGACCCTAATGGCTTCTACTCTGCGGAATCTAAGGTCTATCAGTTGCGCAATGGTGGCATCGATACACGCCAGAGAGATCGTCTTTCTCAACAGTTGTCTTTGACTTTAGAGCCTATAAAGAATTGGTTAATCAATGCAGAGGTCAATTATCGAACAGGTAATACGTTTGAGCACAAAGATTGGCAACATGTTTACGTATATGATGTAAATAAGAACCCTTATATTTATGAGAACCAAACTTCGTCTGTCTACGAGTATGGTTATAAGGAAAATTATTTCAATCCAAACATCTACACTTCTTACGAGCGTGCTTTTGGCGAACATAACGCTAAGTTAATGCTTGGATATCAGAGCGAATGGTTGCACTATCGCAACTTGTCTGCACAGCGTGATGGCATTCTTTCAGGTATCCCAACAATCAACACAACAGGAACAAATCCTCGTGTAGGCGGTGGCTTGGCCGAATGGTCTACGGCTGGCTTCTTTGGACGTTTGAACTATGACTACAAAGGACGCTATCTCTTTGAAGGCAACTTCCGTTATGACGGTTCTTCACGCTTCATCCGCAAGAAGCGTTGGAACTGGTTCCCCTCTTTCTCTTTGGGATGGAATGTTTCACAAGAGACCTTCTTTGAACCTTTGAAAAAGACGGTGAACAACTTGAAGATGCGCTTCTCATGGGGACTTTTGGGCAACCAAAATACAGACAACTGGTATCCATTCTACACCACAATGGGCTATGCCGCCAATGGTGGTGGCTGGCTTGTAAATGGGGAGAAGCCCAATGTGGCTTCAGAACCCAGCTTGGTGTCTGCACTGCTCACTTGGGAAAAGACGCGCACTTGGAACCTTGGATTCGACCTCGGTATGTTTGACAACAAACTGACGGCAACGTTCGACTACTTCCAACGTAAGACTTACGACATGGTAGGTCCTGCGCCTGAACTCCCAGATGTGTTGGGAGCTGCTGTGCCTAAGGTGAACAACTTGGATATGACCTCTCGTGGTTGGGAGTTGATGCTCTCTTGGCGCGACCGTATCCAAGACTTCCGTTATGGTATTGCACTCAGTTTGTCGGACAACCAAGTAACTATCGACAAATATCCTAATGAAGCGCGCAACATTGGTCAAACCTACTATGTGGGCGCACACCTTGGTGATATTTGGGGCTTCGAAACTGTAGGTATTGCCAAGACAGATGAGGAAATGAATGCTCATTTGGCCAAGGCTGATCAAAGCCAACTTGGTGCCAACTGGACGGCTGGTGATATCATGTATCGCGATTTAGATGGCGATAATGTTATCAGCATTGGTGAGAACACAGTGGACAAACCCGGCGATCGTCGCATCATTGGTAACTCTACTCCAAGATACAACTTTGGCTTGAACCTTGATGCTGCTTGGAAAGGCTTCGACTTGAAGGTCTTCTTCCAAGGTGTTCTAAAGCGCGACTATTGGGCAAATGGTAATATGTTCTGGGGAGCACAAGGAGGCTTGTGGCAGAGCACGGCATTGAAAGAGCATCTCAACTATTTCCGCTCTGATGCCAATGACCCATTGGGACAAAACTTGGATGCCTACTATCCACGCCCCGACTGGACAACAGGCAAGAACCAATATGTGCAAACCCGCTACTTGCAGAATGCTGCGTATGCTCGCTTGAAGAACATCACTTTGGGCTATACGTTACCAGAGAGTATCACCCAACGTTTCTACTGTCAATCGCTCCGCTTCTTTGTGTCGGCCGAAAATCTTCTGACGATAACAAGCTTTACAAAGACATCTGACCCTGAGCTGATTGATGCGTACAACAACTGGGGATTTGGTAAATACTACCCTCTCTCAAAGACAATCTCTCTTGGCATGAGTATCACTTTCTAAAAAGACCATATTATGAAATTCAAGAATATAAGTTGTCTTGCAATGCTGGGAGCTATGCTTAGCGCTATGCCCGCATTCGTAAGTTGTAACGACTATCTCGATCAAGAGCCTCAAGACAAAGTGACGCCAGAGAAGTATTTCTCTGCTGAAGCGGACTTGGCGGCTTATACAATTCAGTATTACAATTTCCAGTCTATCAATCCGGGTAGCTATGGCATGGGAGTTTGGGCCTACGACAACGGCACAGACAACCAAGCAGGAAAGAATGCTTCCAATCGCTGGGATCCGGGCCAATGGAAGGTGGGCGATAGCAACCCTTGGAACTTTGAGCAAGTGCGCCACTGCAACTACTTCTTCGATAAGGTGCTCCCCAAGTATGAAGCGGGCCAAATCACAGGTGTGGCTGCAAATGTGAAGCACTATATCGGTGAAATGTATGTGCTCCGCGCCTATGCCTATTTCAGCCTCTTGCAAAACATAGGCGATTGCCCTATCTTTGAAACAGCGCTCCCCGATGAAGAAAGCGTGTTGATGGAAGCCAGCAAACGCCAACCTCGCAACAAGGTGGCACGATTTATCTTGGCCGACTTGGACAAGGCTTTGGATCTTCTGAGCACCACTTCTCCTTCTGGCACAAGAGTGCGTATTACGCGCGATGTAGCTCTCTTGTTCCGCTCTCGTGTAGCCCTCTACGAAGGCACATTCGAAAAGCACCATAAGGGAACAGCCTTTGTGCCAAATGGTAATGGTTGGCCCGGCGACAAAGCTTTGGCCGCCGACTACAATGCTGATACTGAAATCAACTTCTTCCTTGATGAGGCCATGAAGTCGGCCAAGGAAGTGGGCGACAAGTATGTGGGAAAACTCTCCGAGAACACAGATGTAGCGGAAGGAATGGATGTGAATTTAGCATCCAAGAACCCTTACTACACGATGTTCTGCGATGAGAACATGGAGCAGTATCCCGAAGTGTTGATGTGGCGCCAATATAGTTTGGCAAAAGGTGTGACGCACAACATCCAAATGCAACTTGAACGTAATGGTGGTGGCACAGGATGGACACGCGGTTTGGTCAACTCTTTCTTGATGGCCAATGGATTGCCAATCTATGATGCCAACTCTGGCTATGATGCCAATTGGGAAACGCAAGGCATTGATGCTACATTGCAACAGCGTGACTCTCGCATTCGCATCTTCACCAAAGGTGACAAGAGTGTTGACTACTATTCGGCCAATGGTGCACCTTTGTACTACGAAATAGACTGGCTCTTGAAAGGTGATTCTGAAACCCGTGCCGTGACAGGCTTTGCAGTCAAGAAAGGCAAACATTACAGTGCAGGTATGCAACTCAATCACCATTACGGCACTTCAGGCTTCCCCGTGTTCCTCGCTTCTGAAGCTCTACTCAACTACATGGAAGCTTGCGTTGAGCGCAAAGGCGATGTAGACGGAACAGCCGAGGCTTATTGGCAGGCACTTCGCACACGCGCTAAAGTGAGCACCGATTTCCGTGCCACTGTTGCTGCTACACAGATGGCCAAGGAAGCTGAAGGTGACTGGGGCGCTTATTCCCACAACAAACTCGTTAGCCCATTACTCTACAATGTGCGCCGTGAGCGTCGCAACGAATTGATGGGTTTAGGTATGCGCTGGGCCGACTTGCAACGTTGGCGTTCATGCGACCAAATCAATGGCTATCAAGTGGAAGGTATGCACTACTGGGGTTCTGTTTATGAAACACAGTTTGCAGGCACTTGTAAGGTCGATGAAGTAGGAGAAACGGGCAATATGTCTCCACAATCGAAGAGCGTCTATGTGCGTCCTTATCAGATTGTGCCTGTGAAGAACCGCTTCTACGATGGTTATAAGTTCACACCAGCCCACTACCTGACTCCGCTGCCACAATCTGTGTTCCGCAAAACGGCAACGAACAAGAGTGATTTGACCACTTCTGTTGTTTACCAAAACCCCGGTTGGGGACGTGTAGACGGCGAGGGTGCAACAGCAGTGGAATAACCACTGCCGAAGAAAGGCTTAAGTGCCTTAAAGTATAAAAGACATCGAGGCATCTCTTCACTTTGGAAGAGATGCCTCGGTTGTTATAGATTATGGCAGTCAAGTATTTTTTAGTCACAATGAATTGGCTGACCTTTGTGCTTTGCTTTTCATAAATCAAGATGAAGAAGGATAGGGACGTCAAACAGAGTCATTTAATCATAGAAAACTCACGCACTTTTTTATAAGAAAATTCTGGGGCTTTCAAACGCCCCAGAATTTTCTTTAAGTGTTTGGTCTATAGTCTTATAATGAAGGCGGTGAGAAAGTGGTGCTGTTTGCTGTTTCTTCTTGCGCCTCCTGAAAAAACGCGAGGCGCAAGAAGAAATTTCTGCAAGCGCAAGAAGAATGTGTGAGGAGAAGTAAAGAAAACTCGCAGTAATTGTCCTTCCCTGAACAAGATTGACGGTTTACTTCGATTTGTCCCATATCTGTCACGAAACCATAGCCTCAAAGCTGGGCTTAAAGTAGAGTAAGAAATGTCTTGTCTCAAAAAGAGATTGCAACTTTCGGAAAATAAGAAACAATTAACAGGGGGGCTTTCTTGGCGGGACGAGAAATTATCACTAACTTTGCACTTCAAATGGGCGTACTATGTTCGTGCGTCTCTACAAGTTTTGAAATAAATAATACAATATATAATAATAAAACAATAACGAAATGCCTACTATTCAGCAATTGGTAAGAAAGGGCCGAAGCGTAGCAGCGGATAAGAGCAAGTCTCCCGCTCTCGATTCATGTCCTCAGCGTCGAGGCGTGTGCGTGCGTGTATATACTACCACGCCTAAGAAGCCTAACTCGGCTATGCGTAAGGTTGCGCGTGTGCGCCTTACAAACTCTAAGGAGGTGAACTCTTATATCCCAGGTGAGGGTCACAACTTGCAAGAACACAGCATTGTGCTCGTTCGTGGCGGTCGTGTAAAGGACCTTCCTGGTGTACGTTACCACATCGTTCGTGGTGCTTTGGATACAGCTGGTGTTGCTAACCGCACACAACGCCGTTCTAAGTACGGTGCTAAGCGTCCTAAGGCAGCTAAGAAGTAATTCCCGAACAATCTCTAAAACGCTGGTGAGAGTCTCTCTTCTCTCGCTCAGCGTTTTTCTCCTATCTTTTATATTTTAACTTTGGTGTGCAAGGGTTGAGTAAATGTCTTGAGAGATGTTGAAGAACGCTGGCAGCCTATTACAACCAAAACAACATGCGTAAAGCAAAACCAAAAAAGCGTCTGATTCTTCCAGACCCCGTGTTCGGAGACCAAAAGGTTTCTAAGTTTGTAAACCACCTCATGTACGATGGTAAGAAGAGTCTTTCTTATGTGATCTTCTACCGCGCCCTCGAAATCGTTGGCGAACGTATGAAGGACAATGAGCTTTCTCCACTCGAAATTTGGAAGGCTGCTCTTGACAAGGTAACTCCACAGGTGGAAGTGAAGTCTCGCCGTGTAGGTGGTGCCACTTATCAAGTGCCAACAGAACTTCGCCCAGAACGCAAGGAGTCTGTGTCTATGAAGAATCTTATCCTCTTCGCTCGCAAGCGTGGCGGTAAGACTATGGCCGACAAGCTCGCTGCTGAAATCATGGATGCTTTCAACGAGCAGGGTGGTGCTTACAAGCGTAAGGAAGATATGCACCGTATGGCTGAGGCTAACCGTGCCTTCGCTCACTTCCGCTTCTAATTGTCTGATAAAATTAAGCATTAGCAAATAAAATGGCAAAACACGATTTGCATTTGACGCGCAATATCGGTATCATGGCTCACATTGATGCTGGTAAGACAACAACTTCAGAGCGTATCCTTTTCTATACAGGTAAGACCCACAAGATCGGTGAAGTACACGATGGTGGTGCAACCATGGACTGGATGGCTCAGGAGCAGGAGCGCGGTATCACAATCACCTCTGCTGCAACAACCTGTTCTTGGACATGGAATGGCAAGCAGTATAAGTTCAATCTCATTGACACTCCGGGACACGTTGACTTCACAGCAGAAGTAGAGCGTTCGCTCCGTGTGCTCGATGGCGCTGTGGCAACTTACTGTGCCGTAGGTGGTGTTCAGCCTCAGTCTGAAACCGTTTGGCGTCAAGCTGATAAGTACAACGTTCCTCGTATTGCTTATGTCAATAAGATGGACCGCTCTGGTGCAGACT
>JALFTM010000236.1 GCA_022788345.1 Bacteroidales bacterium
CACTCTCAAATGATAAATAAGCACTCATGGTTCTAATCTAACCTAAGAAAGCGCATTCTAAAGCAGAAATTACGGGAGGCGCATGGAGAATTTTCTTCTTGCGCCTCCCGTAATTTTTTCTTGCGCTTCGCGGTTGAAGGAGTTGCGCAAGAAGAGAACACAAGCGTCAAGCGGAGGTATTGAGAGTGCCTTTTTGCTTCTTTAGCGATAAAATAAGTTTTTTCAAATGGAGAATAACCCATAAAAATTCTATTTGGAGTAAACTTAGTTTAAGGTTCTCTCATTGAAAGAGAAAGCACACGCTCTCCATGGGGAGAGGTGCGCTTTCATGTTAGATAAATAAGAGGCAGAGGCTTATGCAATCGTCAATAGCACATTGCCCTCAAGCACGCTTGCGCCTTGAGATACGGCAATGCCTGAAACTGTGCCGTCGCACTCGGCCGTGATGTTATTTTCCATCTTCATAGCCTCAAGCACGAGTACTACATCGCCTTTCTTTACAGATTGACCCACTTGGACAAGAATTTTTGTCACGACACCGGGAAGTGGGGCTTTAACAGGCGTACCATCTCCTGCACCACTGGGGGCGGCGGTGGGCGTTGCTGTTGTGGTAGGAGCTGGCGTAGCAGTTGCAGGCACTACGGTTGTGTCTATGGTAGGAAGTGCCTCTTCTGTCAATGTAGAGCCTTGCATCACAACCTCAAAGGGGATGCCATTCACCTCTACTTTGGCCACATTATTTCGAATGCTATCAATGGTGACGTCGTATTGCGCACCATTTACTTTATACTTATATTGCTTCATTGCGGTCTGTTGAGTTTAGCAACACGCGACCCATCGGTCGGTGTCTGTTGATTAAAGTGTGCCTGTTCCGAAGCGGTTTTGCAGTGCTATCGGATTACCCCATTCGTTGCTGGAGCTTTGGAGGGTGATGTGTCCCGGCTCTTCGTCATGCACCACTTCTACATCATATTCGAGTAGAGCAAGGCTAATGACAGCAGCATAAATAGGCATCTCGGCGTCCGAAACTGCTGGATGTTTCCCATCTACCAAAAAATCGGCTATTGTGGCGTTCTTCTCGTCAACGCGGATGCTTATCTCGCGCCCTTCGATGGTGTACTTAAATGTTTTCATAACCTACACAACAAAGTTTAGAGAGGTACATTGCCGTGCTTCTTGGCAGGACGTGTGTCGCGCTTCGTTTCAAGCTGGGCGAGAGCACGGCATACGCGGAAACGTGTATTGCGTGGCTCAATCACATCGTCAATATACCCAAATTCCGCAGCCTTGTAAGGATTGGTGAAAAGGTCGTTATACTCTTTTTCCTTTTCTGCCAAGAATGCTTTGGGGTCTTCTTGGGTCTTGGCTTCCTTGCCATTGATGATGGCTACAGCGCCCGCAGCTCCCATAACGGCGATTTCAGCTGAAGGCCAAGCATAGTTGATGTCAGTCTTCAACTGCTTAGAACCCATCACGATGTGCGAACCACCATAACTCTTACGAAGCGTCACTGTTACTTTAGGCACTGTTGCTTCGCCGTAGGCGTAGAGCAATTTCGCACCATGTGAAATAACTGCGTTGTATTCCTGTCCTGTACCGGGTAGGAAGCCGGGTACATCCACAAGGCTCACGATTGGAATGTTGAAAGCATCGCAGAAGCGTACGAAGCGAGCACCTTTGCGGGATGCGTTGGCATCGAGCACACCTGCGTAAACGCTGGGCTGATTGGCCACGATGCCCACTGCTTGACCATTGAAACGAGCGAAGCCAATGATGATATTGCGTGCAAAATTCTTCTGCACCTCAAGGAATTCGCCATTGTCCACTACAGCGCCAATCACTTCGTACATATCATACGCTTGGTTGGGGTTGTCGGGGATGATCTCGTTCAAACAGTCTTCCTTGCGGTCGATAGGGTCGGTGCAAGTGGTACGAGGCGAGCGTTCCAAATTGTTTTGAGGCAGATAGCTCAACAATTGGCGCACGAGTAAGGCAAACTCTTCCTCGCTCTTTGCCGTAAAGTGTGCCACGCCACTCTTGGTGCTATGTACGGAAGCACCGCCAAGGTCTTCTTGTGTCACATCTTCGCCTGTCACTGTTTTCACAACCTTAGGACCTGTGAGGAACATATAGCTAACTCCTTCGAGCATCACCACAAAATCGGTCAGAGCTGGAGAGTAGACAGCACCACCTGCACAAGGACCACAGATGCCACTGATTTGAGGAACAACGCCCGAAGCCTCAATGTTGCGTTGGAAGATGTTGGCGAAGCCTGCCAAAGAGTTGATACCTTCTTGAATGCGCGCACCGCCAGAGTCGTTCAACCCGATACAAGGCACACCCATTTTCATGGCCAAATCCTGCACTTTGCAAATCTTCTCGGCCATAGTTTCGCTTAATGAGCCACCATTCACCGTGAAGTCTTGCGCAAAGAGATAAACAAGGCGACCGTTGATCGTGCCGCTACCTGTCACAACGCCATCGCCAAGATACTGCTTCTTCTCCATGCCGAAGTTGTGACAACGGTGGAGCTTGAACATATCCAATTCCTCGAAGCTTCCTTTGTCGAGCAAGAGGTCGATGCGTTCACGAGCGGTCAATTTACCTTTCTCGTGTTGCTTCTCGATGGCCTTTTCGCCACCGCCAAGGCGAGCCTTAGCACGCAGCTCAACGAGCTGCTTCACCTTCTTAAGTTGTTCACTCATACTTAATCAGTTATATGTTTATTCTGTATTTGTCAAACGAAATGTAACCCCTGTCTTTTGCACCCCTTGACACGACAATTTGCGTGCAGGGAGAACATAGAGACATGGCATAATGGTGAGCAAATTTACTAATTTTCTATTGGATGCGCGTTCTTAATGGGTACAAAAATGAGAAAGTTGTGCAAAAAGTCGGCAGTGAGA
>JALFTM010000237.1 GCA_022788345.1 Bacteroidales bacterium
CGATCTCGCCCTCTTGCGCATTATTCAATCGGAGGGTCGCCTCACCACGAAAGAAATAGCCCAGCGTGTAAACCTTTCGCCCACGCCTGTTTTCGAGCGTATCAAGCGTTTAGAGAGGGAGGAATACATTCAAAAGTATGTAGCCATTCTTGATGCCACGAAGCTCAATCAAGGCTTTGTGGTCTTTTGCAGTGTCAAACTCAAGCAGATGAGTCGTGATATTGCCAACGACTTCATGCGAATGATTAAGGACGTACCTCAAGTGACGGAGTGCTACAATGTCTCTGGCGAGTTCGACTATCTCTTGAAGATACATGCGCCCGACATGAAAGCTTATCAGGAATTTATAATCAACACTTTGGGGACCATCGATAGTCTCGGCTCCATCCAAAGTGCTTTTGTCATGGATGAAATCAAACACGAGCATGGCATTAGTATCTAATCGTTGAGGCAACCCAAGGCGGAGTGTTCCCACAGGGCAAATTTATAGCACATAGTTGGCGCAGGAAGCAAAGGCTTCCTGCGCCAACTGTGTGCTGAATGAATGCTGATGCTATAGCTTCTTGTGAAGGAAATAATAGATGGTTAGTAAGTGGTATTTCAACAAAGAGAGGCGTAAAAGATCCATCTTTGTAATGGCCACTTTATTTATCATATTGAAGAGCATTTCCTGATAGAGGGGATGTTTCAAAATGGGCGAAAAATGCTGTTTGAATGCTTGTAGTCCCACTTGCCGAGAGGCATTGTGCAAGAACGATCGTAGCGAGAGCCACATGACGTGGGCTTGCTGGTCTTTTAGCCATCCCTTGGGGTCTAATGCACGCAGACGCTCCCAAGTATTTATGCGCGTGGCCAAGGCTTTGTCGAGGTTGGTGGTTTTTGAGGCCTGTCCTTCTCTGTTGAGGCGGTAGTAATAAATTGGTTGTTCGATGATGTGCAGTTTGTCGATTTGTTGAATCATGTAGAGATTGGCCACCATGTCTTCCCCGAAAGTCAAACCAAGGGTTTTCTGCAACGCTTCAATGGCCAATTCTCGACGCAGGAGCTTTGCCCACGGATAAAGTTGCACGGTGGTATAAAGATATTCTTTACTATATAGTATCCGCTTCTTATAGAAATCCATGAGTGCCTCTCTTTCAAAGATGCCGTTATCGGCGCGGAATACAGTTTGTTGCCTTTCTCCTTGGGGCGAGATGTGAAGCTCGTAGTATTGAGCGATGACAAAATCGGCTTGTGAGGTGGTTTGTGCAGCGAGGAGCGTTGACAGATAATCGGGCGTTAAGTAATCGTCAGGATCTACGAAAGTGAGCCATTCGTTTTGTCCTGCTTGTGCTCCTGTGAGACGGGCTTGCACCACGCCTTGATTAGGTTGGGAGATGACAGAAAAACGCTTGTCGGCCTGTGCGTAGGCTTCGCAAATTTCTTGGGAGTTGTCCGTGCTGCCATCGTTGACGAGGATGGCTCGAAAGTTAGCATGCGACTGCTGTTGGATGGAGTCGAGACACTCTTTAATATAAGGAGCAACATTATAAACAGGGAGAACAATATCTACACAGATGTTTGAATATGGCATAGCTTCTGCTGAAAAAAGACGAGATAACCTTAGTGCTTATGCAATATTACGCAAAAAATCTGAGCCAATCCCCACGTTATGCTTGAAAGTTGTATCTCCGTTCGTTATCTGTACAATCATTCAGCGCACCAAAGGGTATATTCCCTCTTTGGTGCGCTGAATGTCAAATTAGAGATAACGGATTTCTTTGGTCAATCAGGCATGGAGTGGTGCCTGATACCCTATGTTATCGCCACAGCTTTTGACCATTCTCAATGACAACGCCACGGGCGTTGGAGGCGGGACGGCCAGAAAGGTCGTAGCGCATGGCAGGAGTGGTGTCCTTGAGGTTCATCGTTTTGAGACCTGTGACGTAGGCTTTGGCTTGAAGTGGCGTGAAACGCAAGGTTTGCGTGTATTCACCTGATACGGGCACTTTGTAACGCTCCATCGTAGCAGGGCCACAGCTGGCACTACCTAAACCCCGCACAGTGTAGTTGAAATAAGCGTAGGTGGGGCGAGAAGCATCGTTCGTGGGCAACTCCCAGTTGTGGATGACATCGCGCATTTGCGCATCCGTAAAGTGGAGCAGAGAGAAGGATGCCGAGTCGGCCGTCTGTACGTGCATGCCCGTGCTGTAGCTCGCATTGGTGGCGAGGTAAAGTTCACGCAAGTCTTCGTGGTTGGCACAACTTTGTGGTTTGATGTAGCCTTCGAGGGCATCGGATACAGTGCTCTCGTAGATGCCGATATTGGCCCCTTGCTTGCGGTCGTTGTAGTTCTCCCAAGGGCCACGTCCGTAGTACTTAAACTGCTCGAAACCTGCGGGGAAGGTCATGCGCAAGCCCATGCGGCGCATGGGTGCTGAAGGCTTATAAATAGTCTTCATGTCTACCGTACCATTGTCGTAGATTGTCCACACTTGTTCATAGGCATTTGGGGAAGCCATGGCTGTCACCCTGACAGTGCCCTTACTGCCATCGGAAGAGAGGCTGAACGTTGCTGTCTTGCTGGTGATACCTGTGTTGTCGACATAGCGATCGCCTGCGCCGTCGTTCTCAATCCAATAGTAGTGGTTCACTTCTGGCCCTTCTTCGATTTGTGCCACGCCATCGTAAGTCCAACGAGCGAGCGTGCCATCTTGTCTAAATTCGATGCGGAACTTGTTGTTGGAGAAAGCCACTCCATCGGAGATATTCTCCTTGGTGAGCGTTTCGCCCAAGGGGCTGATGGCTGGGAGAGCGGGGCGTGCTTGTGCGATGCGCTGGAACGAAGCGATGGTGTCGTTGGCTGCGGAATAAGTCGTGGCATCGCGGCGGAGCACGTCAAGATTGACAATCACTTCCTTGCCTGCCTCAAAAGTTTTGCTGTAAGGGAGCGTCATGGTGACTTCCTGTCCGGGGAGTGTGTGAGGAATAGCCATTTTCCCAGTTTCCTTCGCCACGCCGTTTACAAGGATAGTATATTGCAAATCCATGTTTTCGAGGGTCGCAAAGTTGTAAGCATTTCTCAGTGTGAGGCTTCCTGTAGCAGGTGTGAAGCTGTTGAGCTTAACGTACTGATATACGCGTTTCAGCTCAGCCAGTTCGCCAGTAGGCTTGCGGTCGGCATTGAGGATACCATTGTTCACGAAGTTGAGTTGGTTGCCTTGGATGCCTCGCACATAGTCGTAACCACTGCGGAGTTTGAGCGCATTGTTCGCTCCTGTAATCGTGCCAGCTTGGATGTCTTCGTGGTCGAGGACAGCTTGGTCCACCCAATCCCACACGCAAGCACCGATGCCGTAACGACTGCTTTCTATGATGTCCCAAATGTCTTGCAAACAGCCCATAGAGTTGCCCATAGCATGGACGTATTCACAGAGGAAATAAGGCTTGCCAGCACGGTTGTAGTTAGCATCGTAAGCCAAATAGTCGTAGCCCGGATACATCACAGAATAGAGGTCTGTGCGGGTCTTGGTGGTGTTGGCGTGAGAGCGTTCGTAATGGATGGGGCGAGGGTCGAGACGGCGCACTGCGGCGTAGGTGCTGTCGAAGTTGGCCGCATCGCCACACTCGTTGCCCAACGACCAAAAGATAACGCTGGCGTGGTTGCGGTCGCGAAGCACCATGCGTTCGGTGCGGTCCACCATCTGTGGCAACCACGACAGAGAGTTGGAGATATATGCGCCGTTGTACGACCAGTCGGCATGCGACTCCACATCGGCTTCGTCCATGACATAGAGGCCGAAATAGTCGAACATCGCGTTCATCTTGGGTTGTCGGGGATAGTGGGAAGTGCGCACGGTGTTCACATTGTTCTGCTTCATCAAGCGGATGTCTTTGAGCATCACAGTGGTGTCAATGGCACGTCCGAGGAAGAAGTGCGTGTCTTGGGTGTTTACGCCTTTGAAGAAGACGCGCTGACCATTGATAAGCACTTGTCCGTCTTTGATTTCAATGGTACGGAAACCATGTTTTGTAGAAAAAGCCTGCTCTTCAGCCGTGCCGTTCTTTTGGCTGAACTCTACGGTGTAGAGATAGGGCGTTTCGGCTGTCCACGACTTGAGGTTCGAGAGGTTGGACAACTCGATTTGTTGTGAGAGGAGGCTGTCTGTTGCAGTGAAGTTGAAAGGCATATTGCCATTGGCTACGACATGGCCTTCGGCATCTTTCACCGTTACGGCTACCACGCGCTGTGTGGCCACCTTGTCGCGGTTGGCCATCGTCACATGGACGGTCATCTTGCCAGAGCGATAGTCGTTGTTCAACTCGCTGGTCACATAATGGTCGGCAATGAAGGTGCGAGGGGTGGAGAAGAGGTAGACATCGCGGTGAATACCACTCATATGGAACATATCCTGTCCCTCAAGATACGAGCCATCGCTCCAACGGATAACTTGCACGCTGATGTTGTTCTCGCCCTCTCGTACATATTGCGAGATTTCAAACTCGGCATCGTTGTTTGCCCCTTGGGTGTAGCCCACATAACGTCCGTTGATATAGACGAAGGCGGCACTATAAATACCATCGAAATGCAAGAAAGTGCGCTCTTGTTGCCAACCCTGCGGTAGGGTGAAGTTGCGGCGATAGCTGGCCACATGATTGTTGCAAAGCTCTGCCTGAGGAATGATATAAGGCGGATTGACGATGAAAGGGTAGCCAATGTTTGTGTAGATGGGCTTGCCGTAGCCTTTCATTTCCAAGCAAGAGGGCACGCTGATGGTGTCCCAACCAGTTGTATTGACGGCATCGCCATAGAAGTCCGCCTCGCCGGGTAGGCTATCGGGCGTTTCGGAGAACTTGAGTTGCCACACCCCATTGAGGGAGAGGCGACGACTGCTTTGTGGCACAGTCCAAGGCGTGCGGTAGAATGCCTCGTCACGAAGCATCTCGTCTGTGGTGGCATAGGGCACATAAGTGGCATGTCCCCGTTCTTTGTTCTCGCCAAAGATGGTTTCATTTTCCCAATAGTTGTTGGCCAACAACGCAAAGGCTTCTTCTTTCATGGTGAAGAGCATGTTTTCGCTGTCGGTCATGTCTTCATCTCTGTAGACTGGTGACAGATAAACATCGCCATCGTTGGTCACTGCCAAATAGTATTTGATGTAGCCATCATACTGCGACAAATAGAGGCGGACATAGTTGCCCACTTGCTCAATGATGAATTGTTGATTTCTATTATTGGCGTTTCTGGTATAGAGTAAAGGGTCGTTGCTGTTGCCCAAAGCACCATCAATGGCCAGCCCTATTTTTGCATTGGCGATGGTAACGCCCACTGCGGCATCCTTCACACGCCAAATGACCGAAGACTTATCTTGTTGGTAAGGCTCTGTGGTCACGAGTGTATTCATCGTTGGTTTACTGCCTACGGATAGGGCTTGACCTGTGACTTTGCTGGTGAAAGAAAAATAGCCTGAATAGCTCTTGAAAGCGATATTCAAATCCTGCATGGTAAAGAGGGAATTCTCGCTTGTCAGGTCGGTGGTCATCACCACTCGCTGTTCATCGTTCACCGTAGCAACGTGCGTCCTGTCGCGCGACATGAGACGGAACGTGTTTGGGGTTTCAGTGGCTACAATTTGGAACTGCTGATTGACATTTGCTGCATCTAAGGACCACAACAAGAGTTTTCCATGCGAATTGAGAGCCATGTCGCACGATTTGCCTGCTGCCACATTGAAGAGGCAGAAAGTGCCGTCCATGTCGGTGGCGCGCAAAGCCCACTGTTGAGAGGTGCTGTTCCTGTCGGAAGTCTCAACGACAACGGGCGAGTCGTTGGCGGTTCTGCTGGCTGTGCTGAGGGCAAGACCAGTGGCTCGGTGCACAAACTGATACGTATGTCCTAAGCTCTGTGCCACGCCATGAGGCACACCAAGCACAAAGGCCATGGCCAAACCCATTGCCAGTTTGAACAGTAAAGGTAGTTTCATAAAGGGTTAGAATTTAAAATAAGTGATACGAAGCCAAACACTGCTGTGGCAGAATGTGTTACCTTTATTTGAAGAAAGGTCGACTTCTGTGCGCTAAATTACGATTTTCGGGAGAAATTACCAACTTTTTGCGCTAAAATTGTAAGGTCCATCTGTCGTTTGTCGTGTATTTTGGC
>JALFTM010000238.1 GCA_022788345.1 Bacteroidales bacterium
TTGCCGAACAAGCACAACGCTACGGCGAAAAAACGGCTTTGTCTTATAAAGACTATGACCTCAACAGATGGGTGTCCATCTCGTGGGGAAGCTTTGACGAAAAAGTGCAACTTGTGGCACGTGCACTCTTGAGCATGAACGTTGGTGTGCAAGAGAATATCGCTGTGTTCTCACAAAACAAACCCGAATGTTTGTTCGTGGACTTTGGGGCTTATATGGTGAGAGGCGTGACCATTCCTTTCTATCCCACAAGTACGAGTAGTCAGATTACATACATGCTGAACGACGCCAGCGTGCGCCTACTCTTTGTGGGCGAACAACAGCAGTATGACGTGGCGTATGAAGCCCTCACTCTTAGTCCCACTTTGGAGCAGATTATCATTTTTGACCCCAAGGTGGTGCGCAAAGAAAGCGACCATTTGTCGATTTATTTCGATGAGTTTATCTCCCAAGGGAAGACCTTATTATATGAGGAGGAACTGAAGCAACGCTTGGCAGCCGCCAATTATGACGACTTGGCCAACATCCTCTACACCTCAGGCACTACAGGACGCTCCAAAGGCGTGATGCTAACCCATGGTATGTATCACGAAGGCATACGGGTCAATGATTTGGCTTTGCCCTTGAGTGAGAACGACATTTTCCTGACATTCCTCCCTTTGACACATGTTTTCGAACGGGCGTGGACCTATCTTGGCATTGCGGAGGGCGTAGAATTGGCTATCAACCTGCGACCAGCCGATGTGTTGCAGTCGATGCAGGAAGTGCGCCCTACATGTATGTGTTCTGTGCCCCGTTTATGGGAGAAAATTTATCAAGCTGTGCACGAAAAGATTGACAAATCGCCCTTTGTGCAGCGCAAACTCATGCAAGAGGCCCTGTCCACAGGTGAGGAAGCATGGACGAAATACCGTTCCAAAGGTAAGAGTGTGCCTTTTGCGATGAACTTGAAGCTGAAAATGTTCGACCGCACAATTTTCAAACTCTTGCGCAAAACGCTCGGTTTGGATCGTGGCAACTTCTTCCCCACAGCAGGCGCTGCCGTGTCGCCAACGGTAGAGACCTTTGTGCACGCTGTCGGCCTCAATATGATAGTGGGCTACGGACTGACCGAATCGACGGCCACCGTATCCTGCGACCATTGGGACAAGCCTTGTACCATTGGGTCGGTAGGACGCTTGGTGGATGGTATCGAATTGAAATTTGGCGAAAACAATGAGATTTTGCTTCGTGGCAAGACCATCACTCCCGGCTACTATAAAAAAGCATCGACAACGGCCGAGAGCATCGATAGCGAAGGATGGTTCCATACGGGCGATGCTGGCTATCTGAAAGACGGAGAACTTTTCTTGACGGAACGTATAAAAGATCTTTTCAAAACCAGCAACGGCAAGTACATCGCTCCGCAGGCCATCGAGATGAAGCTCACCATCGACCGCTTCTTTGACCAAGTCATCATCATTGCCAACGAACGCAAATTTGTTTCCGCTCTGATTGTGCCCAACTATACACTCTTGGAAGATTATGCACGAGAGCAAGCCATTAGTTATGGAAGTCGAGAAGCCCTTTGTGCCGATCAGCGCATCGTGAAAATGATGATGGAGCGCATCAACCTCTTGCAACAAGATTTGGCCAACTACGAGAAGGTGAAACGCATCACTCTCCTGCCCGAACCTCTCTCCTTGGAGAATGGCGAACTGACAAACACGCTCAAGGTGAAACGTGGGGTGGTCAACGAACGCTATGCGTCTTTGATTGATGCCATGTATGCCGAGGCAGAGCGCGACTATAAAGGCTAAGAAGAAGGTGCTCACCCCCTCTTTTGGGAGGGGGTGAGCACCTTTCGCGGAGATAAAGCATACAAAGTCAGGACTTTTTCCGTGAGGAGAGAGAATACTTCCAAAATAAATGTCTATCTTTGTAGATGACATTGTAAAGTGTATAAAGCAAATATTTAAGAACAGATGAACGTGATTACAAAGAGCGTCTCTCTGCCTGATGGCCGTACCATCAGCATCGAGACAGGGAAGCTCGCAAAGCAAGCCGACGGTGCAGTGATGCTCCGCATGAACAACACGATGTTGCTTGCTACGGTGTGTGGCGCAAAGGATGCCGCCCCAGGAACAGATTTTATGCCCCTCCAATGCGACTATAAGGAGAAGTATGCTTCTGCTGGTCGTTTCCCTGGAGGTTTTACCAAGCGCGAAGGTCGTGCATCAGACGATGAAATCCTCGTCTCTCGCCTTATAGACCGTGCTCTACGCCCCCTCTTCCCCTCAGATTATCACGCAGAAGTGTTCGTGAACGTAACGCTTTTCTCAGCCGATGGTGAGGATATGCCCGATGCCTTGGCAGGCTTTGCCGCTTCTGCCGCTTTGGCTTGCTCCGACATCCCCTTTGAAGCTTACATTTCAGAGGTGCGTGTGGCGCGCATCGACGGAGAATATGTCATCAACCCTACACGTGCGCAACTCGAAAAGGCCGACATGGATCTCATGGTAGCTGCCACGGAAGAAAACATCATGATGGTAGAGGGCGAGATGAAGGAAGTGCCTGAAAGCGCGCTCCTCGAAGCACTCAAAGCCGCCCACAACGCCATCAAACCCATGTGTCACCTGCAAACAGAATTGGCCAAAGAGTTGGGCAAGGATGTGAAACGTGAATACTGCCACGAGGTGAACGATGAAGAACTTCGTGCGCAGGTGAAGCAACACTGCTATGACGCTGTTTATGAAGTGGCAGGCGGTGGCTTCGACAAGCACACACGCGCTGACAAATTCCTCGAAATCCGCGAGAACTTCAAGGAGGCTTATGCCACTGTAAACGCAGCATTGACCCCCGAAGAGCTTGCAGAAAAGAACGAGCTTATTGACCGCTACTATCACGATGTAGAGAAAGATGCCATGCGTCGTTGCATCCTCGATGAGGGCAAGCGTTTGGACGGCCGTAAGACAACCGATATTCGTGACATTTGGTGTGAAGTATCGCCTCTGCCCATGCCCCACGGAAGTTCCATCTTCACCCGTGGCGAAACACAGGCCTTGGCCACTGCAACCTTGGGTACTAAGTTGGACGAAAAGTTGGTGGACAACGTTTTGGAGCGCGGCTATCAACGTTTCCTCCTTCACTACAACTTCCCTCCTTTCTCAACAGGTGAAGCTCGCCCACAACGTGGCGTTGGACGCCGTGAGATTGGTCACGGTCACCTCGCTTGGCGCGGTTTGAAAGGACAGATTCCTGCCGATTTCCCTTACACAGTGCGCATCGTTTCTGATGTATTGGAGTCTAATGGTTCTTCCTCAATGGCTACCACTTGTGCAGGTACGCTCGCATTGATGGATGCTGGTGTGCCCATCACAGCTCCCGTGAGTGGCATCGCCATGGGCTTGATCAAGAACCCCGGTGAGGATAAGTATGCAGTCCTCTCCGACATCCTCGGCGACGAAGACCACTTGGGCGACATGGACTTCAAGACTACTGGTACACTCAAGGGCTTGACTGCCACACAGATGGACATCAAGTGCGACGGTCTCTCCTACGAAATCCTTGAGCGTGCGCTCAACCAAGCTAAGGAAGGCCGTGAGCATATCCTCCGTGAAATGATGAAAACCATCGATGCCCCACGTGCCGACTTCAAGCCTCAAGTGCCTCGCATTGAAGCCTTCGACATTCCAAAGGAATTTATCGGTGCTGTGATTGGCCCCGGAGGTAAAATCATCCAAGGCATGCAGGAAGAAACAGGTGCGACTATCACCATCGAAGAAGACAAGGAGGCTGGCGTTGGTAAGATCCAAGTGTCTGCTCCTAACAAGGAAAGCATCGATGCCGCTGTGGCTAAAATTCGAGCCATTGTGGCTATCCCTGAAGTGGGCGAAGTGTACGATGCTAAGGTAACAAGCATCATGCCTTACGGCTGTTTCGTAGAGTTTATGGCTGGCCGTGAGGGCTTGCTCCATATCAGCGAAATCGCTTGGAAGCGTCTTGAAACTGTGGAAGAAGCAGGCATCAAGGAGGGCGATAAGATCCAAGTGAAGCTTCTCGAAATAGATCCTAAGACTGGTAAGTTCCGCCTCTCTCACCGTGTGCTCGAAGAGAAACCCGAAGG
>JALFTM010000239.1 GCA_022788345.1 Bacteroidales bacterium
CAAAATGATGGGGCAACGGTCTGTTTTTTGACCGCAGGGTAAGAAGCGAATCGGGGAGGAAGGGCAAATGGCTTGGTGTTTGGTGAAGTCTATGCCGGCAATCGGTCGCAGAGGCACGACCTTTGTTTCACCACAACGCAAGGGAACATAAAGCGTTTTGCACCCCCGTGTGTTTGTTCCTACAGAAGAGACATGATCTTGAGGCGCAAGGAGGAATTTCTTCTTGCGCCTCAAGAATTTTCTTCCTGCGCAGGAAGAAAATCCAAGTTGCGCCACTTGTTTTATGGGTTTGCAATCGTTGGATTTTCAAGCGATTATGTATTGCTGTTTTTGTAGCGATAAGGCGTGAGAAAGAATGTTTGATTGAAACCTCCTCGCTGGCGTTCGGTGTTTGTGTGGTTGTAGCTGGGTGTAGCCTCCATCCCTATGTCTCTTGCGCCCCGTTAGTTTCGTTCGCTTGCTATTTGATGCGTTGTTTCTTCATATCCCTTAAAATGTTTCTGCATTACAGAGAAATTAAGAGATTGTCCGTGTTTTATTGCCGTCTAATCAGTATCTTTGCAGATAAACTGTGCTCTATGTCCCTGTCAGTGTCTTTATTGGCAGTGCAGTGTCCTGACATGGCGCAATAATATCTCTATTTATATATGGCTCAACAAGAAGACGTTTTCAAAAAAATCATCTCCCACTGCAAGGAGTATGGCTTTGTGTTTCCCTCCAGCGACATTTATGACGGCCTCGGCGCTGTGTACGACTATGGTCAGAATGGTGTTGAATTGAAGAACAATATCAAGCAGTATTGGTGGCAAAGCATGGTGTTGCTTCACGAGAACATCGTGGGCATCGATAGTGCCATCTTCATGCACCCAACGATATGGAAAGCTTCGGGACACGTTGATGCGTTCAATGACCCCCTCATCGACAACAAAGACTCTAAGAAGCGCTATCGTGCAGATGTGTTGATTGAGGATCAGATAGCAAAGTACGAAGACAAGATAGCAAAGGAAGTGGCCAAGGCTGCCAAACGCTTTGGCGAGAGCTTCGATGAGGCACAATTCCGTGCCACAAATGCCCGTGTGTTGGAAATTCAAGCCAAGTGCGATGCCTTGCACGAACGCTTTGCCAAAGCCCTCAACGATGGCAATTTGGATGAGGTGAAGCAAATCATTGTCGATGAAGAAATCGTTTGCCCCATCAGTGGCACACGCAACTGGACGGATGTGCGTCAATTTAACCTCATGTTCAAAACAGAAATGGGGTCTACGGCCGATGGCGCTTCAACCATTTATCTTCGTCCAGAAACGGCACAAGGCATCTTTGTCAACTATCTCAATGTCCAAAAGACTGGACGCATGAAGCTTCCTTTCGGTATCGCACAGATAGGTAAAGCCTTCCGTAACGAGATTGTGGCGCGTCAGTTCATCTTCCGCATGCGTGAGTTTGAACAGATGGAGATGCAATTCTTTGTGCAACCGGGCACAGAATTGGAATGGTTCGCTTCTTGGAAAGAGCAGCGCTTGAAGTGGCACAAAGCTCTTGGTATGGGCGATGAAAACTATCGTTTCCACGACCACGAGAAGTTGGCCCACTACGCCAATGCAGCTTCCGATATTGAGTTCCGCATGCCTTTCGGTTTCAAAGAAGTGGAAGGCATTCACTCTCGCACCGACTTCGACCTCTCGCAACACGAGAAGTATTCGGGTAAGAACATTAAGTATTTCGATCCAGAGCGCAATGAAAACTATGTGCCTTATGTTATCGAAACTTCTATCGGTGTAGACCGTATGTTCTTGAGCGTTATGTGTCATAGCTACGAGGAAGAGAAGTTGGAAAATGGCGAGACCCGTGCGGTGCTCAAACTCCCCGCAGCCCTCGCACCTACGAAGCTGGCTGTGCTTCCCTTGGTGCGCAAAGATGGACTTCCAGAGAAAGCCCGTGAAATCATGGATAATCTCAAGTTCCACTTCAACTGCAAGTATGAGGAGAAGGATAGCATCGGTAAACGCTATCGCCGGCAAGATGCCCTCGGTACGCCATTCTGCATCACGGTCGACCACGAAACGCTGACGGACAATTGCGTGACGCTTCGCGATCGTGACACGATGGAACAGACACGTGTTAGCATCGATGCCCTCCGCGGCCTGATCGAAGACAAAGTGAGCATCACTTCTTTGCTCAAGAAGCTTGTTTAAGCCCTTACTCAACTACCGCAATGGACACGACCCATGTGCCCATTGCGGTAATCCACTCATAGAAGATATGAAAAACCTTATTTATTTGGTAGTCTTCGCACTTGGCACAGGATTTGTGTCTTGTAGTGACGATGACAAATCAGCAAACGAAGGCGTCTTTACCAATTGGCAAGCACGGAACGACAGTGCCTTTACGGCCGAATTGCGTGCGGCTAAAAAGCTTATCGCCACAGCTAAAGCTACTTATGGAGATGCGTGGGAAAATCACTGCGACTACCGCCTTTTCCCCACCTATCAAGCCAGCGACAATGCCAAGCTTACGAGTACGGACACCATCGTGGTGCGCATTACGCAACACGGCACAGGCTCGGCCGTAACGCCTCTTTTTAGTGACAGCGTAAGGGTCAATTATCTTGGTCGCACCATCCCTGTGTCCACCTTTCCCAAAGGCTATGTTTTTGACTATTCGGGGACACGCTCCGATAGTGCTTCGATTTTCAATCCAAACTTCTCACAGCCTACGAAGTTCGCTGTTGGGGGCGTTGTGGCAGGCCTTTCTACCGCTTTACAGCACATGGGACACATCGGAGATACATGGCGTGTGTACATCCCCTATAAGTTGGGCTATAACACCACCGCCACCACCAATCTCCCTGCCTACACCAATCTCATCTTCGACGTTCAGCTCAAAGGCGTCTATCGCAAGGGCAATGTCGCAGTATGGAAGTAAGGCATTCTTGACACATAGGAAAAAACGCTTACCTCCCTTTCTCTGATGGGACAATACATAGTTTCAGCTCGCAAATACCGTCCGCACACTTTTGGCAGTGTGGTGGGCCAAGAAGCCTTGACGACAACGTTGAAAAACGCCATCGCTCAAGGAAAATTGGCACACGCTTACCTCTTCTGTGGCCCTCGTGGTGTGGGAAAAACAACCTGCGCCCGCATCTTTGCCAAGACCATCAACTGTCTCACGCCAACGGCCGATGGCGATTGTTGTGGGCAGTGCGAAAGTTGCAGGGCTTTTGACGAACAGCGGTCGTACAACATTCATGAATTGGATGCTGCTTCCAACAACTCCGTGGACGACATCCGTTCTCTCTGCGATCAAGTGCAAATTCCTCCACAGGTAGGACGCTACAAAGTGTTCATTATCGACGAGGTGCACATGCTCTCTCCTTCGGCTTTCAATGCCTTTTTGAAGACCCTCGAAGAGCCTCCCTCTCATGCCATCTTCATCCTTGCAACCACGGAGAAGCATAAGATTTTGCCCACGATCCTCAGCCGGTGTCAAATCTACGACTTCAATCGTATGGAAGTGGCCAATATCGTGGGACATCTCCGCTATGTGGCCGACACGGAAGGCATCTCGTACGACGAAGAGTCGCTCAATGTCATTGCACAAAAAGCCGATGGCGGTATGCGTGATGCCCTCTCGATTTTCGATCAAGTGGCCAGCTTTTCGCAGGGACACATCACCTACGAAAAGGTGATACAGAATCTCAATGTCTTAGACTATGAGTATTATTTTCGGCTTACGGACCATTTGCTTTCGAAGCAGATACCTGAGGCGATGCTCCTGCTGAACGATGTTTTAAGCAAAGGATTTGCAGCCAATCATTTCATTGGAGGTTTCGCATCCCACCTGCGCGATTTGCTGGTGAGCCGTGATGCCGTGACACTCCCTCTACTGCAAGTGGCGGAGACCGTGCGCCCTCGTTATGCCGAGCAGGCCCAGCGTTGCCAGCCGCAGTGGCTCTATCGCTCGCTCCGCCTTTGCAACGACTGCGATCTCAACTACCGCACGAGCAATAATAAACGACTGCTGGTCGAACTGACGCTCATAGAAGTGGCGCAAGCCGATGACGTGCCGAGTTCGGGGCGTGGCCCTAAGAAGCACCTACACCCCATTTTTGAGACCACGCAACCTCAGGTTGCCGCGTCTCCCTCTGCGCCTGCATCTACAGCACCGCCCATTTCGCCAGTGAAGCCTTCCTCGGCAACGACAAGCACTTCTGTGAACGAAGTCAATGAACGCCCTGCGTCCTATGAAGCCTCTGCAAAGTTTTCTTCCCCGCCTGCTTTGACGGTAGGAGGGGTGAAGCGAAAAATGATCCGCGTCCGCGCCAATCAGTCTGCGCCTGAAAAAGCGGCTGAAACGCCTACGACGCCTGCGGAGGTTGTAATCGCAGAACGCAAGTCCTTTACAACGGAAGACGTGCGCCGTGAGTGGTTGCGCTTCTCCAATACTTTGCCTGACCGTTACAATGCACTGAAAGCCCAAATGCGCGTCTATCTTCCCGAAGTGACCGAGTTGCCAGCCACAAAAGTCGTCATCGAGGGCGAACAAGTGAAGGTGTATTTGGAAGAGATAGTGCCAAGTCTATTGGACTTCCTCCGAAAAGAATTGCGCAATGGTGCTATCACGTTGGACATTGAGGTAGCAAATCCCGAAACCCGCAAGCGCCCGATAGGGAAGCGTGAACTCTATCAAGAGATGCTTCGCAAAAGTCCGGGTATGCTTCTCTTGCAAAAAGGCCTCAAACTCGAATTTTATTAAGAAACCCCAATCATTTTTTTACAACAACAGAAATATGAACAACAAGTATATCACCGTTAGTTATCGCTTGCACGCCAATAATTCAGAAGGCGTAGAAGAGCTCATCGAAGAAGCCCCCGTGGCGCATCCTTTCCAGTTCATCTCTGGTATGGGTGTGGCACTCGATACGTTTGAAAGCAAAATTCTTGAACTTGGCAAGGGAGATAAGTTTAACTTCACCCTCACGCAGGCTGAAGCCTACGGCCCTTACGAGCAAGAACATGTGATTACCTTTCCAAAAGAGAACTTCACAGTGAATGGTCGCTTCGATAAGGAGCAAATTTTCCAAGGTGCCATCATTCCTTTGGTGAATGAGGACGGCATGCGCTTCCAAGGTCTCGTGGCCGAAGTGACGGACGAAAGCGTAACCGTGGACCTCAACCATCCATTGGCAGGCAAAGACCTTCGCTTTGAGGGTGAAGTCGTGGAAATGCGTGAAGCTACCAATGAAGAGTTGCAAGCACTCATTGCCATGATGAGCGGTGAGGGTTGTGGCTGTGGTTGCGGTCATGACCATGGCGACGACCATGAATGCTGTGGTGGACATGGTGGTGAAAACTGCCACTGCCAGCACAACTAACAGACTCCATCCGTCAATGTTTTTCAAAAAGGCTTTCCCTTGCGCAGGGGAAGCCTTTTTTTGTAGATAAACATAGGAAACAGTCATCTCTATGATGCGACGAAACGCCAGCACTGGTGCTTTCTAAAAGCGCAGGAGGGCAAGAAGAATGTCTTCAAGGCGCAGGTCGTGCAATCGGTCTGCCTTATTTTTCTTACCTTTGTAAAGCAATAAAATAGCCATTCCATAAACTTGTAAAATATATGAACACCATTGGACATCTTTTTCGTCTCACTTCCTATGGCGAGAGCCATGGTCCAGCCATTGGCGGTGTAATAGATGGCATGCCAGCAGGCATAGCCGTAGACGAAGCTTTCATACAGCAGGAACTCGATCGCCGTCGTCCGGGACAAAGCGCACTGACCACCTCGCGTCGTGAGGGCGACAAAGTGGAAATCCTTTCGGGCGTTTTTGAAGGACAGACTACGGGCTGTCCCATTGGTTTCGTTGTTCGTAACGAAAATCAGCTGTCGAAAGACTACGATAACCTGCGTGAGATTTATCGTCCCAGTCATGCCGATTTTACTTATGCGCAGAAATATGGCATCCGCGACCATCGTGGCGGAGGGCGCACTTCGGCTCGCGAAACAGTGGCCCGTGTGGTGGCTGGAGCATTTGCCAAGTTAGCACTCCGTCAATTGGGCATTCACATCACGGCCTACACCTCGCAAGTGGGCAATATCCGTGTGGAGAAGTCGTATCAAGAGTTGGATCTCTTGCAGACGGAGCGCAACGCAGTGCGCTGTCCCGATATGCGCAAAGCCGAACAGATGGCGATGCTCATTGAGGAAGTCAAAGCCGACGGCGACACAATTGGTGGCGTCATCACAGGCGTTGTAAAGGGTTGCCCTATTGGCTTGGGAGCACCTGTTTTCGCTAAATTGCACGCCGAACTTGGTGCGGCGATGTTGAGCATCAATGCCGTCAAGGGCTTTGAATATGGCGAAGGCTTTGGAGGATGCACATGGCGTGGTTCGGAGCAGAACGATATTTTCGTTCCCGATGCGCAAGGAAATATCACAACGAAGAGCAATCATAGCGGTGGTATTCAAGGTGGCGTGAGCAATGGGCAAGACATCGTGTTTCGTGTCGCTTTCAAGCCCGTGGCCACCCAGCTCCGGGCACAGGACACCGTGGATATCCATGGCCGTGCCACTACGATTACTGCCCGTGGCCGTCACGATCCTTGTGTGCTCCCTCGCGCGGTGCCCATTGTGGAGTCGATGGCTGCGATGGTCATCCTCGACCATTATTTGCTCAACAAAACCGTACACCTTTAATGGTGGAAACCAGAATGAAGAATAGAGACACACGCTTAGACGGGGTCAAACTCGTGTTGATTGCCTTGGTAGCTTTCGGCCATTTGGTCAACTATTCAAGCCCATCGCCCCGCGTAGGGTTGGTTGTCGCATCCTCGATTTATACTTTCCACATGCCCTTGTTCATCCTCATCAGTGGGCACCTGTCGAAGACAATAACTTGGGAAAAGTTCAAGAAAGGCGCATGGCCAACGGCAGAAACCTTTCTGCTCTTTTCCTTAGCCTTTGTGGCATTGTCGGGAGGTTCGCTCAAGCATCTGTGGGGGCCAACGCAATCGAATTGGTACTTGTTGAGCCTGCTCTCTTGGCGGTTGATGTATCTCGTGTTGCAACGCTACGTGTCCTCAAAAGTGGGACAAATCCTCTGCGCTTGCCTTGGTGCTTTTGCAGTGTTCAATTGCTTTCCGACAAACACAGGTCTCTTGTCCATACAGCGCACCTTTCAGTTTTTCCCTTTCTTCGTGATTGGTGCAACAATGTCAGGGTTGCCAGCATGGAGATACGGCAAGTGGGCGAGTGGCCTTGTTGTGGTGGCGGTCGTTGCCTTGACTGTTGCTTACGTGGACGACCGATGGATGCAATTGCACTACCACCTCTATTATGTCCGCTTCTACATGGAACGTTTCGACCTCTCGTGGATGGCCACCAACTTGCTGTGGTTAGGGTCGTTGGCAGTGGGTTTTCTGCTTAGCTTGGCCGTGTGGCGTTTGGTGCAGCTGCCTGCACGTTGGGCACAATATGGGCGGCACAGCATGGCCATCTTCATTCTCCAAGGCGTGCTGACGTATGGATTGAAGTTAGTGTACACGCCCACTTTCTTGGAGAGTGTCTTGTTGTCAATCGCCATCGTAGCTTTGGGCATTTACTTGGGCGAGCATGGATGCACCAAATGGCTTTCTACGCCCGTCACAACGCTTTATAGGAAAAGTCCTCGAACGGACTGAGAAAGGGCCTGATTGTTGCAGACAGACTTCTCTCTATGCGCTTTGATAATTAAAGAAAACGAAGGTCGCACATGGCCTGTGGACGTGTCCTCATTCGTGTTCTTTGGCTATAAGGATAATTAACAAACGACTTGCATTTGCGCTTGTAATGTATTATCTTTGCACTACAAATAAGGAGTGAACAACCAATGGCGGGCGTTCGCTCCTTTTTCTATGCCTTTGGAGGCAATCGCCACCTTGCGCCACTTGACTTTTCGGGAGGCGCAAGCAGGAAAAACGCCTTGCGCCACTCGTTTTTTAACCTTGCGCCTCAGCGTTTTCGCTTGGCACAAGGAAAAGATCGAAAGTTAAAAATGATGGAAAACGGCAAGCAAAGCGTTTTTTTCTAAGCATGAGAGGACGCAAGTGGCATTGGTAAAGATGAAACAGAATGTGTCGTGTCCGAAATCGGCTGATAATCAGATTTGAAGAAGAATGTCGGTTGTTGGTGCGTTCAGCATTTAAGGAAGAGGAACTATGTTTGCAGATTAGTATATCTACAATAGGGAAAAATAAAAGAAAAAATGCACTTTTAATCGAAAAATGTTGGTAAACTCGAAATTAACTCTTATCTTTGCCCAAAAATAGAATGTCCTTGTAGCACAAGGATGCAAAAAGAATTGAGACATGCAAAAGGCGTATTTTTGGTTTAGCTTTTACTATTACTTTACTCCCTCGGAGTAGAGCGGGAAAGCGCATACCATTATGACGTCTTAGGCATC
>JALFTM010000240.1 GCA_022788345.1 Bacteroidales bacterium
TTTAATCTTTCAAGCATTCTTTATCTTTGTGCTATGAAGAGAACAACCATTTGGATGATTGCGATATTGATGGGCATCTTCTTCTTAGCGTTGCTTTACATGCAAACAGCCTACTTGAACGATGCTATCAAGTTGCGTAAACTGGAAATCGAAACATCCGTAGGACGCACCTTAGCTGTTGTCGGTCGACAATTAGAATTGGCGGAAGCACAGCACTCTTTGGAAAGCACACTTTCCAAAGCAGAGCGCGACTCCAGTGATGCTGCCGTTTACGCAAAAATCAATGATTTGGCAACTCCCTTTGAGACGCTCAACAACACAACGCATCCGCAAATGACCAAAGGCTTTGTTGTTCGCAATAGTGAAAGTCTAAGAATAGCTACACAACGTACACGTGACGAGCTAAAAAAACAGCTGGAACATCAAAAAGACTTGCTCAACGAAGTGGCCTATAACATCTTGGCAGAATCTTCTAAGCGTCCACTCAAAGAAAGAATTGATTTCGACCAACTTGATCGCAACCTAAAGCAAGAATTGCAGGATAATGGTATCAAAATCCCTTATCATTTTACGGTTACTACCGCTGATGGTACAGAAATATACCGATGCACAGATTACAGTGACGAAGGGACAGAAGATACCTATACGCAAAAGATTTTTCCTAATGACCCTCCTGCTCGTATAGGTTACATCAACGTCCATTTCCCTGAAATGAGCGCGTACATCTATCGAAGTGCGCGGTTTCTTATACCTGTGATTGCATTCACCCTTGTCCTATTGATGATATTTATCTATACGATTTATACCATCTTCCGACAGAAGCGTCTCACGGAAATGAAGAACGATTTCATCAACAACATGACGCATGAGTTCAAGACGCCTATTTCGTCAATTTCATTGGCGGCCCAAATGCTCAACGACCCACTGGTAGCTAAGAATGAGACAATGTTTCGCCATTTGGCTAAAGTTATCAACGACGAAACCAATCGTTTACGTTTCCAAGTTGAAAAGATTTTGCAATTGTCTATGTTTAGTCGCAATGATGGCAGTTACAAGCAAACAGATCTTGATACGCATCAATTAGTAAATGATGTTGTAGACACTTTCCGACTTAAAGTTGAAAGCATGCAAGGAAGTTTAGAAACCAATCTTCATGCAGAGCGGACAATGATTCATGCGGACAAAACACACATCACGAACGTTCTTTTCAATCTCTTAGACAATGCAGTGAAGTACAAAGATGCGGAACGGCAATTGGATTTGAAGATAGCCACTCGCAACAAGGGAGACAAAATTGTTATCACTGTGAGCGACAATGGGATTGGAATTCCTGACACGGACTTGAAAAAGATATTTGATCGATTTTATCGAGTACACACAGGAAACCGCCACGACGTCAAAGGCTTTGGACTTGGATTATCCTATGTAAAGACTGTCATAGATTATCATAAAGGAACAATCTATACAGAAAGTGAAGTAGGTGTAGGCACTAAATTTATAATAACATTACCCACAATAAAGACTGAATGATTATGAATGACAAATTGAAACTCCTCCTCTGCGAGGACGATGAAAATCTCGGTATGTTGCTGAGAGAGTATCTACAGGCTAAGGGGTACGAAACAACACTTTGCGTAGATGGCGAAGCTGGATACCGCGCTTTTATGAACGAGAAGTTCGACCTTTGTATCTTCGATGTCATGATGCCTAAGAAAGACGGCTTCTCTTTGGCAAAGGATATTCGTATTATCAATGAGGAAGTACCTATCATCTTCCTCACTGCTAAGAACCTCAAGGATGATATTCTTGAAGGCTTCCGAAGCGGTGCTGACGACTATATGCCAAAGCCTTTCTCTATGGAAGAGCTGACTTTGCGCATTGAAGCAATCTTACGCCGTGTACGTGGCCGTCAATCTAAGGAGCGTAAAAGCTACGAAATTGGTAGTTTCGTCTTTGACACACAAAAGCAGACACTCACTCGTGGTGAGGAAGTAACGAAGTTGACCACCAAGGAGTGTGAACTCTTAGGACTGCTTTGCGCCAATGCCAACGAAGTATTGCTCCGCGAATATGCCTTAAAGGCTATTTGGGTAGACGACAACTACTTCAATGCCCGCTCCATGGATGTCTATATCACTAAATTGCGTAAGCACCTCCGCGCTGACACAACAGGAGTTGAAATCCTGAATGTCCATGGTAAAGGCTATAAACTCATCATCCCTAATATGCAATGATTTGAGGACAACCTAAATGGTCGTATCCCCAAAAGTTATAATACTTCTCTTCTCCCTTGTGTTGGAATATCCCAATACAAGGGAGAAAGTTTTTAGAAAGAACATGTTGCTAACCCTGTTTTAGAGATAAGCAATGGAGTATCAATAGCGTCCGAAAACTTGTAAGATTTTCTCTACGTTTCTTAAGCAAACACTCCATGCAAACACCTTTATTACAGCAAGTTTTGAGAAAAAGTCTTTTTTATTGAATAGGCATCACTGTTTATTGGTAAATAATTTATATATTTGCGAAAGTTACACGTTTAAGACCAATTTACATTTTTCGCATTTCTATAAAATACATCTATTTAGTTTTGCCATTATTTTTCATATGAAAAAAAGACTACAATCACTTGTG
>JALFTM010000241.1 GCA_022788345.1 Bacteroidales bacterium
AGACAATACTTTTTGTAAGCGTTCAGTTCAAATGTCTCGCAACGCTGCGTGGCCGTGTTGGTGATGGTCTGCGCTGGGACATCGACCCGAACGATGGTTTTGGGGTCTTGGGCAATGCTTTCGAAAAGCTCTGTGAGAAAGTCCTCGCTCACCACGACGGGGAGGACAAAGTTGTTAAGCTCGTTCTGTTTGTGGATGTCGGCAAAAAAGGTGGACACGACAACGCGGAAGCCATAGTCGGCAATGGCCCAAGCGGCATGCTCACGGCTCGAACCGCATCCAAAGTTTTTGCCAGCTACGAGAATTTCTCCGCCATAGGTGGGGTCGTTCAACACGAAAGGGCGGAGCGAATTGTCGGGATTGTAGCGCCAATCGCGGAAGAGGTTTTCGCCAAAACCAGCCTTGTCTGTGGCTTTGAGAAAGCGGGCAGGGATGATTTGATCGGTGTCGATGTTGTCGATGGGGAGGGGCACGCAGGTGCTCTCGATGATGTCAAATTTCTGTTTCATAGGCTGGGTGTCTAAAAGTCTCTGGGATCGGTGATAACGCCTGTCACAGCAGCGGCAGCGGCCATGAGAGGAGAGGCCAAACAGGTGCGTGCTCCGGGCCCCATGCGTCCTTCAAAGTTGCGGTTGCTCGTGGCGATGCAGAGCGCACCAGCGGGCACTTTGTCGTCGTTCATCCCAAGGCAGGCCGAACAGCCCGGTTGGCGGATGGCGAAACCAGCTTCGTGCAAAATTTTGTCGATGCCCTCGGCTTCCAATTGACGCACCACTTCCCATGAACCAGGCACGAGGAGGGCTGTGACGCCTTCGGCTTTGTGCTTGCCTTTGACTATGGAGGCGAAGGCTCGGAAGTCTTCCACCCGTCCGTTGGTGCAAGCGCCAAGAAACACATAGTCTACTTTTTTGCCCAGCATCTTTTCACCCTCGGCCATCTGCATATAGGCCAACGCCTTTGCATCGCTTTCGGTTTGTGGGGCAGGGATGGTTTGTGTGATGCCCATGCCCATGCCCGGATTGGTGCCGTAAGTGATCATCGGCTCGATGTCTTTGGCATCGAAATAGACCTCTTTGTCAAAGAGGGCATCGCTACCCGATTGTAGTTGTCGCCACTTTTCGACAGCCTTGTCCCACGCCTCGCCTTTGGGGGCATAGGGACGGCCTTTGAGATAGGCAAAAGTGGTGTCGTCGGGAGCGACCATACCGCCCCTTGCCCCCATCTCGATGGACAGGTTGCAGAGGGTCAAGCGTCCTTCCATGGAGAGACTGCGCACGGCTTCTCCCGCATATTCGACAAAATAGCCTGTTGCGCCTGAAGTGGTGATGCGGCTCATGATGTACAAAGCCAAGTCTTTGGCTGTGACGCCTGTGCCGAGTTGGCCATTGATGGTGATGCGCATGGACTTTGGCTTGGCTTGAAGGATGCACTGCGAGGCGAGCACCATCTCCACCTCCGATGTGCCGATGCCGAAAGCAATAGCCCCCATCGCGCCATGTGTGGAGGTGTGGGAGTCGCCACAAACGATGGTCATGCCGGGGAGCGATAGCCCTTGCTCTGGCCCAACGACATGGATGATGCCGTTCTTAGGATGGAGCATGCCGAAATGGGTGAGCCCAAAATACTCGGCATTCTTCGCCAAGGTGTCCACCTGATGGCGAGAAACGGGGTCGGCAATCGGTTGATCTTGGTCGTGAGTGGGCGTGTTGTGGTCGGGCATACAGAAGATTTGCTGTGGGCGAAAAGGGCGCAAACCACGGCTTCGAAGCCCCTCGAAGGCTTGCGGACTTGTCACCTCATGGCAATAGAGGCGGTCGATGTACAACTGCGTTGCCCCGTCCGCTATTGTCTGCACCACGTGGGCATCCCATATTTTGTCGAAAAGCGTATTCATAAGTGTTTGCAGAGCTTAAAAGAATGTCCAAAGGTAGTAAGTGCCAGCAATGGTTACGGCGATGCCCATCACGCCGATGGCGATGCCGAGCGTTTTGTGTTCCTTGCCCCAGATGTCTAAGGAGAAAAAGAAACAAAGACAGGGCACAACCCAAAAGAGGTTGACCGCTACGAAGCCCAAGAAACGCAGGATGCCACCCCCCTCAACGGGGTTAATGCCTCCAAAGAGGTAGAAAGGACTGAGCAGGAGGGAGAGAAAGTTAAGTCCCATCGTACCTACAAGCCATTTGGGATAGGCCCGATTGTAGTTGTCGGGCTGGGGGTTCTCGGACGGATGTTTAGACATAAAAAACCAGAGTTTAGTGCTTGAATTTATTGATGCAATCGATGTAGGCTTCTACGCTGGCAACGATGATGTCGGTGTTGGCACCGAAACCATAGTAGACACGGCCATCGTGCTCCACCTGCATGTGGACACGTCCCACATCGTTCGAGCCACGATTGATGGCTTGGATCGTAAATTCGCGGAGCGTCATGTCGCGTTTCACAATCTGTTTCAAGGCGCGGATGGCGGCATCCACTGGACCGTTGCCTTCCGAAGCGGCCATGAATTGCTCGCCTGCAATGTTGAGTGTCAAGGCAGCCACAGGACGCACGTTCTTGCCAGAGGTCACTTGCAGATGCTCCAAACGGATGGCTGCACTCTCGGCGCGGTCAGCACCTGCGAGCATGAGAATGTCGTCGTCCGTGACTTCTTTCTTCTTGTCGGCCAAGAGCAGAAATTCCTCGTAGATTTTGTCGAGTTTTCCCTCCTCTATGTTGATGCCGTGCACTTCCAAGCGGTGTTTCAAAGCCGCCCGGCCAGAACGGGCGGTGAGCACAATGCTGTTGTCATCGACACCGACATCCTTTGGATCAATGATTTCGTATGTCTGCACGTTCTTCAGCACTCCGTCTTGATGGATGCCACTTGAATGCGCAAAGGCATTGCGTCCTACGATGGCTTTGTTCGCCTGCACGGGCATGTTCATGAGCGACGAAATCAGACGGCTCGTGCTCATGATGCGCTGGGTGTTGATGTTGGTGTCGATGCCAATGTCGTGATGGCACTTCAAAATCATGGCAATCTCCTCCAAAGCCGTATTGCCCGCCCGTTCTCCGATGCCATTGATGGTCACTTCCACTTGGCGCGCGCCATTGAGCACCCCCGATAAGGTGTTGGCCGTGGCCATGCCGAGGTCGTTGTGGCAGTGGGTGGAGAGGATGGCTTTGTCGATGCCATCGACATGCTCCATGAGATACTTGATTTTTGCCCCATACTCCGCAGGCAAACAATAGCCCGTGGTGTCGGGG
>JALFTM010000242.1 GCA_022788345.1 Bacteroidales bacterium
TAAGGAAGTATCAATTGCAACGTACCATGAGGACGAAGCAAGAGGGCGCTCTTATGTACTAAATTGACAAAAGGAAGGGTCTGCGCGTGGCGGGCCTGTGAGCGTTGCTTATTGGGAGGCAACAGACTATCAACAAAAAAAGGAGGATTTGATATGATTGTGTCGAATAACTGTGTCGATTCAAAATTGCAGAAATCTGTTGCAAGAACGTGGATACGAGAAGAAAAAGGGGAATTACAGATATTTCTTTGAGCCTGTAGAGCTGCTTGTGGGTCAATCTCTACTGCCGTAATATCTGCCGCAGAGCGTTGAGCGCACATCAATGCACAAAGTCCGCTTCCTGTACCAACATCAAGTACATGCTGTGCTTTGGAGACTTCTGCCCAAGCCCCAAGTAGAACACCATCAGTTCCGACCTTCATAGAACAAAGGCTATCATCTATTGAAAACTGTTTGAAATGAAACATAGCAGGATTATATGACTAATGTTGGATACGAAAAAGTGTATTACAGAGAGCTATAAACTCAAAGTTACAAACTTCTTTACTAACAAGCAAAAGCTTATAGCTGATATGAGACTCACAATGTGCTTTCGTCAAAAAAAGTGCGAGAAGAAGAAAAAAATAGGGGAGGAGCTTGGTTGTTTCATAGGAAAGTTGTAATTTTGCATCAGCAAACGAGACGAGGCTCTGTAGCTCAACTGAATAGAGCATCTGACTACGGATCAGAAGGTTACAGGTTTGAATCCTGTCAGAGTCACAAAGGCTACTCTAATAAAGGGTAGCCTTTTATGTGGGCATAATACTTGAAAGCTTCTTGCTCTTAGATTGCAAAAACAAAAATATCGGCTTCTATTCTGCACTTAGAATAGAAGCCGATATTCATTAGTTTTGAAAACGCTTTGCTGCACGAAGTAGGTGACGAATGTCAGAGATGAGCTCCTGTGTTTCTTGCAGGGTGCTAAGGTAGAGCATAGCCACTCGGATATTACTATCTTTGTGACGCATCACTTCCATCATAGCGTGGCGCATTTCTGAAATACGACTTTTGAGCGCATTAGCATTTACAAGCACCTCATCTGAAGTACTGAAATCTTTGGTGCTAATCATATTTATCGTCACTTCAAAGAGTGTGTCCACTTCTTTACAAACAGGTGTGAATTGGCTGATGTATTCTGCGGGCATAGGATTGAAATTGTTGTCGACATGTTCAGAAATGGGGTCAAGCATGCGACGAAGACTATAAATGATTTGAGAGCAGTTGTTTGCTCCAAGATGAAACCATGTATTCTTTTCTACAGCTTGAAGGTAATCCAATCTGCGCATGCCAACAATCTCTTTGGAGCGATATCGTTTCCAGAAAGCCTTGGTGTCAGCAATGTCACTTGTTGCCCCACGGAGCAAGCGGATGTTGTCGTGCATAAGACCATTGGTGATATTCTTGAAACTACTACGTGCGGCTGTAAGCACTTCTACTTGTGTTGTGGCAACATGCTCAGAAAGTAGCGTCCATACCTCGTGCTTGTCTTTGGCTTGTACCAGTTGGCGAAAAACAATATCTATTTTCTCTTCTTCTTTCTTCTTCTTGAAAGAACGATTGTTGTTCCAAACGACCAGAATGACAATGCCGATGACAGCAATCATAGCAAATATACCTCCGATGTGATTTAACGTGGCAATGAGAAAGCTAATCAAAAAGGCTGCACCTGCCGTTATGAACCAACCACCAACAACAGAGATAACGCCTGTGATACGATAAACGGCACTTTCGCGTCCCCAAGCACGATCGGCAAGCGAAGATCCCATGGCCACCATGAAAGCAACATAAGTGGTAGAAAGAGGGAGTTTCAGTGTTGTACCAACTGCAATGAGCAAACCTGCAAGGACAAGATTAACTGAGGCGCGTACAAGGTCAAAAGCAACACCATCACCCACTTCTGCATTCTCTGTATTAAAACGACGCCCTACCCACGATTTGAAACCGAAAGGGATAACTCTTGTAATCGTTGCTGTCACGTTGAGTGCGCCACGCACTGTTTGACGTGCCAGTTTGGAAGAGCTGAAGACTTGATCTGACTCGTCTTGGCGAGAGAGATTGATGGCTGTTTCCACAACTTTATGCGCTTTTTTAGAGGTGAAAAGTGCCGTTGTCATAATGATACCTGCAGCAATGAGATAGAAAGTAGGGCCACCGGGGAGTTGAGAAGAACCATTGAGGACGAACATTAGATATGTATTAGGGTCTGTTGCTCCGCTATTGATAAAGCTAACATAAGACTCTAAACCAGCTAAAGGCACGCCGATAAAGTTGACCAAGTCATTACCTGCGAAAGCCATTGCTAAGGCAAAAGTTCCAAAGATAACAACTACACGGAAGATGTTGACATGGCACCAATGGAGAATTTGCATCAAGATGGTAAATGTGACGAAGGCACCACCAACAATGGTTAATTGATGTTCATTGATGAATGATTGCTCTATGCCTAAGTCGCTCAAGAGATGAGACCCTTTAAGGCCATTGACTAAAAGGAAATAAAAAATGGACGTAAGGCCGATACCCCCGTAGAGAGCAATAGAGTAGCGCAAATGTTTTTTATATTCAAAGGTAAAAATAGTGCGCACGAGCCACATGACAATAAATCCAAACACAAAGGCTATGGCTACAGAGAGGAAAATGGCCATGATGACTTGTAAAGCCTTTTCGGTATGAATCAATTGACCAAAAGTATATGTACCACTCCATAGTTTAGAAACAGCTAAGGCAGTGCTACCTCCAAAAAGCCCAAACACCATAGATACCGTTGTTGAAGTGGGTAGTCCTAAAGTGTTGAATAT
>JALFTM010000243.1 GCA_022788345.1 Bacteroidales bacterium
GCAGGGAAGAGGTTACCAATTGCCCCAAAACTACCCACGCTCTCTGCACCATCTTTTGTGAAGAGGTATTTCAGGTCAGAAATATAACCAGTAAATACTTTCCAACCGTGCGATAATCCAGCAGGAATTGCTTCGAAGAAGTTGTAGGAACGAGTAGCTGTTTCATATTGTGGCGTGGCCCACACAACTCCTATTTTGTTATTCTTGTCGGGATGGATCGTGAGCGTGTCAAGAGTGTTGTCCCCATGCTGAACAACAAGCTTAAGTGGCTGCCCAATCATGGTGGAGGCGATAGTGGAGTATTCATTGGCTGTTTGGATTGATTGTCCATTAAGTGCCACGACCATATCTCCTTTCTGAAGGCCTTCTTTAGCCGCACTGCTATTGGGCAAAACGCTATCTACAAGGTTGGGAATTGTTGGAGCAAGAAATTTTGGCTCTTTCTTAATCATATCCAACATATTAAGGTTGCCGGGTAGAGCCAGCTTTACCTCTTTGCCCTCGCGCAATACGATGACTTCCTTAGCTTGCGAGAGACTGCGATAAATAGAAGGGTCGAAGCGATCGAAACGAGTAGCATCTGTACCTAAAGGAATGTCGCCATTTTTGAAACCTAAAGCTTGAGCCTCTTTGTTGTAGACAAAACCACCCGTCATCTTCTCCATGGGAATAAACTTTTCTCCCCACGTGAAGAGAATGGCAGAGTAGATGAGAAACGCTAAAACGAAATTGACCAAAACACCGCCAATCATAACTAATAGGCGTTGCCACGCAGGTTTAGCGCGAAATTCCCAAGGTTGCACAGGTGCTTCAAGCTGTTTGATGTCCATCGACTCGTCAATCATACCAGAGATTTTGACGTATCCTCCTAAAGGTAACCAGCCTAAAACGTATGTTGTGTCGCTGTTCTTTGGTTTATACTTGAAGAGCTTGAACCAAGGGTCAAAGAAGAGAGCAAACTTTTCAACTCTAATTTTGAAAACTCGAGCAAAGAAGAAATGCCCTCCCTCATGCAGGACGATGAGAATGGCGAAACATAGAATCAGCTGTAGGGCTTTTATCAAAAAAACTTCCATTGAATGTAGTGTTATACGAAAAATTAAGAAATGGCATCGGCAATGTCTCGTGCCAAAGAGCGCGCCGATAAGTCTGCTGCAAGATAGGTATCGAGTGACACTGTGTAGTCAACTGTGTGACGTTGCATTGTTTCCTCGATAATTTGAGGTATTGCCATGAAACTGATGCGCCCTTGTCGGAACAGCTCATTGGCAATCTCATTGGCTGCATTCATGATACAAGGCATCGTTCCTCCTTGTTCTATAGCTTCATAGGCGAGGCGCAAACAAGGGAAGCGTTCTGTATCGGCTTGTTCAAATGTCATTGCTCCAAGTTTGAAGAAATCTAATCTCTCTGCCTCAAACTCCCAACGTTCGGGGTAGGAGAGGGCATAGAGAATGGGCAAACACATGGTTGGCATCGCCAACTGGGCTTTGATGCTACCATCTAAGAATTGCACTGCGCTGTGTATAATACTTTCTGGATGTAACACCACTTCTATTTGTGCAGGCTGGACGCCAAAAAGCCATTTGGCTTCAATCATTTCCAAGCCTTTATTCATCAGTGTAGCGGAGTCTATTGTGATTTTAGCTCCCATAGACCAGTTAGGGTGTTTCAGGGCATCGGCCGCTGTCACGTTCTGTAACTGTTCTGAAGTAAACCGACGAAAAGGCCCCCCAGAGGCAGTCAAGAGAATTTTGTCTATCGTATTGTCACCTTCACCAACGAGGGACTGGAAAATGGCAGAATGCTCACTATCTACAGGCAAAATGCGCACTTTATTCTCCACAACTAAACGGGAAATCAATTCACCCGCTACAACAAGCGTTTCCTTATTGGCCAAAGCAATCGTCTTCTTTGCTTCAATGGCTGCTATCGTTGGGCGCAGCCCTACAAAGCCAACCATTGCCGTAACCACAATGTCAACAGAAGGCTGTTGAACCACATCACACAAAGCTTGTGCACCAGTGTAGACCTTTACATCGGTGTCTTGCAAAGCCGTAACAACCTTTTCATATTGATTTTCATCTGCGATTACTACTGCATCTGGCTTGAATTCGAGGGCTTGTTCAATGAGTAATTGGGCATTAGAGCCTGCTGTAAGAACACGCACCTCTAAACGCTCCTTATGCTGTCGTACAACTTCAAGTGTTTGTGTACCTATAGAGCCAGTAGAACCTAAAATAGCTAATGCTTTCATTGTTGAAAAGCAAAAATGATTTTGATAATGTTAGTCGTTGAGGTGAAGTAAGTCTTCTGGAATGTTCATCTGCAAACTGCGTGCCTTTAGATCATAACCGATCAAAAGGTCATCATGGTAGGGAAGTATGATTTCTTCTCCATCCGTTTGCTCCACAAAAAGTAGGACATTGGCAGAAGCGTCATTGACCTCTACAATCCTCCCTAATGCCACGCTCTCTTGATTGTACAGCGTGTAGCCAGTCAAAGCCCGCAAAGAAGAAAGTTCTCCTTCAGTATCATCAATAGGCATAGCTGAGAGTGGATAGAAAACTTTTGCTCCAAGAATCTTTTTAGCCTGTTCCTCATCACTAATCCCTTCGAACTTAAGAATGAGCGTGTTGTCATTCTTGAAACGATATTCTTCCCAAAAGAAAGGGACAAAGATGTTGTCCAAAGCCAGCACAAGATATTCTGCGTCACCTCTGTCGAAAGCATCGTCAGTGAAGTACATTTCGACTTCGCCAACCAGTCCACGGCTTCGGGTGATGTGTCCAATAGGGAAGACATCAACTTCTTTAATCATACTTCAAAAGGATTAACTGCGGTGTATGACTGCTCCAAGGGCTGTCAGACGTTCTTCTAAGTTTTCGTAACCTCGATCGATTTGTTCGATATTGTCGATACGGCTCGTACCATCTGCCGTAAGGGCAGCAATTAACAAGGCTATGCCTGCACGAATATCGGGAGAAGACATACGTCTGGCACGCAACGGCTGTTCGTTGTCGTGCCCTACAACTACAGCACGATGTGGGTCGCAGAGAATGATTTGTGCACCCATATCAATCAAATTATCGACAAAAAAGAGTCGGCTTTCAAACATTTTTTGATGGAAGAGTACGCTGCCTTTGGCTTGAGTGGCAACCACAATAAGCACGCTTAGGAGGTCGGGCGTGAGTCCCGGCCAAGGTGCATCAGCTAAGGTCATAAAGGACCCATCAAGAAATGTTTCTATCTGGTAATGCTCTTGGCGAGGCACGTAGAGGTCGTCACCTTGGCGCTCCATCTTGATACCTAAACGGGCAAATGAGGCAGGGATAATACCAAGATTTTCATAGGATACATTTTTGATAGTCACACCATCTCCAATCATGGCTGCAATACCAATAAAACTGCCTATCTCTATCATATCGGGCAAAATTGTATGCTCTGCTGCGTGCAGACTTTCCACGCCGTCAATGATGAGTAGATTGGAGGCGATGCCCTGAATTTTAGCTCCCATGCTCACGAGAAGTTTGCATAGTTGCTGGAGGTATGGTTCGCAGGCTGCATTATAAATTGTTGTGCGACCCTCGGCCAAAACTGCTGCCATAACAATGTTAGCAGTTCCTGTCACAGAGGCCTCGTCCAACAGGAGATAAGTGCCCTTCAGTTTTTCTGCCTCAATGCGGAAAATGCCTTGGTCATTGTTGTATGAGAATTGCGCTCCTAAACTTTGGAAGCCTAAAAAATGAGTGTCCAAGCGCCGACGACCAATTTTGTCTCCTCCGGGCTTTGAAATCACAGCTTTACCAAAACGAGCCAACAAGGCTCCTGTTAGCAAAATACTGCCACGTAATTTTGTGCAACGTTCAAGATATTCTTCGCTTTCTAAGAAACTGAGATTAACATTGGCGGCACAAAAGGTATAATCTCCTTTACCATTTTTGCGCACACTAACACTCATATCCATCAAAAGTGAAATAAGATTGTTTACATCCAAGATATCTGGAACATTTTGGATGCGCACCTCTTCTTTAGTGAGCAGTGTGGCACAAATCACTTGTAAGGCTTCATTCTTAGCACCTTGTGGTGTTATTTCTCCTTTCAGGCGGTGTCCACCTTCAATAATAAATGAGTTCATAATGTAACTAAGATTGTAAAACTTAGTGCTTTTTATTAGCTACAGGTGGTGCAATAGCGACTAAGCGCTGTGTGGTCAAATCTAATTTGAGCTGACCATCAGCATAGACTTCTAAGTCGTGTGCAATTTTCTCGTCAGAGACATAGCCTCCTCTATGTTCTAAGAGGCTACGTTTCATATAATTTGCCAACAAAATCATTTGTTGTTCACGCTCTACTCCTTCAGGCATTTCTGCAATTTTCTTCACCCAACTTTCTGTGATATTGCCATAATGGCGAAAGCGTGTGGATGAAGTGGGGTAGGGCACACTTTCGGGTTTCTGAAACATCGCTTCCTTAGAAATCTCTACTGGATAATCAATATCTAATTCATAGTTGGCTATAAATGCTAAATGCTCCCACAACTTGTGCACATAATTGGGGGCTTGCTTTGCATCTGGCGCAACATTGGCCATCATGTATATGATAAGCTCTGCATAAGCTTGGCGTTCTTCCTTATTCTCAATGTGCAAAGCCTCTGCCACCATTTCTTGTATCAGTCTGCCATATTCGGGCAAAAGGAGTTTCGTGCGACTGGTATTGTAATCCACCGTAGTAATGTCTAAAAAATTAACGTAAAGGGTTCTTTGATTGGGTTGCTACGAACTCTTTTAAGTAGAAAGGTTCAAAATAGGCCGTATCTTCAAATTGTTGACGCAAAAAACGTTGTTCTGCCAGCGGAAACATAGCTTTGGCTTGTGGCACAACGTTAGCAATGAAATGAGCATTGGGATGTTGAAGGACAGCTTTGCATTTATCCGCCCCATTGCCAAAGAAAAAAACTGGATGCTGATCCAATAATTCCTTATAGCTGTCTGCATCAATAATATCTGCGCTTGTGGGACGCACCTCTCTCAAAGCTCTATTATAAAAACAAGAGTAAACCTCCATTCGACGGGCATCAATCATCGGACATAACAAAGCGTCATCGGGTAAATCTTCATTGCGAAGCAAAGTGGGCACGCACATCACTTGCAAAGTGGGCAAAGCTATTAGTGGCACGTTTCGTCCATAGCAGACGCCCTTTGCCATGGACACGCCAATGCGTAGTCCAGTATAAGAACCAGGGCCACAACTTACAGCAACAGCATCCAAGGGAATAGCATGGCTATCGGCAAAAGAAAGGGTTTCTTGTACAAAGGAAGACAACAATTGCGCATGTGCGGGACCTTCTTTATTTTCTTCAAAATAAAGACAAGCTCCATCCTGACTAATTGCAGTAGAACAAACTTCTGTAGAAGTTTCTATATGTAATATGCAAGCCATATTTTCATTATTTATTAGCTTGAGCATAAAATCTCAAGCAGGGGTTCATAACGGAATGTTACTCGTCATGCCATAGACCAGCGAACCGGGCGTTACGCTTTCGACGGTAGGACACACTCCCATTATATCTTGCAAAGATACTAAATGTTCTTTGTTTTGCAGCCATTAAAGCTACAAGGATATGGTTGTAGCTCAATAAAAAGAGGATTTAGAATAGAAAATACGGGAAGCGCAGGAAGAAATTTCTTCCTGCGCTTCCCGTATTTTCTTCTTGCGCCTCAAGGTTTGCGAAGTTGCAAGGAATGTAAGCCAGTCAGAAACATAGCATCTTATCCTATGGCTTCAATGGCTTCTTCCCAAACAGTCATTGCTTTCTCCAAATCTGTACGCAATTGTGAATAACGATCAAGAAGTTCCATTGGTGGCGAAGCCAACTCAGCCAATTGCTGTTCTATGGACTGCAAGGCATCTTCCAGCTCAGCTACTTTTGCCTCTGCATCGTCAACGTTACGTTGCAATTTTCGCAATCGTTTTGCATTTTCCTTCTGCTGTTCGTAGCTTTCTTTTGAAGGAGTAGATGAGGAAATAGGTTTATTGCAGGCAGAGGTTGTGGCTGCTTTTAGTGTTGAAGTAGTTTGTGCCTCTTCCTCTTTTTTCTGTAAATACTCATAGATATTGCCAATAAACTCGTGTACTTTTCCACCTCCAAATTCATAAATTCGATCCGTCAGCCCATTTAAGAAATCACGGTCGTGACTGACTACAATCACAGTGCCGTCGAACTTTTCTATAGCATGCTTTAGCACATCTTTTGTGCGCAGATCGAGATGATTGGTTGGTTCGTCAAGAATTAAGAAATTTACCGGTTCAAGTAAGAGCTTTATCATCGCCAAACGAGTGCGCTCACCACCGCTAAGTACTTTCACTTTCTTTTCAAAATCCTCTTGTCCAAAAAGGAAAGCCCCCAATAAATCATAGATTTTCAAGCGCATATCTCCGCGTGCGGCAAGAGAAATGGTGTCATATACTGTGGCTTCACTATCCAATAAGTCTGCTTGGTTTTGAGCGAAATAACCTATCGAGATATTATGACCGAGTTGCAATTCTCCTTGAAAGTCTATTTCACCCATGATACACTTAATCATGGTTGATTTACCTTCGCCATTTTTCCCGACAAAAGCTATTTTTTCACCACGTTTGACACTAAGATCCACTCCCTTAAATACAATCTTTTCGCCATATTTTTTACTAAGACTATGGCAGAGTAGGGGAAAGTCTCCACTGCGAGAACAAGGAGGGAAAGTAAGGTGTAAAGAGCTATTATCAACTTCATCAACTTCAACTCTTTCCATTTTCTCAAGTTGCTTGATACGACTTTGCACTTGTGTTGCTTTGGTCGCTTGGTAGCGGAAACGCTCGATAAATTTAGTGATGTCAGCAATTTCTTTTTGCTGATTTTCGTAAGCACGCATCTGTTGCTCACGGCGTTCTGCCGATAGGCGAACGTAATCGTCATATTTGACCTTATAATCAATTATTTTACCACATGAAATATCGAGTGTTCTATTGGTCACATTATTCAAGAAAGTTCTATCGTGGCTCACAAGCACGACAGCACTATTAGAGCGTTGTAGATACTTTTCTAACCAATAAATACTCTCTATATCTAAATGGTTGGTCGGCTCGTCTAAAAGCAACACATCGGGCGATTGCAGAAGCAACTTTGCCAACTCTACACGCATCCGCCATCCGCCACTAAATTCACTCAAAGGCCTATCAAAATCTGTTCGTACAAATCCCAACCCTTGCAATACTTTTTCAATAGTGCCTTCTGAATTTGAGGATTTGAACAGAGTCAAATGCTCCATTTCATGAGAAAATAGCTCCACCAAATCAGCATATTCTTGAGATTGATAGTCTGTTCTTTGGGCTATTTCATCATTGAGAAGTTGCACCCGTTTTTCTTGTTCATGCTCATGCTCAAAAACGGTCTGCACTTCTTGCATTACAGAATTTGTATTGACCGCAGGGAGAATTTGGGATAAATACCCAATGACACAACCCTTTGCACGCCTCACAACACCCGAAGATGGTTCGCGTTGCCCTGCAATAATTTTCAACAAAGTTGACTTGCCTGCGCCATTTCTGCCCACAAGAGCTATGCGGTCTTTGGGCATTATAGAGAATGAAGCCTCTTGAAAGAGTACTTGCATTCCAAATTCAACGCCTATGCTATCTGCCGTAATCATATATGGGAACGAATAGGGAAATCCTTCTTATGTTTTTAATTAAACATAACTGCAATTCCATATGGATATAAGTATAGGACGCTCCGAGCGCTTAATTCGGAGCGTCCTAAGGAAAACAAAGTATTCTTATGCCTTTGCTGAACGGCGACGCTTGGTTGTTGGAGTTTCAGCCTTTACGACTTCAACGCCAGCTAATTCTGCATCAATCATAATACGTCCACAAAATTCGCAAACAATGACTTTCTTGCGCATACGAATATCTAATTGACGCTGTGGTGGAATTTTGTTAAAGCAACCGCCACAAGCATCGCGCTCTACATAAACAATACCAAGACCATTCCGAGAATTCTTACGAATGCGCTTAAAGGCTGTGAGTAAGCGAGGCTCTACTGCAATCTCTAATTTCTCGGCTTCATCACGCAGACGCTCTTCTTCAACTTTTGTCTCAGATACAATACTATCCAATTCTGCTTTCTTAGCATCAAGATCTGTGCGACGAATATCTAAGCGGTTTAAGATGCCATTCAGTTCTTCTTTGCGCGTGTCTATTTGCTTCTGGGCTTCACGAATTTTTTTATTCTGAAGCTCTACTTCCAACCCTTGATACTCAATTTCTTTTGTAAGAACATCGTACTCACGATTATTCTTCACTTCGTCAAGTTGGCCTTTATAGCGATTTTGAATAGCTGTAGCTTTCTCTATCTCCTCTTGACGTCTGGTTATTTCCTCAGTCAAGTTGTTTATATCTTCATTGAACTTCTCTGATCTGTGCATAAGGCCTTCAATTTCATCCGAAAGGTCTTGCACTTCCAAAGGAAGCTCACCACGAAGCGTTCTAATTTTATCAATTTCTGATAGAACTGTTTGAAGCTTGTAGAGTGTAGATAGTTTTGATTCTACAGACATCTCTGCTGGAGTTTCTTTCTTTGCCATAATTATATTCTTATCTATTAAATAGTCGATTTAGTGAGTTTTGTAATGCTTTATTGGGCTTGTCGTGTGTGGATAGACCATCGTATCAAGTTGGGGATATTCTCGCTTTATTATTTGTTCCATCAATTCAGGAACATAGCGTTCACTTTCATAATGTCCAGTAGCAATTAACCAAAGTGAAGACTCCCAGCCATGATAATAATGATAGCCAATTTCTCCTGTGATAAAAGCATCAGCTCCTTGTTTTACTGCGTCTTGAATCAAGAAATCACCAGAGCCGCCACAAATAGCAACCTTTTGAATTTCTGTTTTTTGAGATTCTGAATAAGCAAAAGATGCTGTTTGGAAAACATTCTGGACTAAAGCCAAAAAATCATGACTCTGCAAAGGAGTGGTCAAATGTCCTATAACACCACTTCCATAAGGACAGTCGTTGAACTTTCCTTCTTCTCGGAGAAAAGTAACGTCTACTAATCCCATCTTCTTTGCAATCTGAAAAGACACACCACCATCAGAGTTGTCCAAGTTTGTATGGGCTGCATAAAGCGTTATATCATTTAATATGGCTAAACGCAAACATCTCTCAACAAGAGTACTGTCCCCTACCCGTTTTAGTCCCTTAAAAAGCAAAGGATGATGTGCCACAATCAAATTGCATTGATGTGCTACAGCATATTTAATGACTTCTTCAGTTACGTCAAGACACAACAAAACCCTTGAAGTTTCCGCTTCTGTTAATCCTACTTGCAAGCCAGAATTATCATAGCTTTCTTGCAGAGGCAGAGGAGCGAACAGTTCAAGGGTCTTAACGACATCCTTTATTTTCATTCTACTCGAAATTAAAGA
>JALFTM010000244.1 GCA_022788345.1 Bacteroidales bacterium
GAAGCCATTGCAGGTTTGGCACTCTCTGCTCCCGTGATGGCTATCACCACTGCTGTTGGAGCGATGGTGGGCATTGGCGCATCAACCCTCATGGCCGTCAAACTCGGCCAAAAAGACTACGACACAGCCAAGAGCATCCTCGGCAATGTTTTAATCATGAATGCCATCATGGGCATCCTGCTCGGCTTCTTGCTCCATCTGTGTCTAAAACCTATTCTGCATTTTTTTGGTGCAAGCGAAGCCACATTGCCCCACGCCTACAATTTCATGAGCATCATTCTCATGGGAAATGTTGTCACACACATGTATTTCGGCCTCAACGCCTTGCTCCGCTCCACCAATCGTCCGATGAAAGCCATGCACGCCACCTTAGGCACAGTTGCGCTTAACTGTCTCTTTGCCCCTGTGTTCATCTTCGACTGGGGCTTAGACATGGGTATTCGTGGGGCAGCTTTGGCTACGGTGCTGGCACAGTTCATCATGTTGCTATGGCAGTTTCGGCTATTCTCGAACAAGTCCGAGATGATTCATCTCGACTTCAAAAAAATTCGTTTGCGTCGTGAGATCGTTATCCCATCTCTGACCATCGGCCTTTCCCCTTTTCTCATCAATCTCTGCGCCTGCATAGTTGTCATTTTCTACACCCGCAACATGAAAGAGTTTGGCGGAGACACTGGCGTAGCGGCCTATGGCATCGTCAATCGGCTATTGCTATTCATCATCATGATTATCATAGGATTGGACCAAGGCCTACAACCCATTTTTGGCTTTAATTATGGCGCACGCAACTATGGGCGACTATTAGAAACGCTCCGCAAAGGTATCACCATCGCCACCATCGTGATGGTAATAGGCTTCATCATCGGTCATTTTTTCCCTGAGCCATGTGTAGCCATTTTTGCCAAGGATTCTCCCGAACTCACTGCTACCGCAGCCCGTGGACTGCGCACCGTAGTGCTTTTCTTTCCCATTGTAGGCACACAGATTGTGTCTGTGGCTTTTTTCCAAAGCATCGGTTTCCCACGTAAGAGCATCTTTCTTTCGCTCACACGCCAATTGCTATTCCTCGTCCCTGCATTGTGGATTATTCCCCACCACTTCGGACATCTCTTCGAACAGCCTCTCGATGCAGTATGGTATTGCACTCCAACAGCCGATGCCTTTTCCTGCATCATTTCTATCTCCCTACTCGTGATAGAAGTGCGCAGGTTCAAGCGGCTGCAAGCAGAGCAAATCGCTTCGTAGAGACAATCAACACCGCATCATACTTTCACTCCTTTTATTCTTTACATTATCATGGCCTTTAATCCTTTTGTCATCAACATAGGTCGCCAACTCGGTGCCGGTGGTCGTACCATTGGCCATCGCCTTGCTGAAACACTCCAAGCTCGCTATTACGACAAAGAAATTTTGAGTCTTGCAGCTTCTGAAAGTGGGTTCTCTCCTGAATTCTTCGAGCGGTCGGACGAGCGAAAAAGCTTTTTCCGCTCTTTCTTTGGTACAATAGCCCCCGTGATTGGTGCCGACTTCTACAACCACCAGCTCAGCGATGAAAATCTCTTCAACCATATCAGCAGTGCCATTCGTAAGGAGTCTCAACAACATAGTTGCGTCTTCATCGGTCGCTGTGCCGATTACATCCTGCGCGACCATCCACGCCACGTCAACATTTTCATAGCTGCCGACACGGAAGATCGCGCCCAACGCATGATGAAAGAGCAAGGACTCTCGCATAAAAACGCCATCAAAATCATCGAGCAAGGGGATGCTAACCGTGCAGACTTTTACAACTTTTACAGCAATAAGACTTGGGGGATGGCGACAACCTACGACCTTTGCATCAATTCGTCGGTTCTGGGTTTGGAAGAAACGTTCCAAATCATTTTGGACTTTGTGGTGAAGAAATTGCAGTTGGAACATCACCTTACTCGCACCGCCGAATGAAGCGTATCGGTTTGCTTTCCGACACCCACGGACACTGGGACGAACGTTATGCCACGTACTTCGCCGATGTGGATGAGATTTGGCACGCTGGCGATATTGGCTCTTCTGAATTGGCCAACCGTTTAGAAGCGCTGCATCCCTTGCGTGCCGTTTGTGGGAATATAGATGGCGGAGACTTGCGTCTCCGATTTCGTCCCACCTTGCGATGGAAATGTGAAGATGTGGAGGTACTAATGACGCATATTGGAGGCTATCCCGGCAACTACGACCGCCGAATAGCATCACACCTCTTCGTGCACCCTCCTCAACTCTTTATTGTAGGACACTCGCACTTGCTCAAAGTCATGTTCGACAAGACACTGAACTGCCTGCACCTCAATCCCGGCGCAGCTGGCATCTATGGCTGGCATGAAAAGCGCACCCTCATGCGCTTCTCCATTGAGGGGAAAGAAATCAAAGATTTAGAGATCATCGAATTGGGCGAACCAACCCACCAATCCATAAAAGGGCCTCTCTAAGGAGCTTTCTATTTGCACAAAAATACGTATCTTTGCGCAGAATTTGTGCAGAAAACTTCAGACGCTTTCGTTCTACTCTCCACACGGAGACTACGTTGGTTTGCACCATATGTATGAACAAAGCGTGCCTAATTGACAAACAAACAATACAGCAACGACATGCTTCACTATAAAAGCCTTACAATGGTGTTGCTACTCTGCATCGGTATGCTCAATAGTTGTATCAAAGACGAAGCACCGAATGCAGAATGTGACATCACCCGTGCAGCAGTAACGGTCAGCGACATTGCAGCCACATTCTATCAGGCCACCGATACAGCGCAAACAGTGTCCTACTCCGATAGCGTTATCACTTTTACGGTGCGTCCCTTGGCAGACCTCACGGCTTTAGCTCCTCGCTTTTCAATCACCGAGGGTGCCACAATAAGCCCTACAAACGGGTCTGTCCACAACTTTTCCAACGGGCCTGTCTACTATACACTGACTTCCGAAGACGGCATGTGGAAACGTCGCTATCGCGTGCAATTCAGTACGCCCTCGAACATAGTGCGTGACACCTTGGCTTACGACTTTGAGCACGCAGAACTCAACTCTACGGGCAATTACTATGTTTGGTACGAAGTGGATGGTAGCGGACAGAAGTCTTATCCTTGGGCTACGGGCAATCCCGGCTTCCGTCTCAGTTCAAGCACAGCAAAAGCAGAAGAATACATTTCTATTCCAGAAGAAGCAGGAGTTGAAGGACGTTGTGTCAAGCTCACGACACGTAGCACAGGCATCTTTGGACAATTGGCAAAACGTCCTCTTGCTGCAGGCAGTATCTTCTTGGGCACATTCGACCTGTCTCAAGCACTCACCAATAGTCTTGGTGCAACACGTTTTGGCCATCCAACCAAAGAAATACCATTGCGTTTCTCTGCTTACTATAAGTATCAACGTGGTGCGACCTATCAAGACAAACAGCTGATTCCCTATCCCGACAAACAGGATTATGGACATATTTATGCCGTCCTCTATCGCAACCATGACGAAGCTGGTAATGCCGTCACACTGGACGGTACAAACGTGCTTAGTTCTCCGCTCATTGTGGCTATTGCAAGCTTCGACAGTATCGATAACCGAGCCAATTGGACAAGCTTCGATATTCCTTTCACCTATCTCACCACCTTGGACGAAACGCTGTTAGCCAACTTTGGCTACTCTTTAGCGGTGGTTTGCTCATCTTCCCATAAGGGTAGTCTCTTCGAAGGGGCTATTGGAAGTACATTGTGGGTAGATAAAATCCGTATCACTTGCAACTCAACCAAACAATGAAGCATCTCCTTTCTCTCCTTGCCCTAAGTGTCTTTTCGCTCAGCGTGCAAGCCACAGACATCCGCGCTCGGTTGGGCTACAACATAGGAGGCATCACGCCTGTATCCTTGCCAAACACAATCCGACACATCAACAGCTACAATCCCGGCTTCGGCATTACGGCTGGCGTGGATGTGCCCTTCTCACTCAGCAAACGATGGGCCGTTAGCTTTGGCCTTAAGCTGGAAAATCTCCGTATGCAAACAGATGCCACGGTCAAGAGCTATCACACCCGCATCACCATGGACGGAGAAACCATTGAGGGATACTTCACAGGCAGGGTGCGCACGCGAGCAAACATCATCTATATGACCATGCCGTTGTTGGCAGAATATCAAATCAACGACCGATGGACACTCAAAGCAGGGCCTTACCTTTCATTCAAAGCCGATGCAACATTCAAGGGAAATGTCTACAATGGTCATTTGCGCAGAGAAACGCCTACTGGCGACTTGGTGCAAATAGGAAATGACAACACGGCATCGTACGACTTTTCCAACGAAGTGGCACGCTTCGGAACAGGTCTTACAATTGCCGCCGACTACCGCATCTCACAAAAATGGGGAGCTTACGCAGAACTCGACTGGGGACTTTCGGACACTTTCAAAAAGAACTTTACCGCAATATCCTTTAAGATGTATGCCGTGCACGCTTCCTTCGGAGCTATTTATCACTTCTAAGTAAATTCACAAACACTACTCTCTTTTTTAATTCTATATGAAGAAAATTTTTACACTCTTCGCCTTAGCAATGGCTACGCTCACAGCCTCTGCCACCGACTATAGCGACAATCTGAAAGTTACACTTGGGGGCATCACCTCTGAGCAACCAGCAACCATCAGCGTGGAAGAACTCTCCGATGGTAACTACACATTGACACTCAAAGACTTTTCGCTCAACATAGGCGGGCAATCTCTCGATGTCGGCAACATCGTCATTTCGGGCGCAAAAGCTGTTCAGAAAGACGGCATCAAGGG
>JALFTM010000245.1 GCA_022788345.1 Bacteroidales bacterium
TTGGCCTGTTTCGTGGAAAACCTTGGTTTGCGCTTCGTCAATGAAGTTTGGACTTAGGAGATGCACTTTAGGCAGACGCAGATGCAAGGTGTCGCCATTCGCAACAATGTCTTCTGGTGAGATTTGTCGCAAATCTGTGCCAATGCGGAGCCGACCACGATAGATGCAGGCCAAAACGTCGTCGCCAGTGAGGTGTTTGCGACGATTTTCGACCAACTCTTCTGTGCTAATACTAAGAAACTCCCATTCGCCAGTTTCTTGGATATGGCGTACTTCGGTGGGGGAGATGGTTGTGGTACTACGATTGGTAATGTTCGCTTGAGGCGCATTGTCACTGACAACCCGCTTAAAAAAGAAAAGGCCAAGGGCCACACCGCTGAGGACGATTGCCAATAGTGCCAGTAACCAGCGAAAACAGCCACTGCGAGAACGTGTCGCAGTTGGCGAAGTAGAAGATGAAGATTGTTCAGCCATATAAATCGTTCTAATCGGTGGTGTGGGTAATCATGCGTTGTAGCTCGTTGGGGGCCCAATGATCTTTGCGGAAGACGATACGCACTTGATTGTCTTTATAGCCCAAGCGTTGAAGCAGAGGTAGCAAAGTGCGGGCAGCACTCTCTTTGGCCGACTGAAAGATGCCAGTCTGTTGAATTTCGGAAATAGCTTCACGCTCGCCAGCAGCTGCTAAGTCTGTTATTTCTGAAGTTGTAAAGCGATCGCGTGTAAGGGACACGTATTGTTGAACCCTCTCATGGTCGATGTGTGAATGGGCTACAATGATGTGGGGTTCTGGGAGAAATACCGTGAGCGAACTGTCTGTGCGTTTAATGTTCTTTTCAGAGAACTCACTAAAGTCGATATAGGCCTTGAAGTGGACGATGATGGGCACTGCTACCTTTCGATGTCCGGGCAGAGTGGTTGTAAGATCTTTGGAAAACACGTTCAATGAAAGTTCCTTGACATCGTTGCGTGTTATGAGCTTGTGCACTTGATAGTCTGTGGTATAGAGACGAGACGAATTGGCAATGTCATGAATGAGCAGTGCCATAGTGTCGATGGTGGAAGAAGGCTTTGAGGTCTCTTTTTGCGTGCAAGCCATGAAGAATGGAGAAGCCATAAGCAACGCCATGCAACATGGGAAAAGCATGAAAGATTGTAACTTTTTTATCATAGTTTCTTATTCGGAAGATGGGTGAGAGCGTGGAGAGGAATGCCAAGTGTTTTGGCAGATAGCCCTCTTCGCCTTACTGGTGCGAAGATAAGCATTCTATAAGAGAGAGCAAGCTTTCAGAAGCAGAAAAGCATAAATTCCGCATATAGGGAAGCATTAAGAAACCTTTCTACTTGTAACAGAAAACTTGCGCAGAGATGCAAGAAAAGTTTAGTTTGCAGTGCGGTTTATAAAACTCGCACTGCAAACTAAACTTTTGTGATGCAAATTGTCTTCTTTCGTAGCGTAAGGCGTCAATTTTTACACCGAAAGACAACAAGAAATAAAGCCTTGAGTTTGGATGGCTCTATGTAATGTATTATCTTTGTGAAGATAAAACAGCCCTTTTAGCTTATGAGCAAAGATATTTTCTTTTCTTTGATGGGAGTGGCAACGTTGTTTGCTGTCTCTTGTTCGAACCCTAAAGCCTCTTCGTCAGGCACTTCTGCCGACACGGTAAAGGTGCAAAAGAATGAACCTATCTCCTTAGGAAATGGATATGAAGCTTCGACAGATACTCGTGTGTCGGGTCATGATTATCATATTTCTATTCGTTGTGTGGCCGATAAAAGGGGAGAAGTTGTGACGGATGAGCTGGGGCAAAAATTCTACCCTAATCGTGTAGAAGTGGCTATTGTGAAAGACGGCAAAGAACTATTGAAGCATAGTTTCGTAAAGAGTGAATTTGCGGAACATCTGCCTGAAAAAACGGCATCTCGGATGGTGTTACAAGGCATGAGTTTCTATGAAGAAAAATCGGACGCTTCGTACCTCTGTTTCACCAGCCTTGT
>JALFTM010000246.1 GCA_022788345.1 Bacteroidales bacterium
CTTGGCGACGCATCTACGACTACGATGGCGTGCGCAATGAACAAGCCCTGCTCGTACCGTTCCGCGCTTTCATGATTGACGAAACAGCCCCCCGATTGTTGGAAGGCCGTTCTTTCGTAGATGGTGCAACAGGTATCGACAACGTGACCGACAACATGCGACAAACGACATTCCCCGCAGGCATCTACACCATTGATGGTCGTTTTGTAGGCAACTCTTTGGACCAATTGCCCAAAGGCGTCTACATCAGCAATGGCAAAAAGCTCCTCAAGCGATAGGGCTTGCGAAATGTGGTGAATAGGGAGGTCTGTTCCATCCCTTTCACACGCAATCATTGTGCAACCGCCACCCCATAAGACGGGAAGCGCAAGCAGTAAATCCGGGAGGCGCAGGAAGAAATTTCTTCCTGCGCCTCTCGGATTTTACCATTTTATGCCTTGTGATTATAATTGAGGATGAGGAACTTTTCTAAAAACACACTTCTCTCAATCGTCATCTGACAAAATAGCTGTATCTTTACACCTCAAATTTTCACAATAACTCTTATGTCAACCCCTTCTTCCCATTTCGGTCTCACCGAAGCGCAGGTGCTTGAAAGCCGTCAAAAGTATGGCGTAAACGTGCTGACCCCTCCTGAGAAAGAACCGCTGTGGCGTAAATTCTTGGGCAAATTCGAAGATCCTATTATCATTATTCTCATCATTGCTGGTCTCCTTTCCGTGGGCGTTGCCTGCTGGGAGTATTTCGGGCTGGGACATACCGCCACGGTGTTCTTTGAGCCAATGGGCATCTTGATGGCCATCTTCCTTTCTACGGGTATCGCTTTCTATTTCGAGGTGAAAGCCGATCGTGCCTTTGCCATCCTCAATCAGGTGAATGATGATGAGCCTGTGCGCGTTATCCGTGAGGGCAACACCATCGAAGTGCCCCGTCGCGACATTGTTGTGGGCGACCTTGTAGTCATTGGCACTGGCGAAGAAGTGGCCGCCGATGGCGAACTTTTGGAGGCCATTTCTCTCAAAATTGACGAATCGACGCTCACGGGCGAACCCATCTGCGAAAAGAGCGTCCGCCCCGAAGACTTCGATGAGGAAGCCACCTTTGCCACCAATGCCGTGATGAAAGGCACAAAGGTGATGGAGGGGCATGGCCTTTGTCGCATCACAGCTGTGGGCGATGCCACGGAGAATGGCAAAGTCTTTGAGGCGGCACAAATCGACGACAGTGTGAAGACACCGCTCAACGAACAGCTCGACTCGTTGGGAGCTGTCATCACCAAGTTGAGCTATGTTGTAGCAGTGTTCATCATCGTGGGACGATTGGGGCTTTACTTCTACCACGGCGGGGCGTCTGCTCCCTTGGCCGAAACCCTTTCCTATGGTCTGCAAACCCTCATGATTGCTGTGGCTTTGATTGTTGTGTCTGTGCCAGAAGGCCTGCCTATGGCGGTGACTTTGAGCTTGGCGTATAGTATGCGCCGTATGCTCAAGACCAACAACCTTGTGCGCAAGATGCACGCCTGCGAAACGATGGGAGCAACTACTGTTATCTGCACCGACAAGACAGGCACGCTCACACAAAATCAGATGCGTGTACACGAAGCGCAGTTCTACGCCTTGGCCGAAAGTGAAGCCATGCGCCCCATTGTATATGAAGGCATTGCGGTCAATTCGACCGCCTCGCTCGACCTTTCTGACCCCAATGCTCCCCGTGCGTTGGGCAACCCCACGGAGGGCGCACTACTCTTGTGGTTGCGTGGCGAGGGGCAGGACTATGTGGCGCTGAAGGCCGATGCCACGGTTTTGGACGAGTTGCCTTTCTCGACGGAACGCAAATACATGGCCACCGTGGTGCGCTCGGCCGTGAATGGTCGTCCTATGCTCTATGTTAAAGGTGCGCCCGAAATAGTGCGCGCCCTATGCACCACTGTTGCCAACGGTGTGGACGATGTCACCATTGAAGCCCAACTTTTAGACTATCAGCACAAGGCCATGCGCACCCTTGGCTTTGCTTGTCAAGAACTCTCTGAAGGCGAAGATGCCATCAGCAACGGACAAGTGACAGCCAAAAGCTTAACCTTCCTTGGCATCACCGCCATTGCCGACCCCGTGCGCACGGAAGTGCCCGATGCCATCCGCACCTGTATTTCGGCAGGCATCGCAGTGAAAATCGTGACGGGCGACACCATTGGCACGGCCACAGAAATTGGTCGTCAAGTGGGATTGTGGCAGGCAGACGACACCGCACGCAACATCATCACAGGCCCTGACTTTGCGGCCCTCTCGGACGAGGAACTTGAGGCACGCATTCACGACATTAAAATCATTGCCCGTGCCCGCCCCTTAGACAAGAAACGCCTTGTCGAAACGCTCCAAAAGCTTGGCGATGTCGTAGCCGTAACGGGCGATGGCACAAACGATGCCCCCGCCCTCAAAGCCGCCCATGTGGGTCTTTCCATGGGCGATGGCACAAGTGTGGCCAAAGAAGCCAGTGACATTACCATCATCGACAGCAGTTTCTCTTCCATCACCCGCGCGGTGATGTGGGGACGCTCGCTCTATCAGAACATCCAACGCTTCTTGCTCTTCCAGCTCACGGTGAACGTAACGGCTTGTTTGATTGTTCTCGTTGGTGGATTTATCGGGACACAATCGCCATTGACCGTGACACAGATGCTGTGGGTAAACCTCATCATGGACACCTTTGCAGCCATGGCTTTGGCGTCTCTGCCTCCCTCGGAGAGCGTCATGAACGATAAGCCACGTCCCCGCACGGCCTTTATTCTCGTGCCAAATATGCGCTGGCGCATCCTTGGCATCGGTGGCTTCTTCTTCGCTCTCCTATTAGGACTCATCTTGCTCTTCAACCGCTACGACATCACATCAATGACCAACCTTTTGAGTGGCCATTGGGCAGAGGCGAACAACGGCTTGAGTCGCTATGAACTGAGCCTCTTTTTCTCCATCTTTGTCTTCTTACAATTTTGGAACATGTTCAACGCCCGTGCCTATGCCACAGGTCGTTCGGCATTCCACTTCAAAGGATGTTCGGGCTTTGTATTCATCGCCATGATTATCCTCTTCGGGCAAATCGGCATCACCACTTTCGGTGGTCAGATGTTCAGTGTCATGCCTTTGTCATTGATAGACTGGATGCTCATCATCGGGGTAACATCCGTTGTGATGCTTCTTGGAGAAATTACACGCAGTCGCAAATCGTAGCGCGCGCATTTGCTCGGCTCTGTGCATCGGATGTGCCAGCCATTAGCAAGACATTTAACGACAACATAATTCGTCCACCATTCGGGCAGTGCAGAAGGAAAATATCCTCCTGCGCTGCCCGAATGGTGGACTTGCACCCTTAGAACTACGCCAACGGCTGAGACATCTGCACGGGCATCGGCCGTTTTCATCTCTGCATTCATCTAAATTTAACGCTTGATACCTGCGCTATATTCGCAAAAGTTTATATATTTGCTCACATCGGTTTGCAGTGGAAACTGCAACCACAATTTTTACAACCTATGGAGACTCTCGCACACACATATTGCCTTATCCTTGCAGGAGGCGCAGGACGCAGACTTTGGCCCATCAGTCGCGCCAAGAAGCCCAAACAATTTATCGACTTCTTCGGTACTGGGCGCACGTTGCTCCAACAGACCTACGACCGCTTTGTTGCCATCTTGCCACCAGAAAACATCTATGTCAGCACCTTTGTCGACTACATCGACATG
>JALFTM010000247.1 GCA_022788345.1 Bacteroidales bacterium
CATGTCGATGTAGTCGACAAAGGTGCTGACATAGATGTTTTCTGGTGGCAAGATGGCAACAAAGCGGTCGTAGGTCTGTTGGAGCAACGTGCGCCCAGTACCGAAGAAGTCGATAAATTGTTTGGGCTTCTTGGCGCGACTAATGGGCCAAAGTCTGCGTCCTGCGCCTCCTGCAAGGATAAGGCAATATGTGTGTGCGAGAGTCTCCATAGGTTGTAAAAATTGTGGTTGCAGTTCTCACTGCAAACCGATGTGAGCAAATATATAAACTTTTGCGAATATAGCGCAGGTATCAAGCGTTAAATTTAGATGAATGCAGAGATTGAAAACGGCCGATGCCCGTGCAGATGTCCAGCCGTTGGCGTAGTTCCAAGGATGCAAGCCAAACATTGGGGCAGCACAGGAGGAAAAGATCCTCTTGCGCTGCCCCAATGTTTGACCAATTATGCTGTCGTTGAATGCCCTGCCAATGGCTGGAACATCCGATGCACAGAGCAGAATAAATGCGTGCGCTACGATGTGCGACTGCGTGTGATTTCTCCAAGAAGCATCACAACGGATGTAACCCCGATGATGAGCAACCAGTCTATCAGTGACAAAGGCATGACGCTAAACATCTGCCCACCCAAGGTAGTGATGCCGATTTGTCCGAATAGGATAATCATGGCGATGAATACAAAGCCCGAACATCCTTTGAAGTGGAACGCCGAGCGACCAGTGGCATAGGCACGGGCGTTGAACATATTCCAAAATTGTAAGAAGACGAAGATGGAGAAAAAGACACTCAGTTCATAGCGACTCAAGCCGTTGTCCGTCTCCACCCAATGGCCACTCAAGAGGTTGGTCATTGAAGTGATGTCGTAGCGGTTGAAGGCCAAGATGAGTCCCAACAAGAGGACGAAGAAGAAGCCGCCGATGCCAAGGATGCGCCAGCGCATATTTGGCACGAGAATAAAGGCCGTGCGAAGACGTGGCTTATCGTTCATGACGCTCTCCGAGGGAGGCAGAGACGCCAAAGCCATGGCTGCAAAGGTGTCCATAATGAGGTTTACCCACAGCATCTGTGTCACCGTCAAAGGCGATTGTGTCCCGATAAATCCGCCAACGAGAACAATCAAACAAGCCGTTACGTTCACCGTGAGCTGGAAGAGCAAGAAGCGTTGGATGTTCTGATAGAGCGAGCGTCCCCACATCACGGCGCGGGTGATGGAGGAGAAGCTACTGTCGATGATGGTAATATCACTGGCTTCTTTGGCCACACTTGTGCCATCGCCCATGGAAAGACCCACATGGGCGGCTTTGAGGGCGGGGGCATCGTTTGTGCCATCGCCCGTTACGGCCACGACATCGCCGAGCTTTTGGAGCGTTTCGACAAGGCGTTTCTTGTCTAAGGGACGGGCACGGGCTATGATTTTAATGTCGTGAATGCGTGCCTCAAGCTCCTCGTCCGAGAGGGCCGCAAAGTCAGGGCCTGTGATGATGTTGCGCGCGGTGTCGTCCGCCTGCCACAATCCTACTTGACGACCAATTTCTGTGGCCGTGCCGATGGTGTCGCCCGTCACGATTTTCACTGCGATGCCTGCCGAAATACAGGTGCGAATGGCATCGGGCACTTCCGTGCGCACGGGGTCGGCAATGGCGGTGATGCCAAGGAAGGTCAAGCTTTTGGCTGTCACCTGTCCGTTGCTGATGGCATCTTCGCCTTCAGAGAGTTCTTGACAAGCAAAGCCAAGGGTGCGCATGGCCTTGTGCTGATAGCCTAAAAGTTGGGCTTCAATGGTGGCATCGTCCACGCCGTTGGCGACAGTGGTACATAGGGCGCGCACTATTTCGGGCGCACCTTTAACGTAGAGCATAGGACGACCATTCACGGCCGAGCGTACGACGGTGGCCATGTATTTGCGTTCGGTCGAGAAAGGCAACTCGTCCAAGACCGTGGCATCGGCTTTCAGCGCCACATAGTCCTGCCCCTCGCCACGCAACCACAAGAGCAGTGCGCCCTCCGTGGGGTTGCCCAGCGCACGGGGAGCATTGGGGTCGGAAAGGTCGAGCGAGGCTGTGGAATTGACCGCAATGCCTTCATACACTATGGGGCGCATGGTTTCACTTTCGGCCAAGGCATAGAACTGTGCTTCGTGCACACGCATTTGGTTTTGTGTGAGCGTACCTGTCTTGTCGGTGCAGATCACAGTAGTGGCTCCCATCGTTTCGCAGGCGTGCATCTTGCGCACAAGGTTGTTGGTCTTGAGCATACGGCGCATACTATAGGCCAAGCTTAAAGTCACCGCCATGGGCAAGCCTTCTGGCACAGACACCACAATCAAAGCCACAGCAATCATGAGGGTTTGCAGACCATAGGAGAGGGTTTCGGCCAAGGGAGCAGACGCTCCGCCATGGTAGAAGTAAAGCCCCAATCGTCCCACGATGATAAACACTGCGATAACATAGCTCAACTTGGTGATGACTGCTCCCAACGAGTCGAGCTGTTCGTTGAGCGGTGTCTTCACACTGTCGTCAATTTGTGCCGCTTCAAAGACTTTGCCATTCTCCGTGGCATCGCCCACGGCTGTGATG
>JALFTM010000248.1 GCA_022788345.1 Bacteroidales bacterium
CTCGGACGAAACCATCATGAACATCGTCACTGATGCGCTCCGTCGCATGCTGGGCTTTACCGCAGAGCAAACCCCAGAAGTGTTTCGCATCTTCCGCCACCGCAGAGCCATTCCACAATATGAAGCCGACAGCGAACAACGTCTGCAACAAATCATCGCCTTGGAGGAACAATATCCCGGTCTCACCATAGCAGGCAACCTCAAAGACGGAGTCGGGCTGGCCAATCGCATTTGGCAAGGCACACACGTAGAGGACTTGCACAAACTCACACTTACCTCGCTCTAAACCTCCTCTATCAAGCATAATAAAAGCACGGTATCGATGATGGATACCGTGCTTTTATTTTTAGCTAAAAACCATTTATGGACGTATTTCCAGTTCGTTGAGCAGATACTTCGAGCCACCGAAAATATCGAGGGTCCAAAGGACGAAACGAATGTCCACTGCAATGCACCGCTGCATCTCAGGGTAGTAGGCAAGATCAGAGCTGAGCGACTCAATGTTGCCATCGAAAGCGCAACCGATCAGCTCGCCCTTGGCATTCAGCACAGGAGAGCCTGAATTGCCACCCGTGATGTCGTTCGTGGTGAGGAAACAAGTGGGAAGTTTCCCATCCTCACGGGCATAACGCCCAAAGTCCTTGCTCTCATAAAGTTGGCGCAAGCGAGGATTGACGAAGTAGTCGGGGTCTTTAGGGTTCTCTTTCTCTATCATGCCATCGAGGGTAGTTTGTGCTTCATAGGCGACACCATTGCGGGGTGAATAGCCTTTGACATGTCCATAGGTCATGCGGAGCGTGAAGTTGGCATCGGGGGCCTTCGACCAATTGTTTTGCTCGCAGACGGCACGAACATACACTCGATTCAATGGCATGATGGTGCGGCTATAACGGCGAGTAGCATCTTGCAGGGGCATAGCCACGTCATACACGCTACGGGACAATTGGTACAGCGGGTCGCTCTCCAACTTTTTGAGCGATGGTTTGGCCAAGAACTTGGCAAAGCTCACACTATCGCGGAAAAGGCTTTTACTAAAGAGACGATGCAAGAAAGGGGCGATGTCGGCTTCGGAGGCGAAACCAGCAGGCGACGCCGTCACCCGGCGATGGCGAAACCAATAAGGCAATGTCCGTTGTGCCAGCACTTGCATCACTGTTTGACGGCTTTTCTCATGGGGCAAAATATCATAGATGCCTTTGCCCCGTTTCTGAATGGCCTCAGCATCTTTCCGCTCAACGGCTCTCGCCAAATCGTCCAAAGCAGGGAAGAAATAAGTGGGCACAAGTTGTCCGAACGTGCTATTCAAAAGCGCAACGTCGTAAAGGGTGTCTGTATAAGCACGGCACACAGCGTCAATACGCGCGATGATGTCGCGATATTCGGGATGGGCACTCTGCGTTTCCGCCCAGCGCTGAAATGCCACTTCCTTGGCTTTCGTCTTCTCCACCAGACCACGCTGACGAACACTCTCATTCATGCCGCCGTAATTCTTCACCATATTGCCCTGCGACATATACTCTCTGGCATACGCGAGGTTGAGGGCTGAGTCGGCATTCATCATGGCTTTCATTTCCGACAAGCGCACTTCGCCCACGAGATTGATAGGAGCGTTCTGGCTTTCGGTGCGCAAACGAATTTGCGAAGCAGTGAGGAAACGGCTGGTTGAGCCAGGGAAGCCCATCACCATGGCATAGTCTTTCTCCTCAATGCCTGAGAGAGAAATCGGGAGGAACTCCTCTGTCTTCAAGGGTTGGTTCGTCGTGGCATAGGAAGCTGGCTGGCCATCAGCATCGGCGTAGATACGGAACACTGCAAAGTCCGCCGTATGACGGGGCCACATCCAGTTGTCGGAATTGAAACCGAACTGCGCCACATTTTGGGGTGGATTGGCCACCAAACGCACATCGGAATAACGTTGCTCGTAGAACATATAGAAGCGGTTGCCACCGAAGAAAGGCACGATGCGCGTAAAAAGTGCCTTCATATCCTTGAGATCGCTTTCCGCTTCTAAGACTCTGGCTTCCTTGTCCAAGAAAGAACGGCTCTGCATCGTATAGCTATCTACGCCTTCGGCCTTGGCATGCGCTTCGATCACCTCCGTGACATCGACGATGCGACGCACAAAAGTGAACGAGAGGTTAGGTACGTGTAGCTCTTCGCCTTGACTTTTGGCGAAATAGCCATCTTGGAGGTAGTTGTGTTGCAAGGTGCTCATCGCATGCACCAAGCCGAAACCACAATGATTGTTCGTGAGTATCAAACCATTGGGTGAGATAACTTCACCGGTGCAACCACCGCCAAAGATGCCCACCACATTGCGAAGCGAAGGGCCTGTTTCGGCATAGAGTTGGGTTGGGTCGAGTTGCAGGCCCGCCTTTCGGAGCGAGTCGGCCAAATGTTGTTGCTCCATGAGCTTAAGCAACCACATACCTTCATCGGCACGCACCGTGCCAAAGCCTAAGAGAAAGGCCACGAGAAGTAGAAGTTTTTTCATTTTGTTATAGAGTTTGAAGTGAGGAATAAAGGGGAGAGATGAAGTAGCCCCGTGGGGTCAAATGCGGGGAAGGCCTTCTGTCTGATAGATGGTGCCCCATGAAGCGACAAGTTGCCGATGCACTTGGGTCATTTCCTTGTCGAGCTGCTTGGCCATCCCTTGGCCTTGTCCCAAAAGGGCATCAACACGTTGCCAAAAGGCAGGACTATGGTTCATCTCAGCAAAGTGTGCCAACTCGTGGTACATCACATAGAGGATATACTTACTGGGGAAGAGCAAGAGCCATAGACTCAGGTTTACATTTCCCAACGACGAGCAACTTCCCCAACGGGTTTTGATGTCCTTGATGGTGATGCGTTGCACGGGGACACCTTTATCGATAGCGAGCTGACGCAGGAGAGGCACAAGAGTGCGCTTGGCATAGCGGCGCAGGCTTTCAGTCACAAAAAACAAAGCCGACTGTTGCCCTCTCGCAGTCTTGAAGTCGAGCGTTGGAGGATAGAAGACGGTCACGTCCTTGTCTTTTATACGCACTTGAGGTGCGCCTTGTGTCACTTCCAAACGTAGGTGTATCAAATCCGTTTCTATGGAAAAAGACGGAAGTATGGGTATCGTCATTACAAACAGGCTATGTAAACAAAAATAGCTTCACCTCTTATCGAGGCAAAGCTATTGAATGTTGTTCCACCCCGATTCGAACAGGGACAGACAGAACCAAAAACTGTAGTGCTACCATTACACCATGGAACAATCCGCTTAATTGCACGGCAAAGTTAAGCATTAAAATTTATTTGACCAAGAGAAAGAAGCATTTTCTACGCTTCCTCGTTCACTTTTTTACTTTCCCTGTGTGTGAGAGGCGCTGAGAGGCTCAACAATTCTTGCTTGCACGTCCTTTTGGATACGCTGATAAAGAGGACATTCGACATATCCCATTTGGTGGCGAAGGGCTTGCTCGAAGGGCTGTATGGAGCGTTGGTAGCCTGCCAGCTCGTTGCGAAGTTGCGTCTCATGGCGTGCCAAATCTCGGATGTCCCTTTCCTGCGCCCGACGGAGCATCTCGCAAGCTTTGCCCACATAAGGCCCTATAATGCTTTCCTCCAAGTCGTGTCCTCGGAGGTAGAGGTAGGTTGTTTCGGGAGTCACACCAAGTTGCTCCATCTGTTCGCGCAGGGGAGCATAGGTGCGTCGGCCTTCGGGAAAGAGCTGTTGGAGACGGGCGATGGAGCGGTTAACTTTTCGACGCAAGGCATCAAGTGTGCGCTCTGGATGCACCAAATTGACCTCCACAGGGGCTATCACTTTGAGCAAATCGCTCATAGAGAACGCTGTGTAGCGTCCATAACGATAGGCCCACACATTCCAGACAAAGAGGGGGAAGACAACGGCGGAATAGAGCTTTAAGAATTTCTCAAAGTCGAAAACTTGGCGATCCGTTAAGGTGGCTGCAACACAAACGTTGTGTAGCGTAGGGGCATAGCAATGGTAGTTCTCTATGGCATAAGCATAAGTATGGAACACATAAGGATTGTGGCATACTTCGTGAGAAGTGGGCGTTGCCCCTTGCATCAAGTAATCGTAATCGGCATCCACACAAGCGATGAGACAGCTACCGAGACGCTCACCGAGGTTGTTGGCCAAAGCAACTTTCTTGCCTTTTCCCAACGAAATGTTGGAGGGGAGCATCACTTCAAAGCGCACTTTGTCGGTTTCCAAAGGCCGAAGCAGATTGCTCCAAAAGCGCACATCATCGTAGCTCTCCACATAGGCCACTACACGCTGAGGGGCTTTCCGTCCCTCCAAGCGGTTCATGGCCGAGATG
>JALFTM010000249.1 GCA_022788345.1 Bacteroidales bacterium
AAATATAAAATAACTCCTCGCCTCAATCTCGGCTTGGAATGGGCGATGCACTTGACGACAACCGATCGCCTCGATAAATTGGCCGACCCTTTGGGCATATCTACCTCAGGATTTAAGAAGAAAGACCATTATGGGGTGACACTTATCACCCTCTCGTATAGCCTTTCACCTGTTTGCCCCACTTGTAATAAAGACAAAAGATAACTCCAATATAATAGACGCTTCGGCGTAGACTTCAAAAGACACGATGAGTACTCCACAACATATCGCCATCATTATGGATGGCAATGGGCGTTGGGCCAAGGAGCGTGGCATGGAACGTAGCAGTGGCCATGAAGCAGGCGTAGAAACGGTACACCGCATCACAGAAGCCGCTTCGCAGATGGGCGTGCGCTACCTCACTCTCTATGCTTTCTCCACCGAGAATTGGAACCGACCAGAATCGGAAGTGGCAGCACTGATGTCGCTCATTATCTCTTCGATGGAGGAAGAGCTGTTCATGCGCAATAATGTGCGTTTGCGCCTCATTGGCGATATTGATCGCTTGCCAGAAGCTGTGCGAAAATCAATTCTTGGCACAGTGGAACGCACTGCAGGCAACACAGGGCTAACGGTCATCATTGCTTTGAGCTATTCCTCTAAGTGGGAGCTGACCGAAGCCATGCGGGCGATAGCGAAGCGGGTGCAAGCTGGAGAGTTGTTGCCAGAGACTATTTCTGAGGCAACCATTGGCGAAGCACTCAACACTGCCGAATATCCCGATCCTGAACTCCTCATCCGCACGGGAGGCGAGGTGCGTTTGAGCAACTTCCTCCTATGGCAGACCGCTTATAGCGAGTTGTACTTTTGCGACACTTACTGGCCCGATTTCCAAAGCAGTGACTTGCAGGCTGCCATCGACTACTATAATCGCAAAGAACGTCGCTTTGGTCTGACGAGCGAACAAGTCACGACTACAGCCCAATAAGAAAGGGAACAGCCCCTTACGCCCCCTCATTTTACAACAATACTAAGACGCTGATGAACAAAAATAAAACGCTTCGCTGGCTACCTGTTGCCCTGCTCGCAGCAAGTTCCATGAACGCTATGGCGCAAACCGACACGACGACAACTGTCCCCTCGCAACCGATTCCAGAGATGGAATATAAAGAAGAGAAGCAGACATACATCCTCGGTGGGCTTGTAGTTGATGGCGTGAAAGGCTATGACGAAGATTTGCTCCGTGACATATCGGGTTTGACGATAGGCGAGGCCTATGAAGTGCCAGGTACAGATATTACGGCAGCTTTGCGTCGCTATTGGTCGCAAGGCTTGTTCTCAAACGTGACAGTGGAGACGGATAGTATTGTTGGCAACAAAATCTATTTGCACATCCGCCTCACTGCACAGCCTCGCATCTCTTCCATCGTCTATCACGGGGTAAAGAAAACAGAACGTGAGGATTTGGAAAAGCGTCTCGGTCTCAAAGAAGGCAATCAAATAACGCCAGACATGATTGACCGCGCCAAAATCTTGGTGAAACGCTACTTTGAGGAGAAAGGCTTCAAGAATGCCGAAGTAGAAATACTGCAACGCAACGATGTCACTGGCGACAACAAAGTGTTGGTGGATATCAATATCAATAAAAGCGCCAAGGTGAAAGTGCGCCATATCTATATCTCTGGCGTAACAGAAAAGGAAGCCAAGAAGTTGAAGCGTGCTATGAAGAAGACGAAAGAGGCTTCTTTGCCCAATTTCTTGCGCTCTAAAAAGTTTTTGGTCGACAAGTATGCCGAAGACAAAGGCTTGCTCATCGACAAACTCAACGAATGGGGCTACCGCGATGCCCTTATTCGTCGCGATAGCGTTGCTACAATTGACTCCGCCCATGTCAATATTCATTTGGACCTCTATCGTGGACAGAGATACTATGTGCGCAACATCACTTGGGTCGGCAACACCGTTTACCCCACAGCGGCACTTGCGCAAACACTCGGCTTCAAGAAAGGCGATGTCTACGACCAAACGCTCCTAACCAAGCGTCTGAGTCAAGACGATGACGCTGTAGGACAACAATACTACAACAACGGCTACGTATTCTACAATCTCGACCCCATCGAAATCAATGTAGATGGTGACAGCATCGACCTTGAAATGCGCTTGAGAGAAGGGCAACAAGCCACGTTCAACCATGTACGCATCTCTGGTAACGACCGCGTTTTCGACAATGTTATTCGTCGTGAAATTCATACCAAGCCTGGCGATCTCTTCTCCATGGAGAGTATCAAGCGTACGGTGCGCGAATTGGCCAATATGAACCAATTCGATGCAGAAGCTTTGCAGACAGAACTCTTTAAGAACATCCGCCCCAATGCAGAGAGCGGAACTGTCGATATCACCTACCCATTGGTGTCCAAAGGTGCCGACCAAGTGGAGCTATCAGCAGGTTGGGGACAAACAGGTATCGTAGGTAAAGTTGGTGTGAAATTCACCAACTTCTCTATTCAGAACCTCTTCCGAAAAGGTCGTAAGCGCATGGGAATTATTCCTATGGGTGACGGCCAGACGCTTTCTATTCAAGGACAAACAAATGGTACTTACTATCAACAGTACTCCCTCTCTTTCCTTGACCCTTGGTTCGGTGGCAAACGTCCCAATCAGCTCTCTGTATCGTTCTTCTATTCCAAACAGACCGACGTCAATGGTAACTACGAAAACTATTATAATAATCTCCTGAATTATCGGTATGGTTATAACAACAGTAATGGCTACTACAACTACGCCAACTATTATGACCCCGATAAGTATATGCGTGTATATGGTCTCTCTGTGGGCTTCGGTAAGCGTCTGCGCTGGCCTGATGACTATTTTACCTTCACGGCTTCGCTTTCCTACACCCGTTATGTGTTAAAGGACTGGAGGTTCTACTATTTCAGCAATGGCACGAGCAACAACCTCAACCTCAACTTCACGCTCTCACGTAGCTCTATAGACATTCCTTTCTTCCCACGTCGAGGTAGCGAGTTCGAGTTGTCTGCCGCCTTCACGCCTCCTTATTCTCTCTGGAGCGGGAAAGATTATCGCAACCTTGCCACCAACTCGGCAAGTGCGACCTACGAGAATGAATTGCAAGAGAAGTTCCGCTGGATTGAGTACCACAAGTGGAAATTCAAACTCCGCACTTTCACCGCTCTCACAAAGGGTGCAAAGCCGCTCGTGTTGATGACGCGCGTAGAAACTGGTATTCTCGGCGCTTATAACCGCTACAATAGGAGCCCATTTGAGACTTACTATGTCGGCGGTGATGGTATGTCTGGCACCACGGGTTATGGAACGGAGACGATAGGCTTGCGTGGTTACGAGAATGGTGCTTTGGCAGGTGCTTTCTCGTCAAACGCTTACGCCTACTCGCGGATGACGCTTGAGTTGCGCTATCCGTTGATGCTCGAAGGTTCTACGAACCTCTACGCTTTGGCCTTTGTGGAAGGCGGTAATGCTTGGCAAAATGTGAAAGATTACAATCCGTTCAACATGAAGCGCTCAGCAGGTATCGGTGTGCGTGTGATGTTGCCAATGGTTGGTTTGCTCGGTATCGACTGGGCCTACGGCTTCCAAAAGTACAACGGCACACAAAAGATTGGTGGCTCGCAGTTCCACTTCTTGATTGGACAAGAATTCTAATTAGAGAGTTTGCCTACGTGCCTGCGTGTGGCATCTCATATAGAAAAGAAAGAATATGAAAAAAATTGCATTATGTTTTGCACTCTTCTGCTTGAGTGCAGTGAGTGTAGTGGCTCAAAAGTTTGCTTTGATTGATATGGAATACATCATGAGCAACATCCCTGCTTATGAGCGCGCCAATGAACAACTCAACCAAACCAGCAAGCGTTGGCAGATGGAGGTTGAGGCACTCGACAACGAGGCCAAGACGCTGTATAAAAACTATCAGAACGAAGTAGCTTTCCTGAGCGCGGAGCAAAAGAAAGCGCGTGAGCAAGCCATTATAGCTAAGGAAAAGGAAGCCAGCGAGCTGAAGAAAAAGTACTTCGCCCCTCAAGGCGAGCTTTACAAGAAGCGTCAGAGTCTTGTCTCTCCTATCCAAGATGAAGTATATGCAGCTGTGAAAGGTATTTCAGAGAGTCGCGGTTTCCAACTCGTGCTCGATCGTGCCTCCGATGCAGGCATCATTTTTGCATCACCCTCTATTGACATCAGCAATGAAGTGTTGGCCAAGTTAGGCTATGCCCGCTGATCAATTGCTCAGAATAATAACTCAAATTACAATAAAGAAAATGTTCAAAAAGATTTTGTTAGCTGCGCTCTTGTGCGCCCCCTTGAGTGCTTTGGCTCAAAAGTTCGGTTCGTATGTTCACTCCGACATCATGATTGCTGTGCCTGAGACGAAGAAGGCACAAGAGGAGCTCAATGTTCTCGGTCAGAAATATCAAACTGAGATCACAACCATGCAGAAGGAATATCAAGCTAAGCTCGAAGCCTATCAAAAGGAAGTGAACGAGCAAACTCCTGCCAACATCCGTGAGCGCAAGGAACAAGAAATCATGGACCTTCAACAGCGCATCCAGCAAGCTCAGCAGGATAATTCTGCCGCTTTCCAAAAGGCTCAAAACGAGAAGATCGACCCCATCGTTCAGAAGGTGGTAAAAGCCGTGAATGATGTGGCAACTGAGGGTGGCTATGTATTTATCATTGATGAAGCCTCTGCTTCAACAGCAGGTATGTTCCTCAACGCTAAGTTTGTGGAAGACGTAACGAACAAGGTGCTCGCCAAGCTTGGCATCACGCCAGCCCAAGCGGCTGCAGCGAAGGCTGAAGCTCAAAAGGCAGCTCAAGCTGCTGCCACTGCGGCTCAGAAGAAATAAGCCGATCAGAGAAATCATCATCCCTTTCAGCGGTGCACCGACTCGCCTTGGTGTACCGCTTTTATATCGCTACTTGGCTCTCATGTCCCCAAATAGTAGCTCATTCTTTTTATGCAGAACTATCTTTATTCCCTTTTTCTTTGTCTACTGCTTCATGGTGTAACCTTTGCACAAGCGCAGACAAACGTGGCGACCATCGATAGCGTGGCGACCGATACGCTTCATGGTGACACTTTGGCGGTGGACACCTTTGCCGTTGCCATAGATGTGCCCTTCGGAGAAGTCTTGAAACAGCGGTTGGCAAAGCTTTTGGAAAATCCCACCTTTGAGCGTACGCAGGTGGGGCTTTACGTCTACGACCTTACGGGCGATAGCGTTGTGTTTGCCCACAATCAACGGCAACAACTCCG
>JALFTM010000250.1 GCA_022788345.1 Bacteroidales bacterium
GACCCACAAAATATGCCGACCGTCTCCGCCATCGTGCCGAACAACTGGGGCTTGGCCATCGTTTTGTCATGCTCCACGGCGTCCCCTCGGAGCATCTTCCCGCCCTTTACCGCAGTGCCATCGCCTTTGCCTATCCCTCTCGCTACGAAGGCTTCGGCATCCCCATTATCGAAGCTCTCTGCGCCGATCTCCCCGTAGTGGGAGCGACTGGTTCTTGCTTAGAAGAAGCAGGAGGGGATGACCAACTCTACGTGCATCCCGATGATACGACAACAATGGCGCAACACCTCCTGCGTTTGGCTTCATCGCCTGAAGAACGCACAGCGCGCGCAGCTAAAGGCAAGGCTTATGTACAGCGTTTTCTCGGACAGCAACAAGCCAAACGCCTGCGAGCAATATACGAGCAAGTGGTGAGCGAGCACGCTACCGCTTCTGCCCAACGATAGAGTCGCCTCAAAGCTCCTCCAATCGCTCCCGTAAGCCCCAAATCACATGCACTCCCTACAAAACGGAGAAGGAATAGCTTCCTTCTCCGTTTTTCTTGCCAAGAAGAAGTTTCTTTATTCAGTAAATAATCTGTATATTTGCGGATGACGATGATATAGAAACCGATGAAACGAACCACCCTCTTTATAGGTCTATGCTCCTCCCTACTGATGGTCTTTGGCCAACTCTTCAAGGCGGAGGCGCAGACGACACAGGCCGTTGAACCTTTGATGCGCACCGTGCGACAAGATTTCGGGGTTTTCAACGCCTATTGCCCCTACTACATAGCCGACGACGGCACAGTGAGCACCACGCGCACTGCCGTGGGTTGCGTGGCTACCTCCATCGCTCAACTCCTTTCCCATACAGGATATGTGCTCACCTTACAAGACACCCTCCACGGCTGGAAAACGGACCATTATACTATCCCTGACATACTGCCCGGCACTACCATCGACACACGCCTTATTCGAGATATCTACGAAGAAGGGAGCTATACCTCTGCCGAAGCCGATGCTGTCGCCCTGCTCTCTTATTATGCTGGCGTGGCCGTTCGGATGAATTGGGGCTTGCACGAGAGTGGTGCTTCGGTGCGCCGTGCAGAGCAACCACTGCGCCAAGCTTTCGGCTTGCCCTATGTGCACTATTTGGAACGGTACGACTTTCGCCCTGAAGACTGGCGAGCCATCATTCTTCGAGAGCTTCAAGCGGGACGCCCTCTTCTGTATGCTGGCTACAATAGTCACCTCGGCGGTCACGCTTGGGTCATAGACGGCATAGATGCCAACGGCAGGGTGCATTGTCGCTGGGGCTACAACGGCCACTACGATGGCTATTTCGACTTGGACCATCTGGCATTCTTCGAGCCGCCCACAGACACCACGGGCAACAGCTTGCCTTTTGGCTTTTTCTCCAACCACCACATGCTGCTACTCAGTGCCGACTCCGTGGCAGAACAGCTCCCCCAAAAACGCCAGCGAACAGGCAAAGAAGTTGTCGTAACCAACTTCGAACTCCTTAAAGCACCCATCGTTGGTGGCCTGACCCCTTCTCGTCTCACTGCACGCAACACCTCCAACGAGGCGATCAGCATCACCTACGAGATATTCACCAACTTGCCCACCGACACTGCGCTGTTCAAGCAAGGTGACTACGCTGCGCTGACTGCTTTGACCCTTGAAGCTGGCCAAGAAAAGAGTATCGACATTCCTCTGCGCTTCGATGAGGCTGGCGAGCGTACGTTGCGCATTTCGCCAGACGATAGCACGATTGTGCATGAGCAGGCTCTCAACATTGTCGCTGTGCCCAAGCCCACCTTGGAAATCGATAGCGTGCGTGTCGCACAAGTGGCTGATGACGAAATTGCCATTGACGTGCCTTTGACCGCCACCCCAACCAACGCATCACACACGGGTAGCTACATCTTCCTCGAACTCCTTGAGGGCACAGGGGAAGAGGGAGAAGAAGGCACACGTCACCTACAATACATCTACTTAGAGCCGGGCGAGCGTTCTGTGGCGCACTTTCGTTTTCGCGGATTGCGCAACGACACCACCTACACCCTCTTGGTACGCAACGAATGGCCCATTGTACAAACACGCACAGTGCAACTACATGCCACAACAGGCATACACACTATCTCTGCGACGCCCAGTGGCGACATAAAGTATTATGATCTCAATGGTCGCGCCGCCTCTGTGCGCCCACAATCGCTTCGCAAAGGCCGTGTGATTGTGCGGTAAGAAACAGTCCCTATCTATGCAAGATATTAACGCTCGGCCCATCCGCCTCACAAGTGTGCTATCCATGACCATCGATGGCGATACCCAACGCATCGAAGAGGCTTTCATTGGCACGCTCAAACAACACAACGCCACTTTTCTCCTTGCTTACGATGAGCCTGAGAACAAGGGACGTACCCTCGCCAAGGTTGCGCCAACTTCTTTGATCATCAATCGCCAAGGCGACACCTCTACCATTTTGCGTTTCACCCTTGGACAGCGGGAACAAGCCCATTATCAGACAGCTGAAGGTCTCTTGAATTTAGGCACAGAGACCTCCCAGCTCCTCGTTGAGACGAACAGTGAGGGCGGGAAAGTGGTCATTGACTATATTTTATATATTAACGGACAACATGCCTCCAACAATCGTTTAACCCTCAATTGGACATTATGATACGAACTTACATTGCAGACAACGAACCTCGTTTCCTTGAAGAACTCTTCAGCTTGATTCGCATCCCAAGCGTGAGTAGCGACAGCAATCGCAAAGGCGACATGATCCGCTGTGCCGAACGCTGGAAAGAACTCCTCCTCTCCGCTGGCGTAGACCGTGCGGAAATTATGCCATCGGCAGGCAATCCCTTGGTTTATGCCGAGAAGATTGTCGATCCGCAAGCCAAGACTGTGCTCATTTATGGCCACTATGATGTGATGCCAGCAGAGCCACTTGAATTGTGGAAAAGCGCCCCCTTTGAACCCGAAGTGCGCGAGGGACACATCTTTGCCCGTGGTGCTGACGACGACAAAGGGCAGTCGTTCATCCAAGCCAAGGCTTTTGAGTTTCTCGTGCGCCACAACCTTTTGCGCCACAACGTGAAGTTCATTCTCGAAGGTGAGGAAGAAATTGGTTCGCCCTCTTTGGAAAGTTTTTTAGAGGAGCATAAATCTTTACTCCAGAGCGACATCATTTTAGTAAGCGACACCAGTATGCTTAGCAAAGACCTCCCCTCCCTCACCACGGGATTGCGCGGTATCGCCTATTGG
>JALFTM010000251.1 GCA_022788345.1 Bacteroidales bacterium
ATATCATTTTATGGCCGTTAGAGAAGATGAAAACTTGCAAGCCTTGGGAGCAAAGACTGAATACAAAAGCACTTATGCACCAGAGGTCTTAGAAAGCTTTGAGAATAAACACCCAGAGAATGACTACTGGGTGCGTTTCAACTGTCCTGAGTTTACCAGCCTTTGTCCCATTACGGGACAGCCCGACTTTGCAGAAATACGCATTAGCTACATTCCTGCCCAGAAAATGGTTGAGAGCAAAAGCTTGAAACTTTATCTTTTTAGCTTTCGTAATCATGGCGACTTTCATGAAGATTGTATCAATATCATCATGAAGGACCTTATTCGCCTAATGGATCCAAAGTATATTGAAGTGAGAGGACTTTTCACCCCTCGTGGGGGCATTAGTATTTGGCCTTATGCCAACTATGGCAAACCTGGCACTAAGTTTGAAAGTTTGGCCATAAAGCGTTTAGAAGAACATCAACTTTAACCACTTTTGAAGTGGAAGTGACAGTTCTATAAATAGCTTGAGAAACAATCGCTTGTTGCTCAAAACACAGAGGACGCAAGATAGCTTCATCTTGGCTACCTCAGCGATTTTTCGTACCTTTGCAAAGAAATAATAATCTCAAAAATAAATGATTACAGTCTCTAACTTGGCCGTACAATTCGGCAAACGCACACTATACAAAGATGTAAATATGAAGTTTACATCGGGCAATATCTATGGTATCATAGGAGCTAATGGTGCTGGTAAATCGACGCTCTTGAAAGCCATTTCTGGCGAACTTGAAGCCACCAAAGGCACTATTGAATTAGGACCCGGTGAGCGTCTGTCAGTATTGAGCCAAGACCACTTTAAGTATGATGAGTATAGTGTTTTAGAGACTGTGCTCCGTGGCCACACTGTGCTTTGGGACATCATGCAAGAGCGCGATGCTCTTTACTCCAAAGAGGATTTCTCTGATGAAGATGGTATCAAGGTTGCAGAGCTGGAAGACAAGTTTGCACACCTTGGTGGTTACACAGCAGAAAGCGATGCTGCAGAGCTTTTGAGTGGCTTGGGTATCAAAGACGAGATGCACGGCAAACTCATGGGCGATCTTAGCGGTAAAGAAAAAGTGCGTGTGATGTTGGCGCAAGCTTTGTTTGGCGAACCAGACAACCTCCTTCTCGACGAGCCGACCAATGACCTTGACTTGGAAACGGTTGAGTGGTTAGAGGAATATCTTGGTAACTTCGAACACACAGTGCTTGTAGTTAGCCATGACCGTCACTTCCTTGACCAAGTATGCACTCACACGGTAGATATAGACTTCAATAAGGTGACACTCTTTGCAGGTAACTATAGCTTCTGGTACGAGTCCAGTCAGTTGGCTCTGCGTCAAGCGCAAAACCAGAAGCTGAAAGCCGAAGAGCGCAAGAAACAGTTGGAGGAATTCATTCGCCGTTTCTCTGCCAACGTATCAAAGAGCAAGCAAACCACGAGTCGAAAGAAGATGCTTGAAAAGCTCAATGTCGAGGAAATCCAGCCTTCAACACGTCGCTATCCCGGCATTATTTTCCAAATGGAGCGTGAAGCTGGCAATCAGATTTTGGAAGTAGAGGATTTGAAAGCCGTAGCCGACGATGGTACAGTGTTGTTTGAGCATTTGAACTTCACTGTTCAAAAGGATGAGAAAATCGTTTTTCTTAGCCGTGACCCTCGTGCAATGACAGCTCTCTTTGAAATCCTTAATGGCAATCGCCAACCAAATGAAGGCCAATTCAGTTGGGGAGTAACAATCACTACGGCTTATCTACCCTTGGACAACACCCAGTTTTTCAATACAGACATGAATATGCTCGATTGGTTAAGTCAATGGGGGCAAGGCAACGATGTTTATTTCAAGGCTTTCCTTGGACGTATGCTCTTCAAAGATGAAGATATTTTGAAATCCGTGAATGTGTTGTCTGGTGGCGAAAAAATGCGTTTGATGATAGCCCGTATGCAATTGAATAACGCCAATTGCTTGATATTGGACACACCAACGAACCATTTGGACATGGAGAGTATCCAAGCGTTCAACAACAACTTGAAGCTTTACAAGGGCAATGTTCTTTTCGCCAGCCATGACCACGAGTTTATCAACACTGTGGCTAATCGCATCATTGAGTTGACGCCCAATGGTGTTCTTGATAAACTCATGAATTATGAGGATTACATTGCAGATGCACACATTAAGGAACAAAGAGAACAGCTCTATCAAGCTTGAAATACTTGCTTTTTAGGATAGAAGAGCAAATCTCTATCTCATCTTTTCCCTTTTGCAGATCAGTGAATTTGTTTCGGCTATTCCCTATTTGCAAAAGGGAGTTTTGTTTTTGAATGTTACGAGGAGCATACTTCTAAAAGTAGAATTTACGGGAGGCGCAAGAAAAAATTTTTTCTTGCGCCTCCCGTAAATTCTTTATGCGCCTCCCGTTTGAGGACACTGCTTTTGAAAAATCTTTGGGTGGTAGTGTCCCTAAAAGTGTGTAAGCTCCAAAATTCGTATCTTAGAGGTTGGAACTAAAAAGCAGACAGAATAATGGAACTTACACGTGAACAAATTTCGGAATATCCCATCAAGAGAGGTCTCTTCTGGAGTAGAGACTAATGGACTAATCCGTGTTTTACGAATAGTGTACTATGGGCTATTTAGTGTTTTACAAATCGCAACGCTTGACATCGCCGTTTTGCATAACAAACTTCAATTCGAGATTCTTGTCGAACATGATGATGTCTGCATCATAACCTTTCTTGATAAAGCCTTTGTGGTCATCAATACCCATGAAACGTGCTGGCATTTCGGAAATCATGCGACAAGTGGCTTCCATTGATATGCCTGCTTGTTGCACGGCGGTGCGCACCAAACGATCCATCGTGGAGATAGAACCTGCCAGTGCTGAGCGGTTTGCCAGTTTGCAGACGCCATCTTCGATGATAACACGAGGGTCGAAGTTTGTGTCAGCTGTAGAAGCACTGCAAGCCAAAGAGTCTGTGATAAAACACATGTGGCCATTACCTTTGGCGTTGTAGATTTGCTTGATAACAACGGGAGGTACGTGGATACCATCGCTGATGACCTCAACATTGAAGTCGTCAAGGGCATAAACGCTTTCCACAACACCT
>JALFTM010000252.1 GCA_022788345.1 Bacteroidales bacterium
CCTTTTGAGCCGAGATGGGGACTCGAACCCCAGACCTACTCATTACGAATGAGTCGCTCTACCAACTGAGCTATTTCGGCTTGCGTCTGCAAAGGTAAGTAGTATCTTTCAAACGGACAAATTATTTGAACAAAAATTGTAGAGATACACGCATCCATCGGTGAGGGCGATTGAATACCCTGCCTCGCCTGCAAATGTGAGTCGAAGAGCATGATCCACTTGCGCCAGCTCTCCGTTTTTCCCCTTTGAATTTAGGCAAAAACACGGGAGGCGCATGGAGAAATTTCTCCATGCGCCTCCCGTATTTTCTTCATGCGCTTCCTGTTTACAGAAGTGGCGCAAGAGGATTTTTATCCGTCAGTAAAGGCCGTTTTATCTGTAATCCTTACAGACGCTTCCACTCCGTTGTGCGTCCCAATAGGGAGATGCCAATGAAGCCACGCACTTTCAAAGTGCCATCACTTTCACGGGTGATTTTACAACTATAACTTTTACCCGATTCAGGGTCGTAAATAGTTCCTTTTTCCCAAGTGTTGTCGTCTGTATAGACAAAGTTTTGGAGGATGTGTTTACCTTCTATTTTCTTTGTGCGCTCTGCTGCGTTAGGATTTTTGCTGTCAAGTTTTCCCGGCGTTTGTGTCCAAACGATAGTACCTACATACTTGTTTCCTGTGCGAGCGATGCTCACCTTAGCTTTACCACCTTCTGTCATGTAAGTGCCAATGATGCGATCGGCAGGAGCTTGCGCCAACAGGCCAATGACAAAGGCACAGAAGAAAAAGAAGAATGCGAATGTTCTTTTCATTATTGAATGAATTGTTGTTGAGATGCAGTACACAGCAACAACTCTACACTTTGGGGCGCGTAGAGACTGCCATGACAAGACTTATCACTGTGCAAAACGTTTGGCTTGCTCTGCGATGAGAGCTTCGTCATCGAAGTAATTGATTTTCATTGCACGGCGCACTTCGTCAAGAGTCTGTGCGGCCACAGCGCGCGCTTCCTCTGTTCCACGGCGAAGCATTTCGTAGACGGCGGGAATGTCTTTCTCAAACTCTTTGCGACGCTCACGAATGGGAGCAAGTGTCGACTCTAAGATATTGAGCAGAAATTGTTTCACCTTGCCATCCCCAAGTCCACCACGAGTATAATGTTCCTTCAATGCGTCAAGGCTCTCATATTCGGGCCAGAACTCGGCAAAGTGGTGAGGCTCACAGAAAGCATCGAGATAAGTAAAGACCGTGTTTCCCTCCAAGTGTCCGGGGTCCTCCACACGTAGGTGAAGCGGATCGGTAAACATGCTCTTGACTTTCTTTTTCAACTCTGCTGCGGTGTCAGAAAGGTAGATACAATTGCCAAGTGACTTACTCATTTTGGCTTTGCCGTCAGTACCGGGCAGGCGCAGGCAGGCGGCATTGTCGGGCAACAAGATGTTAGGTTCTACCAACGTATCGCCATAAATAAAGTTGAACCGACGCACTATCTCCGTGGCTTGCTCCAACATCGGACGCTGGTCTTCGCCTACGGGCACAGTAGTGGCCTTAAAGGCGGCAATGTCTGCTGTTTGACTCACAGGGTAGGTGAAGAAACCCACAGGAATGGAAGAATCGAAGCCACGCATGGCTATCTCTGTTTTCACCGTAGGGTTGCGTTGCAAACGAGACACTGTGACCATGTTCATGAAATAGAACGAAAGTTCGCACAGCTCTGGGATTTGCGATTGAATGAAGATGGTGCATTTCTCTGGGTCAAGTCCCACAGAAAGGTAGTCGAGTGCCACTTCTATAACGTTCTGACGCACCTTTTCAGGGTTGTCAACGTTGTCGGTCAATGCTTGCGCGTCAGCGATGAAGACAAACATTTTATCGTAGTCGCCCTCATTTTGGAGTTGAACACGGCGACGAAGCGACCCAACGAAGTGTCCTATATGCAAACGACCTGTTGGACGGTCGCCCGTAAGGATGATTTTATTCTTTGTCATAGTCTATTGTTATACGTAGAAAGCGAGACATCAATCTTCGCCCATTTCGTCGAAATCCTTGTCCTCTTCGTCAGCATCCTTGCCACTACCAGCGGGCAAAGGATTGTTGCGAAGCAAGGCACGCACTTGCGCTTCTATTTCATCGCAAAGTTCGGGGTTTTC
>JALFTM010000253.1 GCA_022788345.1 Bacteroidales bacterium
TAATTCTTGAAATACGGGCTGGAGAACAGCCTTGTTGATGAAGCCGAACAACTTCTTCGAAGTGTGCTTTCTGCTTTTTCGTGTGTAAATGGTACATAACTTATCACTGAAGAGAGAGTCAACTTTTTTCAGGATAAGACAGGCGCAATCACGAGAGGCGCAACTATGTGAAAGCCCTTCTTGCCATGTTGTTACCATGGCGAGAAGGGCCTAAAAATATGGAAAGAAGCCGTGTTTATCGGATGAAGAGCATCTCACGATATTTTGGCAAAGTCCAGCGTTCGTCCTCAACGATGAGCTCAAGCTTATCGATATGGTAGCGAATTTCTTGGAGATAAGGGGCTACTTCATCGTGATAAGCAATGGCACGCTCACGCTCGCTTTCAATTTTGTTGGCGCGCTTGCGGGCCTGCACCATGGCATCGACTTGTTCAACGATGAAGCGGGTGTGCTTGTCGATTTTTTCGATGAGCGTGATGTTGTAGGAGGTAAGGCGGTCGGCATCAGCAGTGTTGAACGTTTGGCGAATTTTCATCACGTTGTCGACCAAGACGGTTTGATAGGCCGTGGCCACGGGTATGATGTGGTTCATACTTAAATCGCCAAGGATGCGCGACTCGATTTGGATTTTCTTGAAGTAAGTTTCCCACTTGATTTCGTTACGTGCCAAAAGTTCGGCACGCTTCATCACGCCTTGCGACTCGAACATGCGCACGGTGTCGTCGTCGCTGTAGCGGTCGAAAATCAATGGGCAAGAGGTCTCGCAGTCTAAACCACGGCGTTCGGCTTCGGCTTTCCACTCATCGCTATATCCGTTGCCATCGAAGATGATGGGCGAACAAGTCTTTATATCTTCACGCAACACGGTTAAGAGGGCACTGATTTTCTCCTCACCCTTGGCTATTAGGGCATCGACCCGCTGACTAAAGTCGGTCAAAGCTTCGGCCACAGCGGTGTTAAGCACAATCATGGCACTGGCGCAGTTGGCACTTGAGCCTGCAGCACGGAATTCGAAGCGATTGCCCGTGAAAGCAAATGAAGAGGTGCGGTTGCGGTCGGTGTTGTCAATGAAAATTTCAGGAATTTGAGGAATGTCGAGCTTTACGCCATGTTTGCCCTCCATGGTGAAAATCTCTTCGTTGGTCGATTGTGCCACCTTGTCGAGCAGGGCAGACACTTGCGAGCCGAGGAAAGAAGAGATGATGGCGGGAGGTGCTTCATTTGCTCCAAGGCGGTGAGAGTTTGTAGCACTCATGATGGAAGCTTTCAGTAGACCATTGTGGCGGTAAACTCCCATGAGGGTGGCCACGGTGAAAGTGATGAAGCGGAGTGTCTCCTCGGCCGTGCGACCCGGAGCATGGAGGAGAACACCTGTGTCGGTTGTCAGCGACCAGTTGCAGTGCTTTCCACTGCCATTGACACCTGCAAAGGGCTTCTCGTGAAGCAGACAGCGGAAGCCGTGGCGACGGGCGATGTTCTTCATCAGCGACATGAGCAACATGTTGTGGTCGACTGCCAAGTTGCATTCTTCGAAGATGGGGGCTAACTCAAATTGATTGGGGGCAACTTCGTTGTGGCGGGTTTTACAAGGGATGCCCAGCTCTAAAGCCCGAATTTCGAGGTCGCGCATAAAGTTGGCTACACGTTCAGGGATCGCTCCGAAGTAGTGATCGTCCATCTGCTGGTTCTTTGCCGAGTCGTGCCCCATGAGAGTGCGCCCTGTAAGTACGAGGTCGGGACGTGCATTGTAGAGATCGGCATCGATGAGGAAGTACTCTTGTTCCCAGCCCAAATTGGCTTGTACGTGTGTTACTTTATCGTCGAAATAGCGGGCCACCAACGATGCGGCTTTGTCGATGGCGGCGAGCGACTTTTTCAAGGGAGCTTTGTAGTCGAGTGCTTCTCCAGTATAGGCCACAAACACGGTTGGAATCATCAAAGTGTCGCCGAGGATGAAGACGGGCGAGGAGGGATCCCAAGCAGAGTAGCCACGGGCTTCAAACGTGGAACGGATGCCACCATTGGGGAAAGAAGAGGCATCAGGCTCTTGCTGAACAAGCGATTTGCCATCGAAGTTCTCAATCATGCCACCCTTGTTGTCGTGCTCAACGAAAGCGTCGTGTTTCTCGGCAGTGCCTTCCGTGAGAGGTTGAAACCAGTGGGTGCAATGTGTTGCGCCGTGATCAATGGCCCATTGCTTCATGGCTGCGGCAATGGCATCGGCCACTTCCATGGTCAAAGGTGTGCCCTCTTCAATGGCTTGCAGGTATTTGTTGTAAGTGCTCAAAGAGAGATATTTGTACATCTTCTCTTTTGTGAATACATACTTGGCGAAATACTCGGAAGGGCGCTCTTGAGGGGTTGTTACGGCTACGGGGCTCTTCTTGAAAGAGGCTGCTACGGCCTTGAAACGTAAACTCGTCATAATGTTGCTTGGTGTGAGTGGGAGTGAAATGTAAGGAATAAGATATTTCTGTGAAAAAGAAAAGAGGGGAAGAACCAGTTGCCGCTGTAGAATGCTTTGGATTAAAGCATTCTACAGCGGCACAGGATTATGATTGCTGCATCCAAGTTTTGAGGCGACGCATGGCTTCTTCGCAGTCCTCTCTGCGTCCGAATGCGGTCAAGCGAATGTAGCCTTCGCCAGCAGGCCCGAAGCCTGCGCCGGGCGTCGATACGATATGCGCCTCGTGCAGTAGGCTTTCAAAGAATTCCCAACTTGAAACGCCAGCAGGTGTCTTGAACCAAATGTAGGGTGCGTTTTCGCCACCGAAAACTTGTAGACCTGTAGCTGTGAGGGCTTCACGCATCAAGCGGGCGTTGGTCATATAATAGTCGATTGTCTCGCGCACTTGACGCTTGCCTGCTTCGCTATAGATGGCTTCGGCTGCGCGTTGTACAATGTAAGGTGTACCATTGAATTTGGTGCATTGGCGGCGATTCCAAAGTGGGTTGAGGGATACCCGACTGCCATCTTTCGCTTTTGCAGTCACTTCCTTTGGCACGATGGTGTAGCCACAACGAAGTCCAGTAAAGCCTGCTGTTTTAGAAAAGCTGTGGAACTCTACGGCACAGGCTCTTGCACCCTCTATTTCGTAAATAGAGTGGGGTGTTTCCTCATCTTGTATGTAAGCTTCGTAAGCCGCATCGTAGAGGATAATGGCATCGTTGGCCAAAGCATAGTCCACCCAGCGTTTCAGTTCTGTTCGCGAGAGGGTGGTTCCTGTGGGATTGTTAGGATAGCACAGATAAATAAGATCTACGGGCGTTGTGGGCAGGGCTGGAATGAAGTTGTTCTCTGCGTTGCAAGGCGAATAGGCAATACGATCCCATGCGCCTTCCTCAAAATTACCTGCTCTGCCAGCCATCACATTTGTGTCGATATATACAGGGTAAATGGGATCGGTTACACAGATGGTGTTGTCTGTGCCAAGAATGTCGACGAAGTTACCTGTGTCGCTCTTCGCTCCATCGTTGATAAACACTTCGTCTAAGTCAATGTTGATGCCACGGGGCGTGAAGTCACCGTCAATAATGGCTTGGCGCAAGAACTCATAGCCTTGTTCTGGCCCATAGCCTCGAAAGGTGTCGGCCGAGGCTTGTTCGTCAACGGCTTTGTGCAATGCCTCAATCACTGCTGGGGCTAAGGGACGAGTGACGTCGCCGATGCCCAAACGGATGAGTTGTGCATCGGGGTTATTGGCTTTGAAAGCCGAAACCTTTTGTGCAATGGTACTGAAGAGGTAGCTCTTCTGAAGTTTCAGGAAATTGGAGTTGATTGTCGCCATGCTGTAGAAAGTATGTCTAAAGTGAGAAACTCTGATTATTCGTCATAAGAGATAGTGCCTGTAAATACGTTGGTGGCAGGCCCTGTCATATAAATATGGTTGTCGCTTTCGCGCCATTCAATATGGAGTGTGCCACCATCCATATCAACAGTGGCAGTGCGTCCACTGCGTCCTGTAACCACTGCTGCCACTGCTGTGGCGCAGGCTCCAGTGCCACATGCTAATGTGATGCCCGAACCACGCTCCCAAACCCTTGTGCGAAGATGTCCCTCTGCGGTGAGTTGCACAAACTCGATGTTACAGCGTTCGGGAAATATCTCATGATGCTCCAAGGCCTTTCCTTCTATAGGGAGGTCGACGGCAGTGATGTCGTCCACAAAGATGACAAAGTGCGGATTGCCCATTGATACGAAAGTGCCACGATAATTTCGCCCGCCTGCTTCGAGATCCTTGTCCAAACATTGGCCGTCTTGTAAGGCGCATTGTGAGGGAACAGCGAGCTGTGGCTCACCCATGTCGACAGTCACAGTGGCCACACGGCCATCCTCCCCAAGGTGGAGGTGCAAAACCTTGATGCCTGAGAGGGTTTCGAGCGTCACTGTGGTCTTGTCTGTGAGGCCGTTGTCATAGACATATTTGCCGATGCACCGTGAGGCGTTGCCACACATACGCGCCTCCGAGCCGTCATTGTTGAAGATGCGCATCGAAAAGTCGGCCACTGTCGAAGTGCCAATTAGCACCAAACCATCGCCACCGATGCCTTTGTTGCGATCGCTCCAAAGACGACTCAATGCTTCAGGGTCGGGGAGTGGGAAACGTTGTGTGTCGACATAGATGTAATCGTTGCCGATACCGTGCATTTTAGTGAAAGAAATGGCGTGAGTCATGTCTTATATTTAGTTCTATGTATAAATCTTTCGTCAAACAAGTAGAGAAAGAAAATGAATAGTCTATGTTGATGATGTTGCAAAGTTAGGTAAAAAATCGCAAGTATTTCTCTTTTTAATCGAGAAATACTTGCAAAAAGATTTATTCCTGTGTAGGATGCTCTGAAACTGTAATTTCTTCTGCTGGAATGTCTGTCACATTCTCTATCTTAGGCATGTTGGTTGCAGTGGTGTTGGTTTCTTTTGTGCGTACCTTCGACCAGCGGAAGAGCAACACCAATTCAAAGAAGCTGTAAGCGAGCCATGCTATGCCCAAGAGTAGGATAGGGAGTTGTGCCAATTGATCCTTAAAATAAAGGACGCCCACACACAATGCGATGATGAGCAATGGCACCATATAAGCGATGGAGGGCAGGGGCATGCCTTTGCGATGAAGGCGGATAAGGGAAATGAGTTGGGCGCAAGCACCGATGGCTGGCAACGTGCCTAAAACATAGAAAAGATAGGTTGAGTTGGTTTCTGAATTGAGTAAGAAGCTCGCCCCTCCGACCATACCTACTATGGCAACGATGAGTAGTCCGACGTTGCTGGGCTCGCCTTTGGGACGCAAGAGGTGTGCCACGAGCGCTGCTACGCCTGAGATGACAATCAAAGTGCCCAAGCCGTACACCAGCCACAAACTGACCTCTGTGGAAAAAGCAACCATTAGTCCGCCAATAATCAAGGTGCAAAGGCTACGCAATAGTGCCACGTTGAGATTTTTCTTCATATTTCGAGAGTTTTTGCCCTACAAAGGTACATAATTTTTGAAAATCATAAGGAAGAAATAGAAACGCTTGGCGCAAGCAATGCAAACAATGAACCTCAGAGTCATTGAGCAAGTGACAGCGTAATCTTTCGGCGGGAGCTTCTTAGTGTTGCATGATTGTGGTAGCGACCCAAAGCCCCAAGAAACCGAAGAGCAATGTGCTACCGATATAAAGAAAAGCAAGTAGCCATTCGCCTCGCTGACAGAATTGAAGCGCTTCGGCAGTAAAAGAAGAGAAAGTTGTATAGCCTCCACAAATGCCTGTGAGCAAGAAGAGACGCCATTCGGTCGAAAAACCGCTTTGGCGTAGTCCCCAGCCAGCAATCAAACCAAAGAGCAAACAGCCCGAAACGTTTGCCAACCAAGTGCCCCATGGAGGAATTGTGCCAAAATGCGACACGATTTGCGTTTGCACACCATAGCGCAGCATAGCGCCAATGCCTCCCCCTAATCCTACTATCAGATAATTTACCATAATTGTCGTTGCTTTCATGAGCAAAGGTAGAGCTTTCTCGTGGATAATATCTATCTTTGTAGAAGAACTAAGCGACTTCAATGCTGTAAAACACGCTTTGGGCGACAAAGACTGCTGTTGCCCAGTAATAATTCAATGTAGAGCAATGAATAAATTATTTTTCACAGCGCTCATTATGGGCAGTTCTTTGGAATACCATCCCCATAGTGGCGATTATGATTTGCCTGAGTTTTTCAACTGGATCAATGGTTTGATGCGCTAAACTCAAGATGTCTCTATACAATTAGCCCCACCGAAAAAACAAGAGTGTTCTCTTCTCGTTTTCTTCGGTGGGGCTAATTGTATGCTTCATGCGCTAAGGCATGATAGTGTAAAAGTATAAAACAGCAGCTGGTATGGCCAGAAGTGATGAGTCGAAACGATCGAGGAAGCCGCCATGTCCGGGGAGAAGTGTGCCACTATCCTTGATGCCCAGCTGACGTTTGAAGAGGCTCTCGACCAAGTCGCCCCATGTGCCGAAGATGCAGACCGTTAAGCCAAGTCCCACCCACTGAAAGGTTGAGAGGAGCGGATAGAAATGCGCCAAGAGTAAGGCTACAAGAATGCAAAGCACGCCGCCTCCAATAGAACCTATCCACGATTTCTTAGGAGAAATGCGTTCAAAGAGTTTGGCAGGGAAATAGCGACCAAGGAGCGAGCCTACGCAGTATGCTCCCGTGTCGCTGGTCCATAAGAAAAGGAAAATGCTCAGCGGGAAAATATAAACATAGATTGTTTGGTTGGCCATGGCATCGTAGCGGAAAGCCAGCACGTTGAGCAAAGCAAAGGGAAGGGCTACATATAGCTGTGAGGCAAATGCGTAAGCCCAATTCTTCAAAGGGTTGGGACGCTTGGCATAAAGTTCGGCCACAAGCAAGTAAACAATCGACAACAAGTAGGGAACAAAAGCCTTGGAGGGAACAAAGTCGCCACTGAAGCCTGCAAAGGCCACGAACAGATAGACGGCTGCCACAGTGTTGATGAGACGATTGACATTTGCACCATCGTGTGTGTTCACGTTCGTTGCAAACTCCCATGCCGTTAGACCTGTAATGATGGCGAATAGGATGGTGAAACTCACGGGAGAATAGAGAATGCCGCCAACAAGAAGAGTGACAAATACAAGGCCCGTTAGCGAGCGAAGAAGGAATGTGTTCATCTTATAGTTATAATTTGCCATCCTTGGCCAGTGTTGCAAGAACGCTGGTCAAGGATGGTGTGAGGAGTTTATTCTGCTATGCCATTGAATGTTGGCGGTTGCGATGCGCTGTTTTCTGAAGGCTCATTACTTTCTTCGGAAGTCGCTTCGGGCAAAGCAGGGGGCGTTGCAGAAGTGGCTGCACTTTCATTTGCGGCTTTGCGCTCGGCTTCGAGTTCCATGATTTCCTCGGCACGGCTTTTCCACGGACGAGGACCGAGAACTCCCTCAACATCTTCACGGAAGATAACCTCTCGAAGTTCCAAGATGCGGGCTATTGCGTTGTGCTTCTCGGCGTGTTGATTGAGAATGTCCTTAGCGCGGGCATACTGCTCGCTGATGATGCGTTGCACTTCGGCATCAATGAGTTCGGCTGTTTTCTCAGAGTAGGGTTTTGAGAAGCTGGCCTCTTGGTTGTAGTAGCAAAGATGACTCAATTTCTCACTCATGCCGAGATAGGCAACCATACCATAGGCACGCTTTGTCACAGTCTCAAGGTCGCTGAGCGCACCGCTGGAAATGTGGCCTGTGAAGAGTTCTTCGGCGGCACGCCCGCCAAGGGTGGCACAAATTTCGTCCAGCATCTGCTCTTTTGTGGTGATGTTGCGCTCTTCAGGCAAGTACCAAGCCGCACCGAGCGATTGGCCACGAGGGATAATCGTCACTTTAATCAACGGATTGGCATGCTCCAAGAGCCACGACACAGTGGCATGCCCTGCTTCGTGGAGGGCAATGGCGTGCTTTTCGCCTGCTGTCATCACTTTCGACTTCTTTTCCAAACCACCGACAACGCGGTCCACAGCATCTAAGAAGTCTTGTTTTGTCACTTCTGTGTGCTGGTGGCGGGCCGCAATGAGTGCCGCTTCGTTACACACGTTGGCGATGTCTGCACCAGAGAAGCCCGGTGTTTGGCGTGCCAAGAGTTCAGGGTCGATGTCGTTGGCCAATTTCAGAGGACGGAGGTGGACGTTCAAAATTTCAATACGTTCATTGAGATCGGGGAGGTCCACATGGATTTGGCGGTCGAAGCGTCCGGGGCGGAGCAGAGCCTTGTCCAAGATGTCCACACGGTTGGTGGCTGCAAGAATAATCACGCCTGAATTGGTGCCGAAACCATCCATTTCGGTGAGCAGTTGGTTGAGCGTATTTTCTCGCTCATCATTGCCACCCATCGCCACGTTCTTGCCACGGGCACGACCTACGGCATCAATCTCGTCAATAAAGATGATACAAGGTGCTTTCTCCTTGGCTTGTCGGAAGAGGTCACGCACACGACTTGCACCGACCCCAACGAACATTTCCACAAAATCCGAACCCGACATCGAGAAGAAGGGCACATGGGCTTCGCCTGCCACAGCTTTAGCCAAAAGGGTTTTACCTGTTCCGGGAGGGCCTACGAGGAGTGCGCCTTTGGGGATTTTACCTCCAAGCTCTGTGTAGCGTCCGGGATTTTTGAGGAAGTCTACAATTTCTTGCACCTCCTCTTTAGCACCTTCTTGCCCTGCCACATCGGCAAAGGTGATGCCTACGCCTTCGCCTTTCTCGAAGACACGCGCTTTGCTCTTGCCTACGGAGAAAATGCCATTGCTGCCTCCGCCATTCATACCACGGAAGAGGAAGTAGTAGAGACCGATGAAGAAGAATACGGGGAGCAGGTTGAAGAGGAGAGTCATGAACCAACTGCTCGATACCGTGTAGCGCACTTCACCTTTGAATTTGGAAGCCAAAAACTCTTCAACCTTGTCTGTTGAAGGGGTCATTGCCTTGACCGAAGCTTTGTCGTCCACTTTAGAGGCGTCCGCACCGAACACTTCTGCAACATGTTGTTTATCCAACACAAGGGTGGCTTCACCCTCTTCTTTGTCCACGACAATTTGTCGTCCATAACCTTTCTCAACATATTGTTGAAAGGTGGAGTAAGGCACTTCCTTCGTTCCTTCATTTCCCTTAAAAGGGTTTATGAAGTAGGTGATAAAAAGCACCGCAATCAGGATGATATAGAGCGAGCTTAGACTAAAGCGTCGCTTCTTATTCGGTTCTGGTGTCATAAAGTTCTAATGATGTTTCTGAAGAAATCAATCTCGTTGTTCGTTCTGTGGGAAATGGATGTGCTGTTTTGACACTTGTGAAAGTCGACGACCTAAACCTTAGTCGAGGTTGGGCACTTCAAAAAGGTCGGCATCTTCCCATAGGTTTTCGAGATCGTAGTGTTCTCTGGCTTCGGGGCGAAAGATGTGAACCATCACTGTGCCGTAGTCCATTGCCACCCATTCAGCATTTTGCTCACCAATCGTTTTGGAGGGCTTTTCACCGTTGGCTTTACGAAAAGCGAAGTCCCATACGCTATTGGCGATAGCCTGTACCATCTGTGGGGAAGAACCTGTGCAGATGACGAAGTGTTTGCAGGGAGCAGTGATGATGCGACTTAAGTCGACTGTTACGATGTCGAAGCCTTTCTTTTCTTGGATGCCGGCTACAATGCTATCCACTAACTTTTGAGTTTTATCCATTCTGGGTTGTATTTTTTTGCAGAGGGTGAATTGCTGGAGCAACCAGCAAGGGTTGGGCTTTGTGAAGCAAAAGAGAAGCAGCTTTTGTGCAAAAGGTTTGCACAAGAGATATTTGACAACTCTCTATGCCTCTATGGCCTTACAAGCAAAGTTACACAAAATGTGCCAAACTCAATCGTCCTGACAAGAATGAACTTTGGAAAATTATCATTCTCACACCATAAGCTCGCCTTGCGCTACCTCGCTTTTGGGAAGGCGCATGCAGGAACTACGGGAAGCGCATGGAATTTTTTCTGCATGCGCCTCCCGTATTTCGTTTCCCAAATG
>JALFTM010000254.1 GCA_022788345.1 Bacteroidales bacterium
CACCAAGGCATTCACATACGTATTCTGGAGTTGGCGACGATAGCCACTCACATTTTCCTTCTTGTCCAATTCACGGAAAAGACGAGTGCTCAACTCCTGCACATAATCTGCTACGGGGAACGTTTCATTGAGCATACCAGCACGCTCAATCAGTGTTTTTACCGCTCTAACTCCTATGCTATTTGTAATCGTCTCAGGCTTGATGGAGATGCGTCGAATGTAAGGAACATTGATGAGCCATGTAGGTTCTGTCAGCACCATCTCATCAAAGGCGTTGAGGGCACGCAAAGAATGTGCTTTCGACACGTTGCCGAAAACCTCGCCCGGCTGATTGACAGTCTTATAGTTGTTGTAGAACCCACCGATGTTTGCGGAAACGTGACCGACATAGCGGTTAAATTGTCCCACAAGGTTGTTGTACGCACTGCGAAGGTTATCGCTGTTTATGTCATTGGCTGAATAGTTCCAATCCTCAAGCTGTGGAGCGATGCGCTTAAGGTTCAAAAGACCATAGTGTGCCATCTTCACCGCATCGTCGCCCAAGTCTTCAGAGAGACAGCGGGGATCGTAGCGACGTGTCTCGCCATCACCAAACCACAAACGGCTCTTGCTCGTCAGATCTTTCGTATTCATGAGTTTCTGCAACTCATAGTAGTCGCTTTCATCATCGTAAGCATCGAACATAGGCGTATAGCCCCATTGGATGGCCCACTTGTCGTAGTCGCCAATGCGAGGGAAAAGACCAGCACGGGAGATACCATCTTCTGGCTGAGCTACGAAGTTGAAGCGTGCGTAGTCCATGATACTGGGCGTATGACCATGCTTTTCCACCCAAGCTTTGTTGCGAAGACTATCGACAGGCACTGTGCTGGACGACCCGAAGTTGTGGCGCAAACCGAGCGTGTGTCCCACCTCGTGCGAAGAGACGAAGCGAATGAGTTGTCCCATAAGTTCTTCGTCAAACTCTGGGTGGCGTGCAGCTTCGTCAAGCGTACCAGCTTGTATCATGTACCAGTCATGAACGAGGGTCATCACGTTGTGATACCAACAGATATGGCTTTCCATGATTTCTCCAGAGCGAGGGTCGTGTACGTTAGGGCCGTAAGCATTGGGAATATCAGAAGCTAAATAGCGGATAACCGAGAAACGGGCATCTTCCATGCTCATTTCGGGGATAGTGTCAGGCCACTCTTCGCCACGGATAGCGTTCTTAAAGCCTGCTTGTTCAAAGGCCACTTGCCAGTCGTTCACTCCTTGAATCAAGTACTTGCGCCAGCGTTTCGGTGTAGCAGGGTCTATGTAGTAAACGATAGGCTTCTTGGGCTCTACCAACTCGCCACGCTTCATTTTTTCCATGTCTGCGCTGTCCTTAGGTTCTAAGCGCCAACGGGTGATGTAGCGTTTCGATTGCACTTTCTGCTGATAGTCGGAGAACTTATCAAGGTTTTCCACGAAATAGCCTACACGGGGATCGAAAAGACGAGGCAACATCGGCGTTTCGGGCAAGAGTACGAAAGAGATATTCAAACCCAGCGTGATGCGTCCTGTTGTATAAGAAGAGTAGGACTTGCCTTGAGGAGTAGCGTAAGTGCGCACAAGGCGTACTTCCGTATTCGTTGGGAAAGTTTTGATGCCCTCGATATAAGATTGTCCGGGGAGCATACCTGCAATGCCAAACTCTTTGCGAGCCGCTACGCTAACGCCCAAAGCAGGATTATCTTCGCTGAAAAATTGCGTCACCTTCACTTTCAGCATCCCCTTGTCACGGCTTTCAATTTTGAAAGTGCCGAGGATTGGGTTCGAGCTACTGATTAGTACCGCCTTGTTAATATCTTCGTACTTGCTGGCGATATTACTCAAAGGTTCGGCGCGCAAGAGCAAGCGATCGTCTGGTGCTTCTTCAAAATAGACCATCTGCTCATTAGAGAGTTCGCCACCATAAGTGCCAGTTCCAGCAGGTGTAGATGTGTAACGCACCGTGGATAGAAATTTGCGCCCAAGCAAATTTTTAGGAATTTCAAATGTCCATTCCCCGCCTTGCTGAGTGACGGTAAACAGGCCTTTCGTAGTCACGGGTTTGTCCTTGGCACCCTGCCGGCTTTGCGTGGCAGTCTTTGTGTCGCCCTTCTTGGTCACGGCAACACCATTGGTGCTTGGTTGCGCCAGCATCGGCGTGGCCAACATGGTGGCAAAAGCAACTTGTACGATTCTTTTCATAATGTGGTTTTTATGATACTTATTTATGTTATTCTTTGATACCTCTTGAGTGCTCCCCTATATAGAAAGGAGTTGTTCTGTAAAGGAAGAATATCCTCCTTCAAGCCGACTCAACTGATAAGGTGCTAATGAAAGGGAAAAGGTTGCGGGTAGGTTGTCTATGTCGAAATAGGCCTGCAAGATACTTGTTAGGTTGAACGCCAAGCGATCGCCACGTCGCAACAACAGACCACACGCATGGCGCAACAAGGGCATATTGCCTTCCTCTTGTCGCAAGAGTTGGAAGAGAAGATAAGCTGCA
>JALFTM010000255.1 GCA_022788345.1 Bacteroidales bacterium
GAAAGTCAAGTCCTCACCTTTCGCAGTCACAAGGATGGGCTGTGTGCGATCGATGCTTCCAGCGAGCAACGAACGGCTCAAAGCGTTGAGCAACAAGCGTTGCAAGGCCCGTTTCACTGGGCGTGCGCCAAAGTCGGGATCAAAGCCTGCGCGAGCTATCAGCGCAACAGCACTCTCATCCACACGCAACACCACGCCCTCCGAAGCCAACAAATCTGCAATACCAGCTACTTGCAAGCGTACAATTTGTGCTATCTGTTCTTGCGTGAGCGGACGGAAGAGCAAAATCTCGTCGATGCGGTTCAAGAACTCAGGGCGAATCGTTTTCTTGAGCAATTCGAGCACGCCCATTTCGGTGTCGTGCAACACTTTGGTTTGCTCCTCCACGTTCTTTTCCTCGAAGCCTTCCATCTGTGCTTGCACAAATGCGCTACCGAGATTGGAGGTCATTATGATAATTGTATTCTTGAAATTGACCACCCGACCTTTGTTGTCCGTCAGCCGACCATCGTCCAATACCTGCAAAAGGATATTGAACACATCGGGGTGCGCCTTTTCGATTTCGTCGAAGAGCACCACGCTGTACGGATGTCGGCGCACAGCTTCCGTGAGTTGGCCGCCCTCATCATAGCCCACATATCCGGGAGGCGCACCAACAAGGCGAGAGACAGAGAACTTCTCTTGGTATTCGCTCATGTCGATACGTGTCATCGCATTCTCATCATTGAAAAGATACGCAGCCAGCGCCTTTGCCAATTCTGTCTTACCTACGCCCGTTGTTCCCAAGAAGATAAACGATCCGATGGGGCGTTTAGGGTCTTGCAAGCCTGCTCGTGAGCGACGCACAGCATCAGCCACAGCCTCGATGGCTTGGTCTTGCCCAACGACACGGCGGTGGAGTTCCTCCTCCAAGTGAAGCAACTTTTCTCGCTCGCTCGCCAGCATACGGCTCACGGGGATACCTGTCCAACGGCTCACCACGTCGGCTACATCATCGGCCGTCACTTCCTCTTTTATCATCGCCGTTGCGCCTTGTCGCTCCTTGAGTTGGGCTTGCACTGTGGCGATTTCGTTTTCCAACTCCTTGAGTCTGCCATAACGAATCTCTGCCACCCGTCCATAGTTGCCCTCACGCTCTGCCTTTTGGGCCTCAAATTTGAGATGCTCCATCTCGGCCTTGGCCTGTTGTATCTTATCGACCAATGCCCGTTCGCCCTCCCAACGTGCTTTGTAATCGGCCAGTTCTTCACTCAGATGGGCAATGGCTTCATCGAGTTGCGAAAGCTTAGCAGTGTCGCCCTCTCGGCGGATGGCTTCCCGCTCAATCTCCAACTGACGCAGACGGCGAGAAAGATCGTCCATCTCTTCGGGTTGCGAGTCGCGTTCCATCCGCAAACGAGCGGCCGCCTCATCGATCAAGTCAATAGCCTTGTCGGGAAGAAAGCGATCGGTGATGTAGCGGTTTGAGAGCTGGGCGGCGGCAATCAAGGCATCGTCCTGAATACGCACCTCGTGGTGGGTTTCATAGCGTTCCTTCAAACCGCGAAGAATGGATACAGCATCCTCCACAGAAGGCTCTTCAACCATCACCGTTTGGAAACGGCGTTCAAGGGCTTTGTCCTTCTCAAAGTATTTTTGATACTCGTCCAAAGTCGTTGCCCCGATGCTCCGTAGTTCGCCACGTGCCAAGGCTGGTTTGAGGATGTTCGCCGCATCCATCGCACCATCACTCTTTCCTGCACCCACAAGGGTGTGGATTTCATCGATGAAGAGGATGATGCCACCCTCGGCAGCGATCACTTCATTCACAACACTTTTGAGACGCTCTTCAAACTCTCCTTTATATTTTGCGCCAGCAATCAATGCTCCCATGTCAAGGGAAAAAAGTTGTTTGCCACGCAAGTTCTCTGGCACGTCGCCACGCACAATGCGTTCGGCCAATCCTTCCACAATGGCCGTCTTACCTGTGCCGGGTTCACCGATAAGGATAGGATTGTTCTTCGTGCGTCGTGAAAGAATTTGAAGCACACGGCGAATTTCTTCGTCACGCCCAATCACAGGGTCGAGTTTCCCATTACGGGCTTCGTCCACGAGGTTGCGGGCATATTTGCTCAAGGCTTGATAAGTTTCCTCGCTCGAAGCAGAGTCGGCTTTGCGCCCGCCCCGCAGTTCAGCGATGGCCTGCTTCAGGGCTTCTTCGCCAACCCCTGCATCTTTAAGCATCGCACTGGCTGTACTCTTCACTTGGAGCAAGGCTTGCAAAAGGGGTTCAAGTCCAACAAAAGTGTCGCCATCTTCTCGTGCCACATCCATGGCACGTTGCATCACAGCGTTGGCCTCACGATCAAGATAAGGTTCACCCCCAGAAACACGGGGCATACTTGCCAGTTGGCTCTCCACTGCTGTGACCAACATTTTCTCGTTCACTCCGAGCTTGCCCAAGAGATATTGCGTCACATTCTCGCCGGCTTCCAACACCCCTGCCAGCAGATGGGTGGGCGTGATGGCTTGTTGGCCACCAGCCTTGGCACGATCAACGGCCTTTTGCACGGCCTCTTGTGCCTTGATGGTAAAATTGTTAAAGTTCATATCGTTGTTTTTTATTGATTACAAATTATCTTGCCTGCGCATCTCATCTCACAAGCTTTGCATCTATGATCTTTCTTTCTCGCAGACACTTTTCTTTATCTCAAAGTGTTTGCCAAACCCCAAAGTACGCCATTTTGTCTGAAACACAGACCGCAATAACAGAAAAACACAGACAAAAAGTCAGAACTTTCACTTCAATTTTACCCTCTTCCAACCGCCTGCAAACATTCTCCTTGTCGCCTTGCCATATCCCCACACCCAAACAAGCCTTCCCATCCTCTCCGCTTTTGACATACAGCCGTCGTATGCAATCGCCACAACATTCGTCCATTTTTCACCGCTATAGCATATTTAACTTTATCCAACGATATTTATTCCAAAGCAGTTGCTTACTCCTCTCCCCTGCGGTGGCAAAATCCACAGCAAGCCCACTTGTTCGTTCGCTCTGCGCCTCTCGTTTTCCCGCCCTGCGCTTCCT
>JALFTM010000256.1 GCA_022788345.1 Bacteroidales bacterium
ATTGACAAAGGGCAAAATTAAGGTGAAAGGCGTAGCGCCGAGGATGGAGAACCAGATGATGTAGCGCCGGCCAAACCTATCGCCCAAAGCCCCACCCACAAGCGTACCCACTACTTCTGCCGCCAAGAAAGCGAATAGGCAGAGTTGTGAGGCTTGTACGCTAACACCAAATTTGTCGATAAGGAAGAACGTGAAGAAATTGGTCATACTCGCTGCATAAAAATTCTTGGAGAACATCAGCAGGAAGAGCACGAAGACAAAAAAATAGATGTGGCCTTTGCTATAAGTTTTGGCTGTTGTCCAATGCAGGCGTGTGCGTTGGCGAACAATTTTCAACTCCTTCATATGCCACTTTCCAATGGCCACGAGGAGCAGAGCGCAGATGACGGCAAAAAGGCTGAGCCATTGAAAGGATTGTAGCCCATAGGGCAGGATGATCATGGCTGCTAAAAGCGGACCAATCGCAAAGCCAGCGTTGCCTCCAACTTGGAAGATGCTTTGTGCCAAACCTTTGCGCCCACCCGAAGCCAAAAGGGCTATCTGAGAAGCTTGTGGATGAAAAACGGAAGATCCGCATCCCATCAATCCCACAGCTATCAACACCATGCCGAAGGTTGCAGACCATGCCAAAAGTAGGATGCCGAAGAGGGTGAATAACATACCGACGGGGAGTTGCCAAGCGTGGTGATGCTTGTCGGCATACAACCCAACGAGTGGCTGGAGTATGGAGGAAGTGAGCTGAATAACAAGGGTGATGAGGCCAATTTGTGCGTAGTTCAAGTCGAAAGTGACTTTGAAAATCGGGTAAAGGGCTGGTAAGGTGGCCTGCATGAGGTCGTTGAGGAAGTGACAAAAGCTGACGGTGAAGAGTACAACGTAGGCTGTTTGTTCCAACGGAGTGTTTTGCGGAGCTATTGGCTGTGAAGGGGTGGTGTGAGACATTTGTGTTGGTTGATGTGTTGTGAAAAAAGAGGCCGATTGTGTGGGGCAGCACGAAAAGTCCTTGTGGAGGAATTGCAATGAGAAGATGCGAATGCTGGTGTAGCATCTATCTTGCATTCTACGGCTCAAAAAAGTGGCGAGCAACGCTCGCCACTTTTAGATGAAAGTAAGGGAATGAGGATGCACGATGGAGAGCGTGCCGACAAAGCGATGGGAGTGAAACCAAATGGTGTTATAAAATCTCTTTGGCTATCCAAGCACAGGCTTCTGCATCGGCCAAGGCGTGATGGTGGTGGGCAAGCTGATAACCGCACAAAGCCGAAATCGTGTGAAGCTGGTGATTGCGAGCATGGGGAAAGTGACGGCGTGCAGCTTGATAGGTGCAGTAGAAAAGATAGTTGGGATAAATCATGCCATACTCCTCAAACACTTTTTTCAAACAGCTCTCATCGAACGCTTTATTATGTGCCACAAGGGGAAGCCCGATGATGAGTTTTTCTATTTCCGCCCATACTGTGGGGAAAGTGGGTGCATGAATGGTGTCGTGTGGCTCGATGCCGTGCACTTGTGTGTAATAGTAATTGTAATAGTTCGGAATAGGGCGAACGAGCGAATAGAAGTGGTCGACAATCTCTCCGTTCTTCACGATGACAACCCCCACGCTGCAGATGCTACTGCGTGCATTGTTGGCTGTTTCAAAATCAATGGCGGCAAAGTTCTGCATAAGAATAGGGCGCGTTAGGTATGGAAACGATGGGTCGAAAGCTCCTGCCAATGGCCTTCAGTGAAGTCGGGAATGTCGATAGGCATACCACCTTGTTGTGCCGACAACTGTGTGAGTTCGGTGAGGCACGACCATTCGACAGCGTCGTAGGCATCAATGTCCAAAGGCAAGCCTTGGCGTAGGCAATAGATGAGCCGGGCATCCATGGCATAGTTCATCTCGTTGTCCACTCCACGCAGATAGCCCTCTTGCCAAAAGGCGAACGCTGGATGGTGCGTAGCCAAATCGTCGGCCAGCTCCTCTGCTGGTTGGCCTGTGAGAGGCTGAGGCGTGGTGGAAGTGGCCAAAATGGGTAAGGGATACTTTTGGGCGTAGCCCTCTGTGCCACAGGTTGTTTGCAGACGAGAGTAAGGACGGGGAGTAGTCATGTCGAGCTGAAGTAAGATGGTACGCCCTCGCTCGGTGGTGATCAAGGCTGTGTTGATGCGTCCTTGGCCTGTCTGTTTGTCAATCGGCGTGGACGACATGGCTGTAAGCGTCTTTAAGCGGTCGCCCCTATGGATGTTGAGTAGATGAGCGATAGGGCCAATGGCGTGGGTAGGGTAGGGATTGCCACCATGTTGGGCAAAAGCCGTTCCCATCCACCCGCGGGTGGCTTCGCTTTCTGAGAGCAAACCGAAATCGGCGCGTAGGTCGTGAATGTATGCTCCCTCGCAGTGGGTAATTGTCCCTAATAATCCTTGTTGCACAGCTGAAAGAACGCCCAAGTGGAAGCGGTCGTAACAACAGTTTTCGGCCAAGAAAAGATGACGACCTGTGCTTCGGGCTGTTGCGATCAGCGCATAGCAATCATTTACGCTCATAGCGGCAGGCACTTCCACTGCGACGTGTTTCCCTGCGTTCATTGCCACTTGGGCAATCTCTGCATGGGAGTCCCAAGGCGTGCATATATATATAAGGTCTACGTCCGAACGTTCACACACTTCTCGCCATGCCTCTGTGCCAACATGTGTCGCGGGCTGTGGACGCTCGGAGATGGCAAATTGCTTCTGTGCCTTTTCAAGAAGCTCGGAAGAGAGGTCGGAAATGGCCACGATGCTGGCGCCGTCAATGAAGCGGTAGCGATCAATCATGCGTTGTCCGCGCTGACCAAGCCCGATGAGGCCGATGCGAACGTGGGACAAGGCTTGGGTGCGCAATTCGAGGAGTGAGGGCATGAGCAAAAGGGAGGGAAAGGAGATAGAACTAAGAGAATGGTGAAAAATGGTCGCCACCCTAAATGTAGGAGTGGCGACCAAGATGGGAGGTAAGGGCTTCGCCTTTATTCGGGCTTCATGTTTGTGTAAACTGTCTGCACATCATCGAAGTTCTCGAAGCGCTCCACCATCTTGTCGATGGTCTCACGCTGTTCTGGAGTGACGTCTTTCAAGTCGTTGGGAATGTAAGTAAACTCTGCGCCAACCACCTCAAAACCGTTCGCCTCCAAATACTTCTGGATGTCGCCAAAGCTTTTGGGATCGCCGTAGATGGTTGTTGTGCCTTCTTCCTCGTCCTCGTCAAATTCATCTTCCACACCATAGTCGATCAACTCAAGGATGAGTTCATCCATGTCAATGTCGTCGCGCTTCTTGAAGGAGAATACGCACTTGTGGTCGAAGAGAAAGGCCAACGAACCCATTGTGCCCATTGTGCCACTGAACTTGTTGAAGACCGAGCGAACATCGCCGACAGTGCGGGTAGGGTTGTCGGTCAGCGTATCAACGAAGATGGCAATTCCATGAGGACCATAGCCTTCATAAGTCATGGTCTTGTAGTCGCTTTGGTCTTTGCCCATTGCGTTTTTGATGGCACGCTCGATGTTGTCCTTCGGCATGTTCTCACGCTTGGCATTAGCGATGATGGCGCGGAGAGAAGGGTTGGTCTCTACATCAGGGCCACCAGCCTTTACGGCAATAGCAATTTGTTTTCCGATTTTGGTGAAGGTGCGAGCCATGTGCCCCCAACGCTTCATTTTCGCAGCTTTGCGATATTCAAAAGCTCTTCCCATTGGAGATGTTTCTGTATGTAATGATTATAATATGCAAGGATAGAAATTAACGCAGTTGCGCTCCGAGTTGGTGCTGGAGCGACCCGATAATTTTCTTCATGATGGCCTCGACCTGCTTGTCGTTCATCGTCTTCGTGTCGTCTTGCAGGGTGAAGGCCACAGCGTAGCTCTTCTTGCCTTTGGGGAGGTGTTCTCCTTCGTAAACGTCAAAGAGTTCTACGGCTTTCAAGAGTTTCTTCTCTGCAGCGAAAGCTATTTGCTCGATGGCCGAGAATGGCGTGGCGGTGTCGATGAGCAAAGCCAAGTCGCGGCGCACAGCGGGGAATTTGCTGAGTTCTGCAAACGTCACTTCGTGCTTGCGCGTGGCCTTCATCAGGCGTGTCCAATAAAGTTCTGCGTAGTAGACAGGCTGTTCGATGTCGAAGCCAGCGCAGAGTGCTTTGCGCACCTGACCAAATTCGGCAAAGACTTTCCCGTTTCTATCCGCAATGACCAAAGATTTGCTGAAGAGGTCGCTCTCGCCATCTTTAATCACATAGGCACGAAGGTTCAAGCCCAAGCGTGTGAGAATGTTCAATACATCGGCTTTCAGTTCATAGACACTCATCTCTTCGTTCGCATGTGCCCAACTGTCTTCTACCCGATGGCCAGTGATCCAAAGTGCAAGCATCTCCTCTTCGGTATAAGGGGCGAGCAACTTTTCGCTCTCTTTGCGAGCGGCATCGAAGTGGTAGCAATTGCCACTCTCGTAGATGCGTAGATTGGCGCGACGGCGATTGACATTGTGCGCAATGCTTTCCAAACCTCCAAAGAGCATTGTTGAACGCAAAACATTAAGGTCTGAACTCAATGGATTGAGG
>JALFTM010000257.1 GCA_022788345.1 Bacteroidales bacterium
CAATGGGAGGAACTACTCAACCATCTCACATCAACACCCTTATGCAAACCATCGTCATCTCCGCAGTCAATCTCCGAAAAGGAGGCACATTGACCATCCTGCGACAATGCTTGGAATATCTTTCCTCTGTGGCTGTTGAGAAACATTGGAGAGTCGTTGCCTTGGTGCATCAGCAAGAATTGGCCAATTTCCCCAACATCGAATACATCGAGATGCCTCATAGTGTTCAAAGCTGGGTGTCACGCCTGCGTTGCGAGCACTTCGAAATGAAGAAAGCGACAGCCCATCTTGGCGAGATCGATCTTTGGCTCTCACTGCACGATACCACTCCTACGATACAAGCCAAACGTCGTGCCGTTTACTGCCACAATTCCTTCCCCTTTCTCAAATGGAAGTGGCGTCACTTGTTGCAAAACTGGGGCATTGTCACCTTTGCGGCATTGACAAAGCACGTCATCTATCGCCCCAACATTCATAAGAACGATTATCTCATCGTTCAACAAGAATGGTTTCGCAAGGCCATGCACAAGATGTTTCGTTATCCTCAAGAGCACATCATCGTCAGCCTGCCTACCACACACCACCAACCCATTGCTCCTAAAACGGTCCCTACCGCCAAATATCACTTCATCTTTGCGGCCTATCACGACATTAACAAGAACTTTGAATGTCTGTGTGAAGCCGCTCGCCTACTCGAAGAAGAGATGGGCACAGAAGCCTTTGAAGTGACCCTCACCATTAGTCAAGAAGACAGCAAATACGCCAAGTGGCTCGCTAAAAAATGGGGAAATGTCACCAGCATTCGTTTTGCTGGTTTTCAGAATAAGGACAACCTCTACCAGCTCTACCAACAAGCCGACTGTCTTGTATTCCCGTCCTTGGTGGAAACTTGGGGACTTCCCATTTCGGAGTTTGCAGTATCGGGTAAGCCCATGCTATTGGCCAACTTACCATACGCACATGAAACTGCAGCAGGTTATTCCAAGGCAGCATTCTTCAACCCCGACAGTCCAGAGCAACTGAAGCAACAAATGAAAGCCCTCATTCAAGGAGACACTACAATTCTGTCCACCGTTCCTAAAGTGGCCATATCTGAACCATTGGCACACTCTTGGGAAGAGGTCTTTTCTATTCTATTGAAATAATTCCACATACAAAACAAGTGTTACAATATATTTCACTACCTTTATACACCACATTTTGAATTGAAATTATAAAACAAAAGATATGAAGAAGTCATTATCGAGCATGTTGATGCTCCTTATCGCCATGACGGCTTTCTTAGTCTCATGCAAGTCTACTAAGGATTACGTTTATCTCAAAGATTTAGCTCCGGGTGTCTATCCCAAAGAGCCAACTCGCCACACGATTCTTCAACCCGGCGATCGGCTCAGCATCTCTGTGTTGAACGACAAGCAAGAACTGACAACGCCTTTCAATAGCCGTACAGGCTACTATGTGTCCCCTGAGAGTGGCGAAATATCTCAAGCTTCTGCCTCAGGAGCCGAAATCACGCAAGGTTACCTCATCAGTTCGGAGGGTTACATCGAGTATCCTGTATTGGGCAAACTTCAAGTTTCAGGTCTAACGCTCAGAGAGGTATCCGACTTGATCAAGGCGAAAATCATTCAAGAAGGTCGCTTGAAGAATCCCAGCGTAACAGTGGAAATCCTCAACTTCAAAGTTTTCATCATTGGGCAAGGCAATGGAACTCAAAGCCTTTCCACACGTGATGGCCAGCTCACTTTGTTGCAAGCCCTTGCAAGAATCGACTTATCGTCCAGCTATCGTATCAACAATGTCAAGGTCATTCGCGAATTAGACGGCCAACGCCTTGTCTACGAAGTGGATCTACAAACCAAAGAGTTGTACAACTCTCCTGCCTACTATTTGCAACAGAACGACATGATTTACGTTGAGCCTCGCTATCGTATGCGTGACGAAGTGAACATTGCGCTCCGCTACATCTCGGTTGTCACTGCTGTAAGCAGCTTTGCCACTACAATGATTTATCTTTTCAAAAAGTAATTTATGTCTACACAAACAAAAGACTCTTCTGAAAAGAAGAAAGTGTTAGAGATCAACGTCGTAGACCTCTTCTACTATCTCTTGCGCAACTGGCTTTGGTTTCTCATCTCCATAGCCCTCTGCTTAGGCTATGCCTACTACAAGTATGTATCAACTCCTCGCACTTATTACTCTTCGGTCAAAGCACAAGTAAAATC
>JALFTM010000258.1 GCA_022788345.1 Bacteroidales bacterium
AAGAATGAGAATAGGAATTATCGTGGCAATGGATAAAGAGTTTCAACAACTTCGTACATTGCTTAATGAAGTGCATACAGAACATCACCTATCTAAGACTTTTGTAATTGGACAGCTAAATGGTGTAGAGATTATAATGCAACAATGTGGTATTGGTAAAGTAAATTCGACCATTGGAGCCGTGGAAATGATTGCCACTTATCGTCCAGATTTGATAATATCTACAGGCGTGGCTGGAGGAGCAGATGCTATGTTAAACCCTTTGGATGTCGTGGTGGCAACGGAATGTGTCTACCATGATTCATATTGTGGCACAGAAGTAGAATTTGGCCAAATAATTGGACTCCCAGCACGTTTTGCCTCTCCTCAAAAAATGGTAGAAATGGCTTTGACTTTGAATAGCACGAGAGAGACGCAAAAAATATATAGTGGTTTGACCGTAAGTGGCGATTGGTTCGTGGATAGCAAGGAAAAGATGCGTGACATTTTGGCGCATTTCCCAGAAGCGAAGGCTGTCGATATGGAAAGTTGTTCAATCGCACATACTTGTCATATCTATAAAGTTCCTTTTATCTCATTCCGCATTATTAGTGATGTGCCTCTAAAAGACGATAAAGCGGCACAATACTTTAATTTTTGGGAAACAATGGCAGAGGGGAGTTTTGAAATTACACGTAATTTCTTGATAGCAATTACTGCTTAATTACGATTTCATCTAAAAAGAAAACAACATGGATAAGATACCTTCTTTTACAATCAATCATGAGCGGATGGTGCGTGGCATTTTTGTCTCTCGCAAAGACTTTGTGGGAAATGAAGTTATCACAACATTTGATATTCGCATGAAAGAGCCTAATCGTGAACCAGTGCTTCATAATGGTGCCATCCACACGATGGAACATCTTGTGGCGACTTATTTGCGAAATGACGCAGAATGGAAAGACCGCATTATTTATTGGGGGCCTATGGGATGCTTAACGGGCAACTATTTGTTGCTAAAAGGCGATTTAGAGTCTCAGGATATTGTGGACTTAATGAAGCGGACTTTTGAGTTTGTAGCTACTTATGAAGGAGATATTCCTGGGGCAACAAAAGAAGATTGTGGTAATTATTTGCTTCAAGACTTGCCGATGGCAAGATGGGAGGCGCGCAAATATCTTACCGAAGTGTTGGAGCAACTCCAGCCCGTTAATCTTACTTATCCCAAATAAGTTATAAACAAGAAAATAGATTATAAAGGTTCTGATTTTTATATTTATGACTATCTGCGTTAATAGCATTTCTTAATTGTCTGCCTCTTTATTAGAGAAGAATGTACAAAAGATTGAGGGCCGAAGTCTGTGACTTAGGCGAAAAGTTTGTACCTTTGTACTAAAATACAAATCTCCTACACTATCTATGTCTACATCAGCGAAACTAATGGAACGCGTTGCGGATAACATTCGCATTCTCGCAGTGGCAATGGTCGAAAAGGCCAAATCAGGACACCCTGGCGGTGCGATGGGAGGGGCTGACTTTAGCAATGTGCTCTTCTCTGAATTTCTTAAATTCGACCCAGAATGGCCAGAGTGGCCTTGTCGTGACCGCTTCTTCTTAGATCCAGGTCACATGTCGCCTATGCTGTATTCTCAGTTGGCTTTGTTGGGCAAATTCTCTCTTGAGGATTTGCAAAATTTCCGACAATGGGGTTCTCCTACTCCAGGGCATCCAGAAAGAGATATTCGTCGTGGAATTGAGAATACGAGCGGTCCTTTAGGGCAAGGGCATGTATTTGCTGTTGGTGCTGCAATAGCCGCTAAAGCTTTGTATGCTCGCACAGGAAATCCTAGTTTTGATAAAGAACGGATTTATGCCTATATTTCTGATGGTGGTATACAAGAGGAGATTTCGCAAGGAGCAGGTCGTTTGGCTGGACACTTGGGATTGAATAACCTTATCATGTTCTTTGATGCCAACGACATTCAGCTTTCCACACCTACAGCCGATGTCTTTTCTGAAGATACGGCCATGAAGTATCGTGCTTGGAACTGGAATGTGTTGGAAATAAATGGTAATGATGCAGATCAAATTCGTGAAGCCTTAAAGCAAGCGAACGCTGAAACAGATCGTCCTACGTTGATTATAGGGCATACCATTATGGGGAAAGGTGCGCGTAAGGCAGACGGCAGTAGTTATGAAGCCAACTGCAAAACCCATGGTGCTCCATTAGGTGGCGATGCCTATATTGAAACGCTGAAAAACTTGGGAGGCAACCTTGACAATCCTTTTGAAATATTTGAAGAAACAAAAGCGTTGTATGAAAATCGCTTGAATGAATTGTGCAGCATTGTTGCAGGGCGTCAAGCAGAGGAAAAAGCTTGGGCTGATGCCAACCCAGAGAAAGCGCAGTTGCAACAAGCATGGTTTGCTGATCAATTACCTGAAATTCCTTGGGACGAAATTGAGCAAAAGCCCAATGGACCTACTCGTAATGCTTCTGCTAAATGTTTAGAGATGCTGAGCAAGCATGTCCCTAACATGATTGTCTCTTCAGCAGACCTTTGCAACTCGGATAAAACAGAAGGGTTCTTGGCACATACAAGTGTTATTCGTCGGGGTAATTTTGAGGGAGGCTTCCTGCAAGCAGGCGTCTCAGAATTGACAATGGCTTGCACCTGTATTGGTATCATGCTGCATGGTGGCATGATTACCGCTATGGGTACTTTCTTTGTTTTCTCCGATTATATGAAGCCTGCTATTCGCATGGCGGCTTTAATGGAAGTTCCTGTAAAATTCGTTTGGTCACATGATGCTTTCCGGGTAGGAGAAGATGGGCCAACTCATGAACCAGTAGAGCAAGAAGCTCAGATCCGCTTGATGGAGAAATTGAAAAATCATAGCGGTGTAAATAGCGTTCTTGTGCTTCGTCCTTGTGATGTGCATGCTACAACTGTTTGCTGGAAAATGGCAATGGAAAATGTGAAAACGCCAACAGCTCTCATTTTTAGTCGCCAAGACATCAAAGACTTACCTCCTTGCAATTATCAAGAGGGAGTGATGCACGGTGCTTATGAAGTGCGTAGTGTCGTTAATCCTGATGTTATCCTAATAGGTTCTGGATCCGAGGTAAGTACGCTTTTTGAAACAGCAGAAATGCTTGCAAACGATGGTGTTCAAGCCCGTGTTGTGAGCTGTCCTTCAGAGGGGCTGTTCCGCTCACAGAGCAAGGATTACCAAGAGGCACTTCTTCCTGCACAAGTCAAAAAGTTTGGCCTTACCGCAGGTCTGCCTATTACAATGGAGGCTTTGGTCGGTTCAAATGGCTGTGTATATGGTCTTGAGCATTTTGGCTATTCAGCCCCCTATAAAGTTCTTGACGAAAAGTTTGGCTTTACACCCAATAATATATATGAGAAAGTAAAAGCTTTCTTGGCTAAATAGCAAAATTCTTTATTGGTCTTAAGTATAAAAAGTTATTGTATGGCACAAATAGGAATTGCTTCAGATCATGCAGGTTTTGCATTGAAAGAGCATTTGAAAAAGTTTTTCGAGACACGAGGAATTGGTTATGTCGACTATGGCACAACCTCTGAGGATAGTTGCGATTATCCAGATTATGCGCATGCGCTTGCCAAAGGAATAGAGCAAGGCGACTGCGAGAAAGGAGTTGCCATTTGTGGCTCAGGGCAGGGGATTGCTATGACATTGAATAAACATGCGCATATCCGTGCAGCGATTGCTTGGATACCTGAAATTGCTTCCTTGGCGCGACAGCATAACAATGCAAATGTGCTTGTATTACCTGGGCGATTTATCAGCAATGAAGAGGCAGAAGCTTGCTTTGAAATCTTCATGAAAACAGCTTTTGAAGGTGGACGCCACCAACAGAGAGTAGATAAGATCTCTTTTTGATAGCTCATCTTTCAATGGCTTTTATTAGGGTCGTAATGAGGTTTGAGAACAAAATCCTACTTTTCAGCAATTTATTTCAAACAAAGAGGACTTTTTCTCTTGCCAGCTCACGCTAATTTTGTACCTTTGTATTCGCATTTTTAGGAAATATATATCACAAGGACAATATCCACTATGACCAAAGCTGAAATCGTAGCCGAGATCTCCAAGAAAACTGGAATTCCTCGCGCAGAAGTTTTGACAACTGTTGAAGCGTTTACAGAGACTATTAAGACAGCCCTTGTTAAGGGTGAAGAAGGTGTTTATCTTCGTGGCTTCGGCAGTTTCGTTCTCAAGACACGTGCTAAGAAGATTGGCCGTATCATCTCAAATAACACTTCTATTGAGATTCCTGAGCATAAGATAGTATCTTTTAAGCCTGCTAAGGAGTTCTCTGAGGAGGTTAAGAACAAGTAAGAATAATCATTTTATAAATAACCGTTCTAAATTTTACAATTATGCCAAACGGAAAGAAAAAGAAGAGACACAAGATGGCTACTCACAAGCGTAAGAAAAGATTGCGCAAGAATAGACACAAGAGCAAGTAATCATTTTATTGCTTGCAAAAAGTTAAGTGAGCGGTGAGCAGTGAGTCAATGTCTCACGTTCACCGCCACTTCATTATAACGAGAATATAAACATGACCAGCGAAGTAATAGTAGACGTCCAGCCGAAAGACATATCCATCGCTTTGTTAGAGGACAAGCGTTTGGTCGAATTTCAGCAAGAAGGACGCACCGAGCAGTTCGCCGTCGGAAATATCTACTTGGCCAAAGTCAAGAAGATAATGAACGGCCTCAACGCTTGCTTCGTGAATGTCGGTTATGAGCGAGACGCATTTTTGCACTATCAAGATCTTGGCATTCATTATCGTGCCTTAGAAAAGTTCTTGGAGCAACAAAGCAAAAGCAAACAACAGCTTTCAATCTCTAAGCATCCAAAGTTCCCTGAATTAGAGAAAGAAGGTAGTATTCAGAACATTCTTAAGACAGGGCAAGAGGTATTGGTTCAGATTGTTAAAGAACCCATCTCCACAAAAGGGCCTCGGCTTACTTGTGACCTCTCCTTTGCTGGACGCTACCTTGTTCTTATCCCCTTTAGCGATAAAATCTCTGTTTCAACAAAGATTAAGAGCGCAGCAGAACGTGCTCGTCTGAAGCAACTCATCCACAGTATCAAGCCAAAGAACTGTGGCGTTATTATCCGTACAGTAGCAGAGGGTAAACGCGTGGCTGAACTTGATGCTGAGATAAAGACGCTTTACCAGCGTTGGGAGAGCGTTGTTGCTAAGATAAGAAAGCGTAAAGCAGAGCAAGTTCCTGTGCTTGCTCATGAGGAAACAAGTCGCACGGTTGCTCTTTTACGCGATCTATTTAATCCCTCTTATGAAAACATCTACGTCAATGATCGTAGCGTATATGAAGAGGTGAAAGAGTATGTTTCCATCATTGCCCCAGAACGCCACCATATAGTTAAGTTCTATCAAGGTAATGTTCCTATCTTTGATAACTTCTCTGTGACCAAACAAATCAAATCCTCGTTTGGACGTTCTGTAACTTATAAGCAAGGGGCTTATTTGGTGATAGAGCATACAGAAGCACTTCATGTTGTGGATGTCAATAGTGGCAATCGTTCCAAAGCTCCAGAAGGGCAAGAAACTAATGCGCTCGATGTAAACCTTGGAGCGGCCGACGAGATAGCTCGTCAGCTTCGTCTCCGTGATATGGGAGGAATTATCATTGTCGATTTCATTGATATGCATCAAGCAGAGAATCGTCAAAAGCTCTATGAACGTATGTGTCAAAACATGCAGAATGACAGAGCGAGACACAATATCCTTCCTTTAAGCAAATTTGGCCTAATGCAGATAACACGTCAACGTGTACGTCCTGTCATGGCTGTAAAAGTAGAAGAAGCCTGTCCAACCTGTGAAGGGAATGGGAAAATCAAATCAAGTCTTCTTTTCACCGATATTCTCGAAGGTAAAATTAAAACCCTCACCACGGATTTAGGAATTAAAAAATTCCATCTTCACGTTCATCCTTTTGTTGAAGCCTATATTTCTAAAGGAGTACTTTCTCTAAAGAGAAGATGGCAGATGAAATATGGCTTAGGCGTTAAAGTAATCCCAAGCCAAAAGCTGTCTTACCTCCAGTATCAATTCTTTGACCCCAGTGGGGAAGAAATTGATATGACAGAGTTCAACGAAATGCATTAAATCAAAGTAATGAGGGGCTTTTAGTAAGTTCCTCATTACTTTTCTTTTAGCATTTATGCTAAGCGTTCATTAATCACATACTTCCTGTCCGATGATGGAACAACCACATTCTTCAGCCCCAATATCCTTGGCGGATGAGCTCAATGAGAGTCAACTTGAAGCTGTTACTTATTGCGATGGCCCTGCTTTGGTTATCGCTGGGGCTGGTTCAGGCAAAACTCGTGTACTGACATTTAAGATAGCCTATTTGCTTCAATTGGGGTATCAGCCTTGGAGTATTCTTTCTTTGACATTCACGAACAAGGCCGCCCGTGAAATGAATGAGCGGATTGCACAAATCGTAGGCGAAGGGTTCACGCATCAAATATGGTCGGGTACTTTTCATTCGATTTTTGGACGCATACTCCGTCGAGAGGCCGAGTATATTGGTTTTACCTCTCAGTTCACTATCTATGATACAACGGACTCCCGTTCTTTGATTAAGACTATAATTAAAGAAATGGGGCTGACGGAAAAAGCCTATAAACCCAATCACATCCATAGCATTATTTCTGATGCAAAGAACCGATTGATGCTGCCAGAGGCTTATGCCATGGATTATGAAGCACAACGCCTCAACGCTATCAATGGCATCCGAAAAGTTGCCGATATTTATAAAGAATACTTTGCCCGTTGCAAGCGTGCCAATGCGATGGACTTCGATGATTTATTGCTTTATACCTTTTTGCTTTTTCGCGATAATCCAGAAGTTTTAGAACGCTATAAGGAGCGCTTTCAATATATTCTTGTTGATGAATATCAAGACACGAACTACGCACAGCACAAAATCATTACCCAAATAGCACCGCCTACAGCAAGGGTGTTTGTTGTTGGTGATGATGCTCAAAGCATATATTCTTTCCGAGGAGCTAACATTGATAATATCTTGCGTTTTAATGAACAGTATCCTACGGCACGCCTTATCAAATTAGAACGCAACTATCGTTCTACTCAAAACATAGTAGAAGCAGCCAATTCTATTATTCGTCACAACGCAAATCAAATTCCTAAAACTGTTTACTCAAACAATGAAGTAGGAGAGTTGGTCACAGTATTGTCCGCTCATAGCGACAGAGAAGAAAGTATGAAGATAGCTGGCGAAATCAAACGTCTCTGTCTGAAAGAAAACTTGGCATTCAGTGATTTTGCCGTCCTCTATCGTACCAATGCGCAAAGCCGTTCGTTAGAAGAAACTTTTCGAGGCAATGGCATTCCTTGTCGGGTTTATGGCGGATTGTCGTTCTATCAGCGCAAAGAGATTAAAGATGTTTTGGCTTATCTTCGTGCCATTGTCAATACGCATGACGATGAAGCCATTAAACGCATCATCAATTATCCTTCTCGTGGCATCGGTGACACCACAATAAATAAATTGCAAATGGCTGTTAGAGAGCATGCTGTCCCCTTGTGGGAAGTGTTAGGTAATCCATCTCTTTATGGCGTTGTAATCAATCGAGGAACGGAGAGCAAACTGTCTGCTTTCCGCAATCTTCTCTCTGGATTTATTGAGCAAGCAAAGGTAGACACAGCTTATAAAATCGCTTATAAAGTCGTTTTTGATACAGGTATTTTTGCAGAGCTGAATGCAGAACGCACTATTGAGAATATCTCTAAGAAAGAGAACATTGACGAATTGCTCAATAGTATTCAAAGTTATCAAGACGAACAACTTGAAGAAACAGGGAGTCGTGATGTCTCTTTAGCTAACTACCTTTCGCAAGTCTCTTTACTTACAGATAGCGATGAGAAAGACCCGAACGAGCCCTTCGTCACCTTGATGACAGTGCATGCTGCCAAAGGATTGGAGTTTGAAACTGTCTTTGTGACGGGAATGGAAGAAGAACTTTTCCCAAGCAGCAGTGCCAAATTTTATCGCCAAGAAATGGAGGAAGAACGCCGTCTTTTCTATGTGGCCGTCACTCGTGCCAAGCGATATTGCTATCTTACTTATGCCACGTCCCGTTACAAGTTCGGGAAAATGGAGTTTAGCGTTCCCAGCAGTTTTATTAAAGAAATACAACCACAATACCTGCGCTATGAGGATAAAGCTTTCCTAAAAAATAGCCAAGAGCGCATGAGTGAGAGTTCCCAGCGCCCAGTTTTCTTCAAGAGTATAGAGAAGCCAGCAGATAATCCAAGCCTATCTACAGCACATTTAACCCGTATTGCTACCACGCCTAAGACAACAAGCAATGTGGTTGAGCATCTGCATTGCAATCAAGGTGAGCTAAGAAAAGGAGCACGTATCGAACATGAGCGCTTTGGGATAGGTACAGTCACTCACCTTGAATCGGCTGGAGATAGCAGTAAGATCACAGTGACTTTTGATACAGGAGAAACCAAAAATCTCTTGCTGAAGTTTGCTAAGTTTCAAATAATAGGATGAGTTTTTGATTAAGTATAAGAGTTAATTGCCCCACCGAAGGGGGCAATTAACTGGCAGTAGGAGCTTCTTGCCTTGTAGGAGCAAGATGTTAGGCAGATAGACCTTATTGTCTCAGACGCTCTTGCGAGAATAGAGAATGCCGTGGCAGAGTATTTCTTTGAAAGATAGGTTGTTATGTGGGTGATAACAGAGTGGCGCAGTTTTTGAATACAGGATGCGCATGCAGAAAAAACGGGATGCGTAAGAAGTAAAATCTTCTTGCGCATCCCGTTGATTAGTGATTCGGTTGGG
>JALFTM010000259.1 GCA_022788345.1 Bacteroidales bacterium
CTTGCTCAAAAAGCGGGCTTCGCCTGTTTCGGCATCGAGCACGAGCATCAACCCTTCACCTTGCACGAGCGTCTGCGCCACGCTTTTAACGAGTCGGTCTCGGTCTTTCTCTTGGACAAGCAATTTGTCTATCACCACTTCGATGTCGTGGTTTTTGTAGCGATCCACTTTCATGCCCAAGGTCACCTCTCGGATTTCGCCATCGACACGCACTGTCAAAAAGCCTTTTTTGCGCACACTCTCGAAGAGTTCTCGGTAGTGTCCCTTGCGATTGCGCACCAAAGGTGCGAGAAGCATCACTTTCCGCCCGGCATAAGCGGAGAGGATGAGGTCGAGGATTTGATCTTCTGTGAACTTCTGCATCCGCTCGCCCGTGATGTAGGAGTAGGCCTCCCCTGCCCGTGCATAGAGCAGACGCAGAAAGTCGTATATTTCGGTGACTGTGCCCACAGTGGAGCGTGGGTTCTTGTTCGTGGTCTTTTGCTCAATGGAAATGACAGGACTCAGCCCAGTTATCTTGTCTACATCAGGGCGTTCCAAATTGTCCAAAAAGTTGCGAGCATAGGCCGAGAAAGTTTCGATATAGCGGCGCTGTCCTTCGGCATATAAAGTATCGAAAGCCAACGAACTTTTGCCCGATCCGCTGAGACCTGTCAGCACAGTCAGCGAATGTCGCGGTAAACGCACATCAACGTTCTTCAAGTTATGAACACGTGCGCCATATATTTCGATCCAGCTTTTGGGCTGGTTGTGGGGTGTTTTCTTCAATGTTCTATCATTTATCCTTGCGGACATTGGTCATCGTTTCAGTTTCTGCAAAGCGGTTGGCGTAGCAATTTGCACGCTGCATACATCAACAATCATTGGGTGTAATGTTTTCTCAAAAGGCTCACCACTTTTTTGATGTCGTAGACCCGACCATCGGCACCTTTGGCCTGCACGTTGAGGTAATAGCCGCCATCGGGCACTGGACTTCCCCCCGAAGTGCCGTCCCAGCCTTGTGCAGGGTCGGTCCATTCGTAGATTTTCTTGCCGCTGCGTGAGAACACCATGGCTCGGAACTCTGTGATGCTCTTATAGCCTGTCTTGGCCTGCAACACATCGTTTACACCATCGCCGTTGGGGGTGAAAGCGTTCGGAAACTCCAAAGAGCTCTCGCTAATGGCAATGGTAAAAACTTCGTCCTGCTCATACTCCACGGTGGTGTTCCCTTGCACAAAAGAGATGAGGAGTTTCACGCTGAAACTGCCACTTTCTTTGAATGTATAGGTGGTCGTTTCGTCGTAGCGCACGAGAAAAGGCGTTGTCTCGGCATTGCGGTAGAATTGCCATTCGTAGCGTGGAGTGTAGCCATCTGCCCCTTCTATGTTTGCCTTAAAAGTGGGCGTAAAGGGAGCAGAACCAGCAAAAGACGTTTCTGTCTGCGTTGCCCCATCGGCATCCACATAGGTCATCGTTGGCATGGCCGTCTGTGCCCAAGCCGAAAGCCCAAGCCAAACCCCTATCAGCAAAAAGAAAAAGCGTAAACGCATAGCGGTGTCATCTTTTATTTTTAGCGTGCTTCTTTTCTTCATGGCCACATGGCACCAATAAGTTTGAGCCACTCGCTCCTGCCATCCAAAAAGATGTTACAACAAGCATAAAGTGGCACAGACTTCTCCGCAACCACCTATTCTTTGCAAATATACTATTTTTAAGCCAATCTACCCAAACTTTTTATCGGCATATTTTCTTCCCTTGGCACAAGATGAATGGCTTATGAAAAGAGCTTACGTGAGTGTTGTGTTGGAGGTGGATGTGACAACTTTATGAAAACAATTTGCCCGCTCGTCTTCTTTGTGAAGACGAGCGGGCAAATTATCACTACACTTTTATCCCTTAAAAGCGTTTGCTTAGAGCTGTTGGAGCAACCAGTTTTGCTCGCCAATCAACCCAATCAGTTCTTTTTGGGCTTCCATCCAATACAAATCCTCTTCCTCATCTTTGAGATAGGCTTTAAGGATGTCGAGAGTGGTGTAGTCATCGGCAATTTCGCCCATGCACTTGCGCAAGAGTGCCACACCTTCTGCTTGGGCCTTCAACTCCATCTCAAGGTAAGCCACAGGGTTTTTGACAACGGCGATAGGCTCTTGTGCACCGAGCTTTGTTTCACCACCCAAATCGGCAATGCGGTCGAGGAATTGGCTCACCCAACCCATCTCTTCATCGTAGTGTGCCTTGTATTTTTCAGCCAGTTTACCGAAACCTAAAGCACCAAATACTTTACCTTGCAACATGTGCGCATTTGCACCATTCGTGAGGGCATCTACAAAGAACTGCAACACCTCAATTGTCTTCTGATTTGTCATAACGGAATAATTTTATGTTGTTTGCGATGCAAAGATAAGAAGAAAGAAATTCTCCTCCAAGGATTTTAAAAACTTTTTTTCAGAAACAAGTTTCTTGCTGCACACAAACAATTCTTCCGCAAAGAGTTGTAGCTCTTCTTTATTAACAAGAAAGGCTATATGCAGACCTTTAGAGAGCAGAAAACAGAGGGATGGAAATTCCTTTTAGGGCACTTGCAACATATACTTATTGCGCTTAAAGACACTATATATAGTCTGCTGTTCCTTAAGGAGGCTCACGCGTTTTACAAGTCCTCTAAGTCAATTGCTTTCTTTTAGACTTTTCAACACAGGACTTGCATTTTGCTTCTCATTGTATTATCTTTGCCATAAGCACAACGGGCGGAACGACCAACGAAGGACGTTCTGCCCGTTTTTTCTCGATGAAATGGGAGTTTTTGAGAGGCGCATGACGGATTTTCTACTGGCGCATGACGAAAAAAATCCAAGCCCTCGTGCCGATTTTACAGGCGTAAGGTTTTTCCGTTGAAATGGGCAAAAGTTAAACTTTATATAAAAGCGACAAGGCGAAAAGTCACACGCTTTTCCCTTCATGTCTTCTCCAAATTATTCAGGCCGAACATCGCCAAAGAGTCATAGCATCCTAAACAAATCCGCGATAGTTGGCATTTCGTCCCACAGAGGGACTTGAGCAAACGCCTGCTTAGCAATAGAGTTTTTCTCATCGCCCTATCGCTTAAGCAGGCGTTTGCTCTGCATCGTTCCATTGGGCTGAGCTAAAAGCTCTGTTTCTTGAAATCCCCCACCAAATAGTTTTGCCGTTCAGTGAGTTTTTATTACCTTTGCTTAAAATCATTCCCTCGGTTTAATCCCCATAAAATGGAAGAACAAGAAAAAGTAACCGGCTCCTATTCCGCCAGTAACATCCAAGTTCTCGAAGGCTTGGAGGCAGTGCGCAAGCGTCCTGCGATGTACATTGGCGACATTAGCGAAAAGGGGCTACACCACCTCGTCTACGAAACAGTCGACAACTCTATCGACGAAGCCCTTGCGGGCCATTGTAAGAACATCCAAGTGACCATCTGCACAGACAACAGCATCGTTGTTCAAGACGATGGTCGCGGCATTCCTGTGGACATTCACCCCAAGGAAGGCCGTTCGGCATTGGAAGTTGTGATGACGGTGTTGCATGCTGGTGGTAAGTTCGACAAAGGCTCTTACAAAGTATCTGGTGGTCTGCATGGTGTGGGTGTGAGCTGTGTGAACGCCCTCTCCACCCACATGAAGTCGCAAGTTTACCGCGATGGTAAAATCTACCAACAAGAGTATCAGCGTGGCAAACCACTCTACGAGGTTAAAGTCGTTGGTGAGACCGATCTCCGTGGCACACGCCAGCATTTCTGGCCCGATGCCGAGATTTTCACAACAACGGAGTATAAATATGAGATTTTGGCCAAGCGTTTGCGTGAGTTGTCGTATCTCAACGCTGGCATCCGCATCACGCTCACAGACGAACGCCCCGACGAAGAAGGCAATATCCGCACAGAACTTTTCTACAGCGAAGAGGGTTTGCGCGAATTTGTGCGTCACATCGATTCTATGCGTACCCCTCTATTCTCCGATGTCATCTATCTCAACACGACAAAGAACGACATCCCCATCGAGGTAGCCATCATGTACAATACGAGCTATTCGGAGAATGTGCACTCGTATGTCAATGACATCAACACCATCGAGGGCGGTACACACCTTGTGGGCTTCCGTCAAGCCCTCACCCGTGTGCTCAAGAAATACGCCGAGGAGAATTACGCCAAAACCATCGAGAAAGCCAAGATTGAAATCACTGGTGAAGACTTCCGGGAAGGTCTCACTGCGGTTATCTCCGTAAAAGTGGGCGAGCCACAATTCGAAGGTCAGACGAAAACAAAGCTCGGTAACAGTGAGGTCACAGGCGCTGTGAACCAAGCCGTGGGCGAAGCTTTGGGCTACTATCTTGAAGAGCATCCCAACGAAGCCAAACTGATTGTAGATAAAGTCATTTTGGCGGCATCGGCACGTATCGCTGCCCGCAAAGCCCGCGAGACCGTACAACGCAAGAACCCCATGAGTGGCGGTGGTCTCCCCGGAAAATTGGCCGACTGCTCGTCCAAAGATCCAGCCATTTGCGAACTTTTCCTCGTAGAGGGTGACTCGGCAGGCGGGTCGGCAAAGCAAGGTCGCGACTCGAAGACGCAAGCCATCCTGCCTCTGCGCGGTAAAATCCTCAACGTGGAACGTGTGATGTGGCACAAGGCTTTTGAAAGCCAAGAGGTAAACAACATCATCCAAGCCATGGGCATACGTTTTGGCGTAGGTGAAGACAGCAAAGAAGCCAACTTAGATAAGTTGCGCTACAACAAAATTATTCTCATGACCGATGCCGATGTCGATGGCTCACACATTGATATGCTCATCATGACACTCTTCTTCCGCTACTTCCCGCAGCTCATCGAAAACGGGCACCTCTACATAGCCAACCCTCCGCTCTATCTTTGCTCCAAAGGCAAGGTGAAAGAATACTGTTATACGGATGCCGATCGCGATCGCTTCATTGCTAAATACGCCGACGGTAACGAGAACAAAATTCACACACAACGCTACAA
>JALFTM010000260.1 GCA_022788345.1 Bacteroidales bacterium
TCTGGGGTGTCGCTTTTCATAAGGTCGCTCCGCTAACATCTGCTCAATGTCTTCACGCCTTACAACAGAAAGACGGCTTGTTATCTTGGAGGCTCTGAGGCGACCAGCATAAATGTGCTCATATATAGTCTGTCGAGCGACACCAAGCAACCTTCCTGCTTCTGAGATTTTGAGGTAAGGACGATCTATAATATCCTTGACTTTTTTCTCTTGTTCTGCTATTTCAATAGTACGTGTTTTCGCCTCTCGCTTCATTTGTTTATAGGCTCTACTATTGCAAGTGTGCGAGCAATATCTTGTACTTCCCTTGTGAGCGTAAAACTCTGAATTACAGTACTCGCAAATTTTCTTGATGGGTATTTTACTTCCTGCCATATCACTTATCATTTCGCCATTATTTGTCTACTATCGTCAATTATTGTCTGTCATTGTCCACTTTGTCCAGTATCTCGGTATATACGCGAGGGGCTGGAGGGTTGGCGAGCTGCGTGCGGTACAAATGCGGTACAGAAATGAGCGAAAGAAAGACTGCGAACGATGCCTAACGAACAGAAAGGGCAAAAGAAAAGGCACTCATTATGAGTGCCTTTGTGATATTTGGTGATGCTTCGTTATGGTTAGTAATCAGCGATTACTTGCCGATGCAGAAATGCTTGAAGATATTGTGCAAAACTTGGTCGGAGGTGACTTCGCCGATGATGTCGCTGAGGTGGTGGATACATTCGCGGAGATCTTGAGCCACTAAGTCGCCACTCAAGCCGAGTTCTAAGCCCTCGGATACGCGGAGGATGGCGGAGAGGGCGTCATGCAAAGCGGCGTAGTGGCGGGCGTTGGTGATGAGAAGATCGTTTTGGCTGGAGGTGGGGAGGGTGGCAGCGGAGACGAGGGCGTCTTTCAACGTTTGCAATCCTTCGCCTGTGAGGGCTGAAAGGGGCAGGATGTCCGAGAAAGGGAGGTCGTAGGTGGCACTGAAATCTTCCGATTGGATGTGGCGACCATGGAGGAGGTCGTGGGCGATTTCTCGATAGTCGTCCACAGTGCAGGCGCTGTGATTGTCTGCCTTGTTGAGCAGGAGCAACAAGCGCTTGCCGTTGCAAAGAGGAAGGATTTGAGAAGCCAACGTCCGAAGTTGTGTGTTTAGATCAGTGGAATCTATGAGCCAAAGGATGATGCTGGCTTGACGGATGCGCTCGAAAGTGCGTTCAATACCCATGCGTTCGATGCTGTCTTCGGTATGGCGGATGCCTGCGGTGTCGATGAGGCGAAAGGTGATGCCGTTGATATTGATGGTGTCCTCAATCACATCACGAGTGGTGCCACGGACATCGCTCACAATGGCGCGCTCTTCGCCTAAAAGACGGTTCAAAAGGGTGCTCTTTCCTGCGTTAGCATCACCGACGATGGCCACTGGCACACCATTTTTCAGGGCATTGCCAGCGGAGAAACTACGTACGAGTGTGTCCAATCGTTGGGCGATGTGCTGGGCGAGGGAGAGGAGTTCTGTGCGGTCGGCAAATTCGAGGTCTTCATGGTCGGCAAAATCGAGTTCCAGCTCCAAGAGGGAGGCGATGTGCACCAAGCGGTCGCGCAGGATGCGCAATTCGCTACTGACTCCACCGCGCATCTGATTGATGGCCAAGCGATGCGCTGCCGCAGAGTCCGCAGCAATAACGTCTGCTACGGCTTCGGCTTGACTCAGGTCCATCTTCCCCGAAAGGAACGCTCGTTGCGTAAATTCGCCGGGACGGGCCACTTCGCATCCTTCTGCTACGAGGAGTTCGACCACACGGCTGAGGATGTATTGCGAGCCGTGGCAAGAAATCTCTGTGCTGTCTTCGCCTGTGTAGGAATGGGGCGCACGGAAAAGGCTCACCAACACTTCGTCCACGATGTTGCCTTCTTTGTCGAGGATGTGGCCGAAGGTGAGGGTGTGTGCCTTGCGGGCACTCAAAGGTTTTCCTTGCAAGGGGTGGAAAATGCGTTCTGTGGTGGCGATGGCATCAGGGCCACTGACACGCACCACACCGAGCGCACCGCCAGAGGCTGTGGCTATGGCACAAATGGTTGAGGACATAGGAGGATTGACTTAATGGATAAGGGCACGTTTTTATAGCGACACGTTGAAAGCCTTTTCGAGGTTGGCTTTCAGTTCTTTGTCGTTGTAACTCACCGAGAGGATACGCCCTTCGGCATCGAGAATAAAGGTGGTGGGCACCCAACGGAGGGCGTAGGATGGCACCACGCTGGCATCCCAGCCACGGAGGTCGGAGAGCTGTGTCCATGCCATTTTGTAACGCGCCACGCAGGCGAGCCAGTCTTTTGCCGAAGTGTCTAAGGAGATGCCCACAAATTGTACGCCGCGCTCGGCTAAAAGGCCATGGGCGGTGACCAGCGTAGGGATTTCGCGCCGACAGTCGCCACACCACGAGGCCCAAAAGTTCAGTACCACAGGGCGACCACGGAAGTCGGTCAGTCGCATCAGTCGTCCTTGTGCGCTACGCACTTGGAAATTGGGGGCTACTTGCCCCACTTGCAACCCTTCCCGAGCCGCCACTAAACGTTCCAGTTGCTGGTAGTAGCGGTTGGCATTCAATGCCGTGTCTAAGTTGGCTTTCAAGGT
>JALFTM010000261.1 GCA_022788345.1 Bacteroidales bacterium
TGGCCTCAACAGCCACTATTTCGCCAACTCCAAAGCCCGTTTGAAAAGGTCGTTACGCTGATTGACGAACTGATAATACTCCGAACGATCGAAAAGATCGTAAATAACGAGCGACTTGATGGTGAACTCCAAGTCGGGCAAAGTGGCTTTCAACTCGGCTTCGTCCTTTGGCTCAATCTTCTTGCCCTTAGCCTCATTCAAAATAGCTTGAACGAGCGATTCTGGCACCGTATAGCGGGCCTCAAAATCGGCATACGTCTTTAGCTTCGAACGCAGTGTTTTGCGGTTATTGTCGATATAGCGGAGCACATGGTCGTTGATGATATTGTTGCGACGAATAGCTGTGTAGAATTTCGTATAAGCCGTTGTGTCCAATGGCACAAACACATCGGGCATAATACCACCACCGCCATAGACCGTGCGCCCTTTTCGGAGCGTTTTATAGACGAGTGTGCTGTCGAGGTGTATGCTGTCGAGACTCATGAGTTCGCCGTGTTTGAAGCGTGTTTCCACATCGCGTGCATACTCTTCTTTCTTGCCCTTCTCATATGGCTTTTGGATGCAACGCCCAGAGGGGGTGTAGTAGTGAGAAGTCGTGATGCGAATCATCGAACCATCGGGAAGGTCGATGGGACGCTGAACAAGGCCTTTGCCAAAGGTGCGACGTCCCACGATGGTAGCGCGATCGTGATCCTGCAATGCTCCCGAAACGATTTCGGCGGCTGATGCAGAATACTCGTCTACGAGCACGATGAGTTTGCCGTTGGTGAACAGGCCGTTGCCCTCCGCCTTATACACTTGGCGAGGAGCTGTGCGTCCTTCAGTGTAGACAATGAGATCGCCAGCCTGCAAGAACTCGTTGGCCACTTCAAAGGCAGCGCCGAGATAGCCACCACCATTCATGCCGAGGTCGAGCACCAGTGTCTGCATGCCTTGCCCTTTGAGCTTGGCAATTGCATCGTGCACTTCCCGACCACTCTGTGCACCAAAACTTTCCAAGCGGATATAGCCCACCGTCGGAGTGGCCATATAAGCGGCATCGAGCGTATTCAACGGAATTTTATCGCGCACCACGGTGAAGTAAATGAGGTTTTTCACTCCACGGCGTTGGATGCCAAGACGCACTTTCGACCCCTTTGCGCCACGGAGGAGCTTCATGATGTCCTCACGCTTCATCTTCACACCAGCGATAGTCTTGCCATCGACCGTGATGATGCGGTCGCCAGCTTGGATACCCACCTTTTCGCTCGGACCTTTGGCCACTGGTTGAATAATTACGAGCGTGTCGCCCAGCATATTGAATTGCACCCCGATGCCCTCAAAGTTGCCTTCAAGTGGTTCAGTGAGGCGTTTTGTCTCTTCGGCATTGGTATAGGAAGAGTGCGGATCGAGCTTATCGAGCATGCCACGGATGGCGTCTTCTGTCAGCTTCTTCTGATCGACCGTATCGACATAAAGGCTTGTGATGGCGGCCGATGCAATCTGCAACTTTTTGAGCTGTTCGAAATCGATTTCGGGCGTTTGTTTGACTTGCGCTTGTGCCACGAGGGCCACAATGAGACACAAGACAGAGAGAAAATATCTGTTCATGAGAAAAATGGAATGGGGCTATTTTATTGTTTTTTCGGTAAAAAATCCGAAACGTCACGCCCAAAGCGAATCAGTTCTCGCACCACACTGGACGAGATGCTTTGGTATTCTGGCTCGGTGAGCAATAGGATGGTTTCAATGTCGCCAAGGCGTTGGTTCATGGCAGCAATGTCACGCTCGTACTCAAAGTCTTTGACACTACGCAGGCCACGAAGAATGAATTTTGCGCCTTCGCGACGGGCAAGGTCGATGGTGAGGTCGGAATAGCTCACGACACGGATGCGTGGCTCGCCTTCATAAAGTTCCTCTATGAACTCAACGCGGTCGTCCTTCTCGTAGAGCGCGCGTTTATTCTCGTTCACACCAACGGCAATAATTATCTCGTCGAAAAGTGGCAGGCCTCTGCGCACAATGCTGGCATGCCCCACTGTGAACGGGTCAAAGGAACCGGGGAAAATGGCTATCTTTTTCATACTTGTTTACATAGGAATGTTTCATTCCTTCTCGCCCTCGTCGGCCTCTGCGAGGTCTTCTTCAACAACGAGATTATTGATGATAAATTGTTGACGCTCCATCGTGTTCTTACCCATATAGTATTCCAAAAGCTCTTTGACTTGATCGCTCTTATGAAGCGTCACAGGTTCAAGACGCATTTCAGGGCCGATGAAATTGCGGAACTCGTCGGGCGAAATTTCACCAAGCCCCTTAAATCGTGTAATCTCTGGATCGGGACCGAGCTTCTCGATAGCTGCGATGCGCTCCTCCTCTGTGTAGCAATAGATGGTCTCGTATTCGCTACGGGAGTCGCTTTGGGCTTTCTTCAAGATGGCCGCACCTGCCGTTTTGTCGGTGAGAGTTTTGGATTTGGAGACCGAACGGATTTTCTTCACCTTGTTGCGCACGCGGAAAAGGGGCGTTTGCAGGATGTAGACATGGCCTTTTTTCACCAAATCGGGGAAGAATTGGAGGAAAAAGGTAATCATTAGCAAACGGATGTGCATGCCGTCCACATCGGCATCGGTGGCAACAATCACTTTGTTATAGCGCAGGCCGTCAAGTCCGTCCTCTATATTAAGGGCCGCTTGCAAGAGATTGAACTCTTCATTCTCATAAACCACCTTCTTTGTCAGTCCGAAACAATTCAAAGGCTTGCCACGGAGCGAGAAGACGGCTTGCGTGTTCACATCACGGCTCTTGGTGATAGATCCACTCGCTGAGTCGCCCTCCGTAATGAAGATGGCGGCGTCGTTGCGAGGGTCGTTGTCATCGTTTAGTTCTTCTCCTTTTTTGAGACGAGGCGCTGGATCGTTGTAGTGTACGCGACAATCGCGCAATTTGCGGTTGTGCAGGTTGGCTTTTTTGGCCCGCTCTCTGGCGAGCTTCGTCACGCCTGCGATGGCTTTACGCTCCTTTTCGCTCTCTTGTATCTTGGTTAGCAACACCTCGGCAATGTCGAGGTTCTTGTGGAGGTGGTTGTCCACTTGCTCTTTGATGAAGTCGCCGACAAACTTATTGACACTCACGCCGCTCAATGCAAAAGGTTTGCCGTTTTTATCCTTATCGGGTGCCATGGTGAGCGAGCCGAGCTTGATTTTGGTTTGACTTTCAAACATCGGCTCAATGACACGGATGGCTATGGCGGCAACAAGACCGTTGCGCACATCTTGAACATCGAAATTCTTGCCAAAGTGTTCTTTGATGGTGCGCGCGATGTGTTCCTTGAAAGCACTCTGGTGCGTACCGCCCTGCGTGGTGTGTTGTCCGTTGACGAAAGAGTAGTATTCCTCGCCATATTGTCCTGTGTGCGTAAAGGCGATTTCGATGCCCTCGCCTTGGAGATGAACGATGGGATAAAGCCCCGGAGCGGTCATATTGTCGTTGAGGAGATCCTCCAAGCCATTGCGCGAGATGATGCGACGCCCATTGTGGAAAATGGCCAAGCCCGTATTGAGGTAAGTGTAGTTGCGGAGCATATTGCTCACGAACTCATCACGAAAGCGATAGTTGCGGAAAAGAGTGCGGTCGGGTTCAAAGTAAATGTATGTCCCGTTTTCCTCTTCTGTTTTGCCTGTCGTGTCGCTCACTAAGCGACCTGCGGCAAATTCCACTTCACGGTATTCGCCTTCTCGATAAGCTCGCGCAACGAATTTAGCACTGAGGGCATTGACAGCCTTCAAGCCCACGCCATTCAACCCTACGGAAGCTGTATAATTGTCATTATCGTACTTACCGCCCGTGTTGAGTTGCGAGACGGCATTGACCAATGCGCCCAAAGGGATGCCACGGCCATAGTCGCGAATAGCCGCCGTTGCATCGTCCGTGATGTCCACTTCTATACGCTTGCCATGCCCTTCGTTAAATTCGTCGATGCTATTGTCTATTGTTTCTTTTAGTAAGACATAAATACCATCTTCAGCGTGTGAGCCGTCGCCCAAGCGACCGATGTACATACCGGGGCGGGTACGCACATGTTCCATATCGTCAAGGTGGCGGATATTGCTTTCGTTGTAAGTGCTCATGTATGTACACAATTATGATAAGGCGTAGGAATGACTCTCCCTTGCTCTACAATGCAGCCCCGAAACATCGGCGGCGTTTATGTTGTTCTGTGCGAAAATAAGACCATTGCCCCTGCACCTTATCGTTATCGGCCAATTCGGGGTTGCTTTCAGCATACTCAAAGCCCAACTTCTTGTACACGGGAATGAGGTCGGTAAAGAGCAATGCGTTTGCTCCCGTACCTTGATAGTCGGGGCGAACAGCCACAAGCAGGAGGTCGAGCACTTTGGGGCGTTTGATAAAGAGGGCTTTGAGCAAATGCCACCAACCAAACGGCCAAAGCTTCCCTTTCGCCTTTTGCAAAGCCTCGGAGAGTGACACCATTGAAAGACCTACTGCCACAAGTTCGTCCTTGTCGTTCATGACCATCGACACCATTCTCAAATCCACGAGCGGAAGGAAGGTCTTCACATAATGGTCAATCTGCTTATCGCTCATTTTCGAGAAGCCAAAAAGCGGTGCATAGGCTTCGTTGAGGAGATGAAAAATCTCGTGACCAAGACCAGAGCGTTGAATTTCTTTCTTGCTCGTAGGCTTCACCGTACGCAGGTTATACTTTTCACTCACAATTTTAGAAATGCGCAGATGCTTCGCTGGCACTTCTTCGGGAATGTATATTTTCTTCTCCACCCAATCGGCCACAGGCGTAAACCCTAAACGCTCCAAATGTTGGGGATAGTAGGGGAAGTTATAAATGGTGGCCATCGTAGACACTTCTTCAAAGCCTTCGATAAGCATGCCTTCGGCATCGAAATCTGTAAATCCGAGCGGGCCTTCAATACTTTCCATATTGCGTTCCCGTCCCCATTTTTTCACGGCATTGATGAGCGCTTCGCTCACTTCGGCATCATCAATAAAATCTATCCAACCAAAGCGCACAGCCTTCTTGCACCAAGTTTCGTTGGCACGATGATTGATGATTGCTGCCACACGCCCAACGAGCTTCCCCTCCCGATAAGCAAGAAAATACTCTGCCTCACAAAATTCAAAGGCAGGGTTTTTCTCTGGCGAGAAAGTATTCATCATATCCTCCAACAAGTCGGGGACTGAATAAGGGTTGTGCTTATAGAGTTCGTAATTAAAACGAATAAAAGTTTTCAGCTCGCTCTTCGAGCGCACTGTTCTAATTTCGATAGTCATTGGTTCACGAAAAAATTATCCCCTATACATAGGGAAGTACAGACAAGCAAAGATACAATTTTTTTTGCGAAACATCCACGCTTCATGCGACAGAAAAAGATATAAAAATGTCTCAAACAAAGCATTTTGCAGTGTGTCTACTCTCCATAGTTGCCTGCTATGAGTTTTCTTTATCCGCCATTTGCAAATTCTTCTTGCGCTTTTTGGAAACACAGGAGGCGCATCCCGGTATTTTTTCCTGCGCTTCCCGTAATTGCAGGAGGCGCAGGAAAATAAGACAACACGCAAGACCCTCGCTATCAAACAATTATAGAATACAAAATTTCACGCACACGCAACCCCTCCTTGTGGCAACATATCATGGCGAGTTTTGTCACACACATTCGCCTTAGTATTGAAATTTTATGTAACTTTGCGATGAAGGTGTCGATGCAACTTTCTTTGGGAAGTATCAGCACAACTTTCATCCACCCGACGCTTTAAGCTCTTTAACAACCCAACCCCATCTCTTAGAATCATATACCCCACGCTATGTCACCGCAGAGGGTCATTGCTTAACTTTTAACACCCATCATGCTCAAACACAGTATTCTCTCCTTTGCCCTTGCCTTAGGACTGGGCGCAACAGCACAAACCACCACTCCCATTAGCCTCATCCCTCAACCACAGAAGATGACCATGGGAAATGGTACGCTCACCGTGGATTCGCTCGCCATAGTTTCATTCACAGCCCTTCCCAGTGAAAACGCATTGAAGCGCATTGAGAGCAACAACATTCAAACGGTTGAAAACACAGCCATCCCGGAGGAGGGCTATAAGCTCAGTATCACAGCCAATGGCATACGCATTGAGTATGGCAACGAAGCAGGATTGTTCTATGCCAAGCGCACATTAGAACAGTTGGCCCGCACCTCCAATTATCAGCTTCCTTGCATCGAAATCAACGACTACCCCACATTCAGTTATCGGGGCTTTATGATTGACGAGGCACGCCACTTCTTTGGCAAAGCGCAGGTGAAGAAGATGCTCGACCTCATGGCTTCTTACAAACTCAACACCCTCCACTGGCACCTCACGGACGACCAAGGGTGGCGCATCCATATCCCCGAATATCCACTCTTGACCACCAAAGGCGCAGAGCGCAAAGGATCGATGATCAGTCGTGGCACGGAGGAATGGTTTTATGACGATACGCCTTACGGCAAAGGCATGTTCTACACCCTTGACGACCTCGCTGAAATTGTAGCTTACGCCGCAGAACGAAACATTCAAGTCATCCCCGAAGTAGACCTCCCCGGCCACATGGTGGCAGCCCTCACGGCCTATCCCGAATTTTCCTGCGACCCCACAAAAAACTATGAGGTGCGCCTTGCCGCAGGTGTCGACGAGAACGTACTCAACGTGGGTGACGACAAAGTAATCGACTTCCTCAAAACCGTACTTGGGCATGTGGCCAAAGTGTTCCCCAGCCAATATATCCACATTGGAGGCGATGAGTGTCCCACCAAAGTATGGGAGACCAACGCTCTCGCTCTCAAACGCGTAAAAGACGAGGGTCTCAAAAGCGTGCACGACCTCCAGCCATGGCTCGCACAACTCCTCGGCAAATATCTCAAAGAGAACTACAACAAAGACATCATTGTTTGGGACGAACTCCTCGCCCACTGGCCCGACAGCTCTGAGATCAAACCCGTTGCCATGGCGTGGCGCGGTGTAGAGTATGCCAAGAAAGCGGCCGACAAAGGCTTTTCCACAATCGTTGTTCCCGTGTATCCGATGTATTTCGACTTGATGCAGGTAGACGACAATGAAGCCATTGTAGAGGAAACCTACCATGGCGGTTATGGTGTCAACCGCATGCGTGAAGTCTACAAGCTCAACCCTGTGGCAGCCGTCAAAGGGCAGGAACATTTTGTCTTTGGCACGCAAGCCAATCTATGGGCGGAGACATTGCGCAACAGCGAACAGCTCGAATACTGTGCGCTTCCACGTCTGCTTGCTTTGAGCGAAGTGGCTTGGTTGCCTGCTGAAAAGAAAAATTGGGACAGCTTCATCGAACGCCTCCAAGCCCACGATGAACTCTTTGAAGCCGATGGCTACAACTATGCCCGCCACGCTTTCCGCCAGCCAGCTCCCACAGCCCTCGACTCTCTGCGCCGATTTGCCAAAGAAGCTCGCCCCGGCGAAGTGGGCTACCCTGCAAAAAGCGCTTACAAGGCCGTGGAGAAAATTCTTAAACGCAAGAAAGCAACTCCAGAGGCTTATGCGCTTGCTCTCAAAACCTTTGAGAAAGCCCCTATCACGCTTCCCAAAGACGGCCAAAAGGTACGCCTCTATTCCGCTTCCACTTACTATAAGAAGAAATATGCTGGGGCTTCGCTCTATGCAGGCAAAGAAGGCGCACGGGTGCACTACACGCCACAGCACAATGCAGAAGAAGTGTGGACATTTACAGCACGTGGCACAGGCTTTGTGCTTCGCAACGCACAAGGAAAAGAGCTATTGCTCACTCCTGAAGGCAAGACCGCATTCGCCGACTATGGCACAGTGCTCTTTGTGAAGCCTGCCACAAAGCCTTTCCGCACCATCCATTACGCCCATGGTGCTGTAACGCTCACCGATGCCACAGGTCGCGCCCTCTTCATCGCTCCCTCGGCCAATATCATCGCCTCTGATGACACCGCCCTCGCCAATCCCGCCACTTGGCGTATGGTCACAGAGCCCCAACAATAACGCTTGAACACTTCAAAAGCACGGTTCAATCTGGTATCTCACCTTCAGATTGAACCGTGCTTTATCGTTTGTTTCCTCTATCGCATAGCCTTTGTCGCCTTCTCCTATAAGGCCATTTGCCAAAAAACGTTCCTCCACAAACGCCACTACGATAACTAATTCACTATCTTTGCAGAAAGTACTCAACACTTCGCCACCTAACAGCAACCGCAGGCTCATTGTGAAACGCGGCTACCGAGGGAGAAAAAGCGTCTGTTGTTAAACGAACACTTCTATGAATAATATTGCAATCATCTTAACTGTCTTCAACCGAAAAGCGAAGACCTTGCGTTGTATGTCACAGATACAAGAAGCTTTGGACAAGCAGGCCATTCCTTTTCAGCTCCATGTTTATCTGACCGATGATGGTAGTACGGACGGCACTGCGGATGCTTTGGCTGAACAAAACTATACCTTCCCTTTGACAATTCTTAGGGGAACGGGTTCTTTGTATTGGAATGGAGGCATGATCAACTCTTGGAAAGCGGCCTTAGAGGCTCCAGAAAACTACGATGGCTATCTGTGGCTGAACGATGATGCGGAAATCGCTTTGTCTTTTTGGGAGGAATTGCTAAAGGGCGACAATCACTGTCGCTCCAAGTACGGCCAACCAGCCATCTTGGTGGGTTCGACCACTGATTTAGCAGGCAAAGAATTTACTTACGGTGGCTTCAACTTCTCAAACCCAATCACGCTGAAAGACGTCTTTGTCATCCCTGACGGAAAAACCTATCAGGAGTGTCAGTGTGCACACGGCAATATC
>JALFTM010000262.1 GCA_022788345.1 Bacteroidales bacterium
TCGCTCGCCCTGTTCCGCACCTATTTTGTGGACATACCCACGACGGATGCCCCGCAAGCGCGCCGCTTGCTCAAGACGATGGAGAAAAATTTGAAACACATACCTGCCTATCGGATGACAGCGCAACTGATGCAACACCAATTGCGCACAGCTGTGGGCGAACCCTTACCCGCTTTCTCCGCCACGACACTCGACGGACGCTCTCTTACGCAGGCCGACTTCAAGGGACAACCCTTGGTGGTGATGTGTGTTGGGATGTGGAACCCTGACTCGCGCGCCTATCTTTCACGCTTGCGGGAACTCCAACGCACGGTGCCAAAGGTGCGCTATCTTTTGGTGTCGTTCGACCTCGAAGCGCACCAAATTGCCGACTTTCTGCGCCGTGACAGCATCGCCGTGCCCACTCTCTTCGATGGTCGTTCGCTCCATTCGCCACTCTACGAAACGTTTGGTGTGAGAATGGTGCCCGAAGTGTTTTTAGTCAACTCCCAAGGCCGCATCACTGCTCGTGACCTCCGAGAAGACCAGTTGCAAAGAGCTGTGGAAGGCCTCAAATGACGCCCGTCCTTCTCATTGCTCCATCAGGAGGACAACCTCCATTTCATCAACAAAGAACCCAACATGATGTCTCCCATCGGTGTTTTCGATTCAGGCTACGGCGGACTGACCATTCTGCGCCAAATCCGCCAATACTTGCCCTCGCACGACTTTCTCTATCTTGGAGACAACGCCCGTGCACCCTATGGTCCACGCTCCTTTGAAGTCATCTATGCCTACACTTTGCAAGCCGTAGAAGCCTTGTTTGAGCGTGGGTGCAAACTGGTTATACTGGCTTGTAACACCGCTTCGGCCAAGGCCTTGCGGAGCATCCAACAAAACGACCTCGCTCGCTGGGGCGACGACCGCCGCGTCTTGGGCATCATCCGTCCAACGACAGAAATCATCGGGTCGCTGACCATTTCACGCCACGTCGGACTCTTGGCCACAGCCGGGACGGTGCAGTCGGAGAGCTACAATTTGGAAATCCAAAAATTCTTCCCCGACATCACCCTCACGGGCATGGCCTGCCCCATGTGGGTACACCTTGTGGAGAACGACGAATACGACTCTCCGGGGGCCGACTATTTCGTCCGCAAACGCATTGAGGGCATTCTGCGCTTAGATCCAAAGATCGACACCCTCATTCTCGGCTGTACACACTATCCGTTGCTCATGGGGAAAATTGTCAAATACACCCCCGCAGGCGTGCGCATCGTCACGCAAGGCGAATACGTGGCACAGTCGCTCGTCTCCTACCTTGAGCGGCATCCCGACATGGATGCCTGCCTCTCCAAGCGAGGCACATGTCATTATCTCACCACCGAAAATCCTGAGAAATTCAAAGAAAGTGCCACCATCTTCCTCCACGAGCAAGTCGAGGCAGAGAAGATAGAGTTGAAATAGTCGTAGAAAGGGTGTACGCCCTGCTAATATAACCAACGAACAACAATAGATTTATGCTACAAATATACAACACCCTCTCTCGCCGTAAAGAAGCGTTCAAACCCATCACCGAAGGCCGTGTGGGCATGTACGTTTGCGGCCCAACTGTCTATGGCGATGCCCACCTCGGACACGCACGACCAGCCATCACCTTCGACCTCGTGTTCCGCTACCTCCAGCATCTCGGCTACAAAGTGCGCTACGTGCGCAATATCACCGATGTGGGTCATCTCGAACACGATGCCGACGAGGGTGAAGACAAAATTGCACAGAAAGCACGCCTCGAACAACTCGAACCGATGGAAGTGGCACAGCATTTCACCAACCGCTTTCACGACGCCATGGCCGCCCTCGGTTGTCTTCCTCCCAGCATCGAACCACATGCTTCGGGACACATCATCGAACAAGAGCAACTCGTGCAGGAAATCCTCGATAATGGTTATGCTTACGAGAGCGGTGGCAGTATTTATTTCGACGTAGAACGCTACAACAAAGAC
>JALFTM010000263.1 GCA_022788345.1 Bacteroidales bacterium
TTTCGGAATTTATTCTCAAGGCCACAAGCAACTCTGATAGTTTTAATCAACTCATCGAGGTAATCCTCAATAGTTTGATGCACCACGAAAGGAGAATGTTCCTTGATGAAACAGCGGATAGTGGCAATGGCTTTCGCCCACGTCGCTTCTGTTATGGACATTATGAGTTTCATCTCAAAGTGCCTTGCACTCGTCAAGGTAGTTTCTATCCCGTACTCTTGGCAGTGATTAAGCGAGAAGATGAGGAGCGCGCCCACCTTTTCACAAGTCTTTACAGCAAAGGTTTAACCACGGAGCAGATAGGCGAAGTAGCCGAAGAGCTCTAAGGCAAACATTACAGCAAACAACAGGTGAAAAAGCGAGGCATTACTATTTTAAGGACGTATAATTTACAGCGTCCCTTTTGTGTAATAAAATTGTTTTTTTAATTTTGCAAGATAAAGATTGCAAAACAAAAGGTGCTATGCTTGGATGCGTCTATGTGCCTTTCCTCATAGAAATACTACAGAAAAAGCTTTTGTCATGAAGAAAACCCTACGCCTATGTATATGCTTATTGCTATTGTTAAGCGTATATTCTCCTAAGATGCTTGCACAGACGAGCCAAAAACAAATTGTCTCTCAAGAATTATCTACCATTCAACAGGAAAGAACAAGGTTTTTGTATGGCTTCTATACTGCCTATATGAGTAGCCTTGTGTATGGAGTAGATGGGTTAGATAGAATACTGAGAGAAGAGTATGTCAGTCGGGAGGTGCAAAAACGGAAAGTAGATGCCGATGTTTTACTCGATGCACAAGATTGTATCGAAGAGAACTTGAAAACGCTGAATGTTGTTGCTATTGATAAAGACTGGTATAAAGTCTCTTTTGAGTGGCCATCGTTTTATCCTAAAGTGCCTGCACGTCAGCACGCCATTCTTGTGAAAATAGGTGGTGGTAAGAAGAACTATAAAATAGTGGATGTGAAAGTGGAGCACTAACCAATGTTAGAAGCACTTTATGAGCATCCTTGGGGCAGTCATATCGACTATATTGACCTCTCTCACAACTGGCACTTCAACGGCAAGTTCTACTACGACTATAAGCTCATTCCCACCTTTAAGTGCGACTCCTGTGCTCAAGGTCGCGAGTTTGTGTTCGTGAAGTACCATTAAGAACTAACTTTCTCAAACCTTTATTCTTAGAAATTTAAAGGTGGTTTTTACGGGCGATGAGGGGTGAAACACACGAGAGTAAACGTTTGTTTAACAACAGACGTTTTCTCGCCACGGCATAGCTCAAGCACTACGTTGCTTGGCTCTGCTCGCATGGCTGAACGAAAACGTTCGTTTAACAACAGACGATTTCTCGCCATGGTATAGCTCAAGCATTACGTTGCTTGGCTCTGCTCGTTTGGCTGAACGAAAACGTTCGTTTGCCAACAGACGTTTTCTCGCCACGGCATAGCTCAAGCACTACGTTGCTTGGCTCTGCTCGTTTGGCTGAACGAAAACGTTCGTTTGACAACAGACGTTTTCTCGCCATGGCAAAGCTTGAGTAAACTCATCTTTGCGCATCTGGCTGAACGAAAACGTTCTGAGATAAAGGACAATGATGCCTTAGATGAAGGCCATTGCCCCAGCCATCTTTAATCAAGGAAATGTAGCTGTGAGCAATGTTCCATAGTTGTGAAAACCGAAAAACACAGATATGTTTTGTATCTTTGCTTCATCTAACTAAAACCATCTTTATTATGATTAAAAATTACCTAACAACCCTCATTCTATTTTGGGGCGTTTGCTTTG
>JALFTM010000264.1 GCA_022788345.1 Bacteroidales bacterium
GCACGTGAAGAAGTCAGCCGTTGCGAGGCACGCATCCCCGAGTTGGAAGAAACCATCAAGATGATGCTTGTACCTAAAGACCCCGAAGATGCAAAGAATGCTATCCTCGAGATCCGTGCAGGTACAGGCGGTGACGAGGCAGCCCTCTTTGCGGGCGACCTCTTCCGCATGTATGCCAAGTATGCACAGACAAAAGGTTGGAAGTTCGAAGTTTCAACAGAGAATGAAGGCACAGCAGGCGGTTTCAAGGAGATTGTCATTTCCGTAACTGGTGCAGATGTCTATGGCGTGTTGAAGTACGAAAGCGGTGTGCACCGTGTGCAACGTGTGCCTGCTACAGAAACTCAGGGTCGTGTGCACACTTCTGCTGCAACCGTAGCTGTACTCCCCGAAGCCGAGGCTTTCGATGTAGTGATCAATGAGGGCGAAATTAAGTGGGACACTTTCCGTTCCAGCGGTGCAGGTGGTCAGAACGTGAACAAGGTGGAGTCTGGTGTACGTCTGCGCTATAACTGGAAGAATCCCAACACGGGCGAAGTAGAGGAAATTCTTATTGAGTGTACCGAGACCCGCGACCAGCCAAAGAACAAAGAACGTGCTTTGGCACGCCTCCGTACTTTCATATATGACAAGGAGCATCAAAAATATGTGGACGACATTGCCTCTCGTCGCAAGAGCCTCGTTTCCACAGGCGACCGCTCGGCAAAAATCCGTACTTACAATTATCCACAAGGGCGCATCACCGACCATCGCATCAACTATACAATCTATAACCTCTCCGCCTTTATGGACGGTGATATACAAGAATGTATCGACAAACTCACCATCGCCGAGAATGCCGAACGCTTGAAAGAGGCTGAGTTGTAAGAGTTATTAAGGTAACCATACCTCTTTGAGGTTTTCACTTGCACTATAATGAAAACAGCACTAAGGAATTTCACAGCATCCTTCTCTTCGGAGAAGGTCTCCGAGACCTTGACCCGCTTTGCCCTGCCACTACTCCAAGTTGTCGCATTGAGCTTGT
>JALFTM010000265.1 GCA_022788345.1 Bacteroidales bacterium
TAGGGAATGACCTTTTTAGTAATGTTAGAAGCATTAAGCGTATTCTTTGTCCAGCTTGTAATGCGTTTGATAAGTATGATGAAATTCTCGCAACGACACAGTCCCATAGTGCAGGACGCTTAGTAGTGCTTGCACTCGGTATGACTGCGACAGTATTGGCCTATGACTTAGCTAAACAAGGTATTCGTGCACTTGATTTAGGGCATATAGACGTGGAGTACGAGTGGTATCGTATGGGAGCCACGCACAAGGTTCCATTAGTTGGAAAGAAGGTTAATGAGGCAAGAGGAGAAGTTGAAGGTGTTTTGAACTTCAATGAGAGCGAGGTTGTCGCTTGTATTAAATAAGGTAACTTTGGAATGTAATGAGAAATACGCTACGTAGAGGTATATTACAAATTCGTTATTGGCTTTCTTGCCTTTCTTTCCGAACGGGAGCTATAGTTATGGGACTTTGTGTACCATGCTATATTTTATCCTTTACTTTGCCTTTCTTGGTGGAAGATAACTGGATGAAAGGTGCTGTATGGGCTTGTTTCTTTGGATTAGCTAAAACCTTTCAGTATACAGGTCTTGCCATTGTTGGCGTGGAAGGATGGCGTCGAATAAAGGCTTGGTTTCAGCATCGAAAGTGACGGACATCGTGGCGATATGCTCGTGGTGTCGTTAGCAAATGTTGCGTCCAATCCACCAAGCGATCGTTGCGATGAAGAGGGGATAAATGACCCAACGACTTGTTGCAAAATGATAGAGCTTCGGATGATGAAAACGCTGCCATTTGGCCACAAATAAGAAAAGCACAACGGGGATACTAATTAGTAGAAAAGCATTCTGACTAAAAGCCTCTTGTAGATCGCCGTGCAAGAGTGCGTGTAAAGCCCGTTGCGACCCACACCCCGGACATTTGTAGCCTGTTAGTTGTAGGAAAAGACAACGAGGAAAGAAAGTTCCTTTAACAGAAGGGTCGAAAGTATAGTAGATAAAACCACCTATAAGTAGAGAAAGGATGGCCAAAAGATAGATCCACCTTTTGTTTTTATGTTGGAGCATAGTTCAATGTTTTATGTGCCAACTTTAGCTATTGAAAGGAGAGATTACAAGATTGTAATCTCTCCTTTGCTATATTGCTGAGACAAGGTTCAACTGTTCATCGACAAAATGAACTCATTGTTATTGCGCGTTGCTTCGAGGCGACGGCGCACATCTGTAATGGCTTCCATGGGGTTCATATCTGCAATGTAGTTGCGGAGAATGTGCATACGATTTACAGTTGAAGCCTCCATAAGCAAGTCGTCACGGCGTGTGCTTGAAGCCACCAAGTTGACCGCAGGGAAGATGCGCTTGTTGGCAATAGCGCGTTCGAGTTGAAGTTCCATGTTGCCTGTACCCTTGAACTCTTCAAAGATGACTTCGTCCATCTTCGAACCAGTGTCGATAAGTGCTGTGGCAATGATGGTCAGCGACCCACCACCTTCGATGTTGCGTGCAGCACCAAAGAAGCGTTTGGGTTTTTGCAAGGCGTTGGCATCGACACCACCTGTGAGCACCTTGCCTGAAGTGGGAGCAACGGTATTGTAAGCGCGTGCCAAGCGGGTAATGGAGTCGAGGAAAATGACTACATCGTGGCCACATTCAACCATGCGTTTGGCTTTTTCGAGAACGAGACCAGCTATTTTTACATGGTGCGAAGCTGGTTCGTCAAACGTTGAGGCGATG
>JALFTM010000266.1 GCA_022788345.1 Bacteroidales bacterium
TCTATTGAGCCTGGTAGTGATGCCTATCAAACAGAGGGAATACCCTTTGTTCGTGTGTCAGACCTCAATAAGTTTGGCTTGGAAACACCGAGTGTTTGCTTAGATAGAGCGACCTATGCGACAGCCCCTCGCCCTCAAAAGGATACCATCTTGCTCTCCAAAGATGGCAGTGTAGGCATAGCCTATAAGGTAGAGACTGATATGGATGTGATAACCTCAGGAGCTATCCTGCACCTCTCGGTGAAAGAAAAGGAGATATTACCCGATTACCTCACCCTCGTACTGAACTCTCCGATTGTTAAGATGCAAGCAGAACGAGATGCAGGAGGCTCAATCATTCAGCACTGGAAACCCTCAGAGATAGAGCAAGTCGTTATCCCTATCCTACCTCCCGATATACAACAAAAACTCTCGGAGCAGGTGTCCAAGAGTTTTGCGTTGCGTAGAGAAGCAGGAGCTTTGCTTGCCGAAGCAAAGGCGATGGTGGAGCGTGCGATTGAGGCTACCGTTTAATGTAGTTTTTGCAAGATGCGTTGAAGATCTGACAGTCGGTAAAGTATTTTTCTACAATCTGTATGTAGGACATATGCCCTTGCCCCGAAAGTTTTGCTGGGTGCGAGAAGAGAGGGAAGGCCTCTCGCAAGTCTCACGTTTGTAGTAGCACTTAAGCGCAGAAATAGTCAGCGTCTCTCGGTTTTCGGGGAAGCGCAATTAGAAATTACGGGAAGCGCAGGAAGAATTTTCTTCCTGCGCTTCCCGTAATTCTTGTCTAAAGTTCAACTTTTGTGAACAAGAGAAAGTGGGCTGTCAAGCGGTGGGACTTCCTGTTGGAAAGTCCCCAAACGACATCGTTTGTAACGTTTATAACACGCCCATTGAGAGGTAGCGCTCGCCTGTGTCGGGGAGAACGGCCACAATGAGTTTGTTGGCGTTTTCTGGACGGCGTGCTTCTATGAGGGCAGCATGGAGAGCAGCGCCCGATGAGATGCCAACCAACAAACCTTCGGTGCGCGCCAAAAGCTGGGCAGCGGCAATGGCCTCGTCGTCTGTTACAGTGGTGATAGCGTCCACCACGCTGCGATCAAAATTTTGAGGTTCAAAGCCTGCGCCAATCCCTTGAATTTTGTGCTTGCCGGGCTCTCCGCCACTGAGCACAGGGGAAGCCGCAGGTTCTACTGCCACAACGCGAACGGCAGAGTTATGGGCTTTCAAAGCCTTGCCCACGCCACTAACTGTGCCTCCAGTGCCCACGCCTGCCACAAAGATATCGACCGTGCCGTCTGTGTCGTTCCAAATTTCTTCTCCCGTTGTGATATGATGGCGAGCAGGGTTCGCGCCATTGTCGAATTGGCCGAGAATTACGGCACCCTCTGTGCTGGCAAGCAATTCATCCGCCTTGCGGAGCGCGCCTTTCATGCCCTCTGCACCCGGTGTCAGCACCAGTTCTGCGCCATAGGCACTCAAAAGTTTACGGCGTTCTTCACTCATCGTTTCAGGCATCACCAAGATGGCCCGATAGCCTTTCACGGCAGCTACGAGCGAAAGTCCCACGCCAGTGTTGCCACTGGTGGCTTCGATGATAGTGCCTCCCGGACGGAGCAAACCGCGGGTTTCGGCATCCTCAATCATGGCCAAGGCAATGCGGTCCTTGACACTTCCGCCCGGATTTGTACGTTCTACCTTCACCGCTATACGGACTGAGAGATTTTGAGAGCGAGCTATGTTGGTCAGCTCTACCAATGGCGTTTGACCAATTAACGCCAAAACATTAGCATGTATTTGTGACATAATCAAAAAGTTTGTTTAACAACAGACGTTTTCTCGCCACGGCAAAGCTTGAGCAAGCTCATCTTTACTCGTTTGGCTGAACGAAAACAGTTGAGTTAAGTACTAATTT
>JALFTM010000267.1 GCA_022788345.1 Bacteroidales bacterium
GTCCTGCGCCTGCTGGAAAAACTTCCTGCGCTTGCCGAAGAAACAAGTCCTCCACTTGTTGTTTCTCCCTGCGCCATCGCTCCATGTGTCCAATAAGCGGGCAATAAAAAAAGTAAGGCGATGTTAAAAGAGTTGTCCTTGTTTTTCGGTATTCTTTTTACAATTCGGTGTAAGTGACGGCCATAAAAGGGATGCGCCTTAGGATGTGTTGAGAATGAGGAGGTATGAAAGGGATTTAGTCTCGGAGATAGAAATGGTAGCGATGGGGATGGGTGCGTTTAGAGCGCTTGTTGTGTGTTTTCTATCTATTTGACTATCCCGATGAGCGCTTAACGTTTATGCTTAAGGTATTGCGCAACAAAAAGGAAGCTAAGTGATACGTCACTTAGCTTCCTTACTTGTACCCAGAGCCGGGGTCGAACCGGCACAGGTTTCCCTACTGGTGTTTGAGACCAGCGCGTCTACCGATTCCGCCATCTGGGCTTAGCGAGAGCAAAGTTAGATATTTATTTTGAATGTGCCAAGAATTTATGCTTCTTTTTTACGGACAGGTGGCTCAAAGGGCTTTTGGATGATAGTTTTACTGCACAGCAGTTAAAAAAGTGTGTATAAAATTTGGTGGTACGAGAATTTCCACCTAATTTTGCACGTAGAATTTTATTACAACTTCAACTAACTAATAAAGAAACATTATGTCTGAAATTGCAGCTAAGGTGAAGGAAATCATCGTTGATAAGCTCGGCGTTGATGCAGCAGAAGTAAATGAAAGTGCTAACTTCACTCAGGACCTCGGTGCTGACTCTCTTGACACAGTAGAACTCATCATGGACTTCGAGAAGGAGTTCGGTATCAGCATTCCTGATGATGAGGCTAAGAATATCCAAACTGTTGGCGACGCCATCAGCTACGTAGAGTCTCACAAGTAAGCATAGAGGCTCGGGCCACTGCCCGTAGCTGAAGTTGTGGGAAGCCTTAGTTGTTAAGCTCCCCATAACTCGCTTGATCAATTGTCGATGCTCGACATTGAATAGGGGTTGATAAGCAGTCGGCCGGAAGTTATATCGAAGGGCTCTGCTACACGTTGCATACATCGTTGGTGTATGGGCTTGTAGGAAAGTTCTATTGCTCCCGTCTGCTTATCAACCTTGTTTTTGTATTTGTTCCTTAGGGGCGAATTTGTCAAGTTGGTGTCCATACATTCTTAGATACGTGGTGAAATAAAATAGCCCCAACGATGTGCGATGTTCAGAATAGACTTGCGCAGACAAAACAAACAGATACTCTCTCCTTTTATATCCTCTAATAAAAAATCTCTTTCTCCCTTTTACTTCAATATGGAACTGAAAAGAGTTGTTGTAACCGGTCTTGGTGCTATTACTCCTGTTGGCAATAGTGTTGCCGAAGCTTGGGAAAGCGTAATCAATGGTAAGAGCGGTGCAGCTCCCATCACACACTTCAATACCGAGGGTTTGAAGACGACATTTGCTTGTGAAGTGAAGAACTTCAAAGCCACGGATTATATCGATCGTAAGGAGGCCCGCAAAATGGACCTCTATGAACACTATGCC
>JALFTM010000268.1 GCA_022788345.1 Bacteroidales bacterium
GGCGGTAAGGCCCACTTTGGTGGTCAGCGTTTCGGAGAAATGGAAGTGTGGGCCATTGAGGCCTTCGGTGCATCGCACATTCTGCAAGAAATCCTTACCATCAAGTCTGACGATGTGGTGGGTCGTTCTAAAGCCTACGAGGCCATCGTTAAGGGCGATCCTCTCCCAACGCCAGGTATTCCCGAATCGCTCAACGTATTGCTCCATGAGCTGCGTGGCTTGGGCTTGAGCGTGAAGCTCGACTAAGGATTATTGCAATTTCCCTTCCTTATATAATAATAGGATTATGGCTTTCAAAAGAGAAAACAAGATAAAGAGTAATTTCACTAAGATTACGCTCGGTTTGGCTTCCCCCGAAGAAATTCAGAGCAACTCTTATGGTGAGGTTCTCAAACCAGAGACCATCAACTATCGTACCTATAAGCCCGAACGCGATGGCTTGTTCTGCGAACGCATATTCGGTCCAACGAAAGACTATGAATGCTATTGCGGTAAGTACAAGCGTCTCCGCTATAAAGGCATTGTCTGCGATCGTTGTGGTGTGGAAGTGACAGAGAAGAAAGTGCGCCGTGAGCGCGCAGGACACATCAATCTCGTTGTGCCTGTAGCCCATGTGTGGTATTTCCGTTCGCTTCCCAACAAGGTGGGCTATCTTCTTGGCATCCCCACGAAGAAGCTTGAAATGATTGTCTATTATGAGCGTTACGTTGTTATTCAGCCCGGTGTCCTTGCCGACGATTGCGCTGTGAACGATGTGCTCACGGAAGACGAGTATCAAAACTTGCTGGCTAAAGTGCCAGAGAGCAATGAATATCTCGAAGACAGCGACCCCAACAAGTTCATCGCCAAGATGGGTGCAGAAGCTATTTATGAATTGCTCTGTCGCATCAATCTTGATGAACTCTCTTATGAATTGCGTGACCGTGCCAACTCTGACACGTCTATGCAACGTAAGAACGATGCTCTCAAGCGTCTCCAAGTTGTAGAAGCGTTCCGTGGAAGTAAAGATGTGAATCGTCCTGAATGGATGATGATCCGTGTGCTCCCTGTGACACCTCCCGACTTGCGCCCACTCGTCGCCCTCGATGGTGGTCGTTTCGCAACTTCAGATTTGAACGACCTCTATCGCCGTGTGCTCATTCGCAACAACCGTCTCAAGCGTTTGCTCGAAATCAAAGCACCCGATGTGATTCTCCGCAACGAGAAGCGTATGTTGCAAGAGGCCGTAGACAGTCTCTTCGACAATAGCCGTAAGAGCAACGCTGTGAAGAGTGAGAACAATCGTCCGCTCAAGTCGCTTTCCGACTATCTCAAAGGTAAGCAGGGACGTTTCCGTCAGAACCTCCTCGGTAAGCGTGTCGACTATTCAGCCCGTTCCGTTATTGTTGTAGGTCCTGAACTTAAAATGGGTGAGTGCGGCTTGCCAAAACTCATGGCCGCAGAGCTCTATAAGCCTTTCATTATCCGCAAACTCATCGAGCGCGGATTTGCTAAGACCGTTAAGAGTGCCAAGCGCCTTGTTGACCGCCGCGACCCTCGCATTTGGGAAATTCTTGAGTTCGTGATGAAAGGTCACCCCGTCCTTCTCAACCGTGCTCCGACTCTTCACCGTTTGGGTATTCAAGCTTTCCAGCCCGTCCTTATCGAAGGCAAGGCCATCCAGCTTCACCCTCTCGCATGTACGGCCTTTAATGCCGACTTCGATGGTGACCAAATGGCTGTTCACTTGCCTTTGAGCAATGAGGCCATCATGGAAGCACAAATCTTGATGCTCCAAAGCCACAATATCCTCAACCCTGCCAATGGTGCGCCTATCGCTGTGCCTTCGCAGGACATGGTGCTCGGACTTTACTATATCACCAAGATGCGTCCGGGTGCGCTTGGCTCAGGTCTTACTTTCTATGGTCCTGAAGAAGCCATCATCGCTTATAATGAAAAGCGTGTCGATGTGCATGCCCCCATC